>JBKQUU010000222.1:0-31573 GCA_052325485.1 Acidimicrobiales bacterium | reverse complement strand
CATCGACGGGATCCGGCTGTGCGCGGCGCGGCGTTACCGCTACCACAACCGGGATATGGGACACCTCGAGGAGCAGCTGCAGCAGGCCTCCGGCGCCCGGCGCCGGCTCATAGCGACCGACGGCGTGTTTTCCATGGACGGCTACGTCTCGCCCTTGGGGGAGATCTGCGATCTGGCCGAGCGCTACGACGCCATGGTTATGGTCGACGACTCGCACGCCGTCGGGTTCATCGGTGAGCACGGACGGGGGACGCCCGAGCTGCACCACGTCGCCGACCGAGTGGACATCGTCACCGGCACGCTCGGCAAGGCGCTCGGAGGAGCGAGCGGCGGGTACGCCAGCGGCCGCAAGGAGATCATCGACCTCTTGCGGCAGCGGTCCCGGCCCTACCTGTTCTCCAACTCCCTGGCCCCGGCCATCGCCGCCGCCTCGCTTGTCGTGCTCGACCTGTTGGACGAGAGCGACGACCTGCGGGCCAAGCTGGCAGAGAACACGGCTTGGTTCCGGGGCCAGATGACCGGGCTGGGCTTCGACATCCTCCCCGGCGACCACCCGATCGTCCCGGTGATGCTCGGTGACGCCGTGCTGGCAGCCCGCATGGCCGATGCGCTCCTGCAAAAGGGCGTCTATGCCGTTGGCTTCAGCTACCCAGTTGTGCCCCTGGGCCGGGCGCGCATCCGCGCCCAGATCTCCGCCGCCCACACACGCGAAGATCTCGAGCGCGCCGTGCGCGCCTTCGCCGAAGCTCGGGCCGAACTGGCCTGAAAGCTTTGGCGGTTCTCCGGTCGATTTGCGGAAGCGCCTGCGGGGTGGCCCAAGGCCTTCCGTCAGTGGCCGCCCAAGGCGGCGCCCGAGAACGAGTGCTCACCCGGGGCGACGTCGAAAACGGCCTCGCGCTGGCCTGGCCCACCAGGGTGGTCCTCGACCCTCGCCGGCCCGCGGCCGGCGGTGTCAACCACGGCTGATGGCTCCGCCGAGGGGACGTGCACGCTCGCCTGGACATTGGCGGGGACCCTGACGGAGAAGGTGAAGCGGCCGCCCTCCAGGGCCCAGGACGTGGCGATCTCCCCGCGTACGGAGCGGAACGACCCCCGGGCACAGCGCAACGAACCGCCCGGGTACGGGCGGAGCACCACGCGGTTGAAGCCGGCGGCCTTGGGGGCCAGCTCGATACCCAGCACGAAGCGGTACAGCCACTCGCCCACCGAACCAAGGGAATAGTGGTTGAACGAGTTCATACGCGGTGACTGGAAACCACGTTCTTCGGTCCAGCCGTCCCAGCGCTCCCATATCGTCGTCGCCCCCCGGTCCACCGTGTACAGCCACGATGGGAAGCTTCTTTGCTCTAGGAGCCGGTAAGCGACATCGTTGTGGCCGGTGGAGCTGAGTACCGGCAGGAGGTAGCCCACGCCGACAAAACCAGTGGAGAGGTGCCAGTCCTCCCGGGCGATCGCCTCGACCAGGTGAGCGGCCACCGCGGGGCGGAGGTCCTCGCCCACCAGGCCCATATGCAAGGCCAGCACGTAGCCCGTCTGCGTGTCACCCATAATGCGCCCGGCATCGTCAACGTAGTGCCGGGCGAACTCTTGGCGCACTTGCTGCGCCAGGTCCTCGTAACGGGCGGCCAGGTCAGGGTGGTCGAGCGCTCCCGCCACCTCGGCCATGAGGGTGGCGTCATAGGCCCAATAGGCGGTGGCGAGGAGCACCCGGGGGGTGAGGTCGCCCTTAGGGGCGAGCCAGTCGCCGTAGTTGTTGCCCAACCCCGAGGCCCGCAGGTGGCCGGGGTTGGCGGCGGCCAAGAACTCCATCCACGCCGTCATGGCTGGGAAGCACCGCTCCAATATCCCCCTGTCCCCGTACATCTTGTATATGGTCCAGGGGACGATGACGCCGGCGTCCCCCCAGGCCGGCGCCCCCGGACGATCGTGGCCCAGGAGAGGGGCAAAGTCAGGGAAGGCGCCCGACGGCAGTTGCGCGTCGGTCACGTCGTCAAGCCATTTGGAAAAAAAGGACGCCACGTCTCGGTTGTACGCCGCCGTGCGGACGAAGATCTGGGCGTCGCCCAACCACCCGAGCCGCTCGTTGCGCTGGGGGCAATCGGTAGGGATGCTAAGGAAATTGTCCCGTTGGGCCCAGTCGATATTGGCATAAAGCCTGTTGACATCAGCCGCAGAGCACTCGAAGGACCCCGTGCGAGGCGTGTCCGAACCGACCGCACAGGCGGTTATCGCACCCGGGCCCAGCTCGCCAGACAGGCCCGTGACCTCCGCGTACCGGAAGCCGTGGACGGTGAAGCAAGGCTCCAAGATCTCCTGCCCGC
This sequence comes from Acidimicrobiales bacterium, assembly GCA_052325485.1. GTDB lineage: Bacteria > Actinomycetota > Acidimicrobiia > Acidimicrobiales > Palsa-688 > Fen-671. The sequence continues at coordinate 29,252 of JBKQUU010000222.1, read as the reverse complement.
CGGCGGTGGTGTACGAATCGGTCTGGCGGGCTGTGCCCAGGTTGTCGACGTACAAGCTGCCGTCGGTGTTCAGGGCCTCGCCGTGACGGACGCGGATGTCGGTGCCCTCCGGTTGGTCGATGATGAGCCGGCACCAGCCCGTCAGGTTCTGGCCGAAATCGACCACGAGCTCGTCCGAGGGGCCCCGGACGATGCTGTGCCAGGGTAGGGCTTCGCACACCCGCACGGGCGGGCCGGGGTCGGCCACAAGCAAGGCGTGACCACGCTCGTAACAGGACACGCCCCGCCACCCCGAGGCGTCATATCCGGGCTGGTCCCAGCCCTGTGGTTCCCTCTGATGTTCCCTGCGCTCACCCATCAGCAGGTCGGCGTAGACGACGGCGCCCGTCGAGCTCCTCCACTCGTGGTTGCTCGCCAGCCGCCGTCGGGAGCCATCGGCAAGGGTCATCTCCAGCTGCAGGAGCAGTTGAGGGTGGCGGGCATAGTGCCCGCCCGGGCGTTTGGGGTCTTCCCCGTAGAAGCCGCAGGCCCAGCCGTCGGCCACGATGGCCGCCACTACGTTGTCACCTCGGCTGAGCAGGCCAGTCACGTCGTAGGCCTGGTACAGCATGCGCTTTGCGTAGTCGGTCCAGCCCGGTGCCAGTACCGAACCGCCGACCCTGTGGCCGTTGACGGACACCTGATAGGTACCTAGGGCGGAGGCGTAAAGGCGGGCCGAACGGACGTCGTCGTCGAGGACGAAGGCGCGTCTCAAGTACGGGGCCGGCTCCATGGCCAGGGCCACGGGGTCGACCGGCCCGTGGCCCGACGGCGGCTCGTAAGGCTCGTCGCGGGGCCCCAGCCCGACCAGGACGGCCTCCCAGTCGTCGCCGCCTAGTGCTGTCTCGAACGTGGCTGCGGCGCTATAGGGCGACGGTTGGCGCCCGTTGTCCCAGACGCGGACCTTCCACCAGTACCGGCGGGCCGTCGCTAACGGCGCCCCCGAGTAGACGATGTCGCTGGCGTCCTCGGACTCGACGCGGCCGCTGTCCCATACCAGCTCGCTACCGGCCGCAGGGTCTCCGTGGTCGTGGCCCACGAGCACCTGGTAGGCGGTCTGGCGCGCCGCCGGCCCCCGGCCCACGGTCCGCCACTTGAACCGGACGCGTTCTACCTCGACCGACAGCGGCGCCTTTTGGTGGGCGCACTGTAGGTCTACGGGCACCAAGTGCCCTAGGGTCACAACTTCAGGGCGTCGCATCTTGCCGGCTCCTCGCCACGCAACCTAGTAGTTAGGTGGGCCCAGGCGGGGACCAGGCCCACCCGTAAAAGGGGGTGGGAACCGAGCCCGGTACTTGCTAGCGTACGGAAGTCATGAAGTACGTCGTCATCGGTGTAGACGGCTCTCCGGCCTCCCTGCAGGCCACCCACGTCGGCCTGCGCTTGGCCGCCAGCCTGGGGGCCCGGGCCGCCTTCGTGCATTTTTCGCGATTGGCAGAAGAGGTGTACCGGGAAAACCCGCAAGACGGCCCGTCGCAACAGCGGCTCGAGGAGGCGGATCCCGTTCTCCGCCAGGCGGCTGAGTCCGCCAGGGCCCTGGGCGTCCCCGCCGAGCTCACCCTCCAGGAGTCCGACGATATCGCCCCCGAGCTTGCCGGCTTGGCCGAAGGCTTGGAGGCCGACCTCGTCGTGGTGGGCAACCGGGGCCGCAGCGAGGTCGCCGACGTCGTGCTCGGGAGCGTCTCGCACGAACTGCTCCGAATGTCGACCGTACCGGTAGTGGTCGTCCATGCCGGGGTGACCAAGAGCTAGGGCCGTCCGGGACTACTCAGTTACGAAGTCGGCTCCGGGCACCTCGTCTATGGTGGCGTTCGGGAGCAGCCGGCGCAGGCGCGACCCAACCGACCAGCGGGCCGGCCATCCCCAGCGAGACCGGCGATGACCGACGACCGCCCTGGACGCGCCGCTGGCGCGCACGACGTTGGCGAGAGCCGATGCCACCGCTGGCGCCTGGATCTCGTTGAAGGTCCCCCCCAGTTCGGCGGTCAGGCGGCGCTCCCGCTCCAGTTCGGGGCGCCGTCGCGGTGGCGGGCCGTCGTCGAGCTCCACATGGACGACAAGGAGGTCAGCGTCAGACTCCCGGGCTAAGCGAGCGGCGGCCCGGATGACGGGCTCACCGCGTTCTGACCCCGAGACCCCCGCTACTACCAGCTGGCGGGTTGCCGGCGTGGTCAGCCCCCGGCGCACGAGAAGGTCCCCGGCGACGACCTCGACGTCATCGGCCATCCAGGCCCGGCCCAGCTCGCTGAGGGCGTCGATATTGGAGGCCCGGAAATAATCGGCCAGTGCCCCCCCGACCTGGTCGGCCGAGTACACCCTCCCCGAGGCGATGCGGCGCCGGAGCAGGTCGGCGGCCACGTCGACCAGGACGACCTCGCCGGAGCGCACAAATTCGTCTGGCACCGACTCCACCGCTCCGACCCCCGTGATACGAGCGGCATAATCCCGCACAGACCGCAGGTTGGCCACGTTCACAGTCGTCAGGACGTCAAGCCCAGCGGCGAGGAGGTCACCCACGTCCTCCCAGCGTCCTCGGCCCCTGTCGGGTACCGAGTGGGCCAGCTCGTCCACCAGCACCAGCTCGGCGCCACTGGCGACCACGGCCTGGACGTCGAGCTCGGCGAACGTGCTGCCTCGGTAGGCGGCCGTTCTCGGCGCGACCACTTCGAGGTCGCCAAGCTGGGCGCGAGTCTCGTCTCGGGGGTGGCGCTCGACCCAACCGACGACGACCCGCTCACCGCCGTCCCGGCGGCGCCGGCCCTCGGCCAGCATGGCGTATGTCTTGCCCACGCCTGGGGCAATCCCTAAGTAGGTGCGCAATGGCCTCTCCAGGGCTGAAGTACCGGACCACACGGCTCGCTCTGTGCGCTTGGGCGATGGTGGCTACCGTAGTGCCATGTCAAGCTGGCCGGTGGTTTCTTACGAGCGTTGGAGCGAGACTTGCGACACCCTCCACGGGCATAGCCAGGTGCTCGGCAAGCTGGCGGCGAAGCTCGCCCCACCCGAGCCACAGCTACAGCACGCGGCGCTGCGCCTGACGGCACGGGGCTTGGAGACCGCTCCGTTGCCGGCCCCAGACGGTTCGGGGTCGCTCGGCGTCGCCCTGGACCTGCGGGCCCACGAGGCTGTCATCGAGCACAGCGACGGCCAGGTCGAGCGCGTCGCGCTCACCCCCGACCGGTCCGTCGGGACCGTGACCGTTGAGGTGCTGGCCGCCGTCGGCCGGCTGGCCGGCCCGGTAGAGATCGACCCGACGCCCCAGGAGGTCCCCTGGAAGGTGCCGCTCGACCGCGACAGCGAGCACGCCCGCTACGACCCCCGTCAGGTGGCCGACTACTTCGCCGCCGCCACCCAGGCGGCTATGGTCCTCGCCGCCTTCAGGGCCCCGTACCGTGGCCGGTCGACGCCCGTCAACGCCTGGTGGGGTTCGTTCGACCTGGCCGTCAGCCTGTTCTCGGGCCGGCCCGCCGAACCTCCATCGCGGGACTTCATTATGCGCAACGCCATGGACGCCCAGGAGGTGGCCGTCGGCTGGTGGCCCGGCGACGGACGGTACGCTAAGGCGGCGTTCTACGCGTACGCGTACCCAGCCCCGGAAGGCTTCGCAGGGACCTCGCTTTCCTCGCCCCATGCGCGTTGGGACGCCGCCCTCGGCGAGTACATCCTGGACTGGGACGATGTCCGCTCGAGCGCTCAGCCAGGCGCCGTCGCATTGGATTTCGCCCGCAGTGCGTTCCGTCACGCCTGCGCGCTGTGCGACTGGGACCACACGCTGGCGACCAGTGCGGACGGGGCCCCTCCCCCGGTCACCTGAAGCCCCTCAGCTCAGGACGTGAAAGGCGCCGTGGTAAAACGCCAGCCCCTTGCCCGCCTGTGCGACCTGGACGCTTTCGACCTCGGCCTCAACGAGCAAAGACCAGCCGAAGGGCTTGACCGAGGTGGTGCGGCATAGGGCCCGGTCGCCGACGGCTACGAGCAGCGGCCCGTATAGTGAGCCCTCAGCCACCAATAGCTCCGAGGGGGCCGCCAGGTCGCCCGCGAAATGCTGGGCCAACCTCCGATGGGCGGCGCCCAGGAGATGGACGACGAACCGGTCCGAGGAGCTACCGATCATGTCGGCCAGGTCTGAACTTGGCGTGACCAACCCGGCGAGCTTGGGGGGCTCGCCCTCGCTCAACAGCACAGATGATACGGTCAGCCCGGTCAACGGGGCCCCGTCACCACCCACGTCCCCGGCCAGCCAAACTGTCACCGGTAGTACCAGGTGGCCTCGCAGCTGTCTCAGTGGGCCCCGGGCGCGGGGAGCGTCAGCCCACGGGTTGCCGTAGCGCAACGATGACCGCACGACCTCGTCGCTCCCGCCATCGTCACCACTGGCCCGGTGCGCGCTGGCGTCCTGGTTGCTCCCGGTGCTCACGGGTCATGCCCTGTCCCGAAGGGGGCGAGCGGGGCGAGCTGGGCCTCGGTGGGCTCGGAGCAGCAGAACCAGGGCTCGCTCAGCCGGGCCCGGTCACCCCGGGGACCGACCGAAACGGCTCCTCGGGCGGGCGGCGCCGGTGCGTCCAGGGCGTACGAACGGACCAAGGCGTCGACCTGGGCAAAGGTCCGCTCCGGGCTCCGGCCGATCTGCGCCTCGACCAGGGCGGCCATGTCCACCTGGAGACGGTCCATGGCCGGGTCGGGATGGGCCCAGGCCCAACCCAGCCGGGCCGGGTCATAGCTGCCCAGGTGGGCGGTCATGGCCGGCTCGGCCAAGAGCAGTGAACCATCGGGCACCAGCAGCCGCACGCTGTACTGGACCGGGTCGACGTTGGCCACCAGGTCGTGGGATATCACGAAGTCGACCAGTCCCACCAGGTCGGCCAGCGTGGTCCACGGGGTGAACGGCAACCACGACGGGCGCACCTCGAGACCGTGAGCGCGTAGAGCGATCACCACCTCTGACATGTCGGCCACCGTATGGCCTTTGTCCAGGAGGCTGAGGGTGCGGTCATTGACCGATTCGAAGGCGCTGACAATGAACGCACAGCCGGCGTCGGCCAGCTCGGGGAGCATCTCGGGGTAGCGCAGGAGGTGCTCGACCTTGATAGTGGCATCGAAGCTGAGACCGGGGTGGCGCTCGTGCACCCCGGCCATGACCCGGCGGGCATGGCGCGGGGCGTTGAAGAAGTCGGGGTCGGCGAAACTGATGTGACGGGCCCCGGCCGCCACCAGCTGGTCGACGTCGGCCAGGACGATCTCCTCCGCCACGGCACGGACGCGCCCGGCGTAGACGACCGGGACCGGGCAGTGCCGACAACGGTGCGAGCAGCCCCGGCTGGCGGCCACCGAACCGACAAGCCTCAGCTCACCGGCGACAGCCAGGTGGGCGTAGCGGCCCAGCTCGGGGAGCAGTCGACGCTCGGGCACCCGGGCCTCAAAACGGCCCAGCTGGACGGGGGCGCACGGGGCGGCGCCACCGGCCCACGCCACTACCCCGGGCTCGAACTCACCGGCGACGACGGCGTCAGCCGGCGAGCTCAGCGTCAGATCCCCCGCCATCCCCGCGTAGAGGCCGAAGAAGCACAGGGGCAGCTGGGCCCGCCGCGCCCGCACGGCGCCCGCCACCCGGCGGGCCAGTCGCATGGCCGTGTGCATCGGCACCGACAGGGCGACCCCATCGGCCCAGTCCACATCGTCGGCTGAGAGCGTGCCCACCGCCAGGTCGACGCAGCGCACCTGGTGGCCGGCGGCCAGCAGGAGACCGGTGACGGTCGCCACGGACAACGGTTGGTGGCCCAGCTCGTAGGTCGAGACCACCAAGACCTTCACCGGTCAAGCCTACGCCGGGGCCGCGCCGGTCCTGCTCGTCGGGCTGTACAGCCCGCTCACGAGCCGGGACGGACGACGACGTGGAGGGCCGCCTCGGCCCGGCGCAGAGCGAGCTCGACATCGGCTGGTCCCAGGCCTCGGGCGAAGACAAACCCCAGGTACCGGTCACCCTCGGGCAGGGGGACCACGGCACGGCCGGCGGCGATGCTGATCTCGAGGCCGACCACGCCCTCGACGGCCAGGGCGTCGGCTTGGCCCGACACCCTCTCGAGCACCCCGGCGGCCCGGATGGGGAGCATCATCACCCCCGACGCCTGCACCTCCCGGCGCAGCCCCCCGAGCCCGGCGCCAACGGCGTGGCGCACGATGACCTCCTCAAGGCTCACCCCGGCCCCGAAGCGCAGCGCTCGGGAGCACAGGCCGCCGATGGAACGAGCGGCCACCTCGATGACCACGGGCCGGCCATCGGGCCTGAGGCGCAACTCGGCGTGGACGGGGCCTTCTCGCAACCCCAGGGCCGTGGCCGCGGCGGCCACGGTGGCCGCCGTGGAGGCTTGGACGGGTGCTGGCTGGCGGGAAGGGGTGACATAGATCGTCTCTTCGAAGAACGGGCCGTCGAGCGGGTCGGGCTTGTCGAAGACCGCCAGCACCTCCAGGGCCCCGCCCACCAACAGGGCCTCAACGGCTACCTCGGCGCCGACGACGAAGGCCTCGACGAGGAGTGGTTCGCGGGGCCCGACGATGGCCCGGACGCGGTCGGCGGCGGCCGCCGCCTGGATGTCGTCGTCGGCCCGGACCACTCCCTGGCTCCCCGAACGCGACACCGGTTTGACCACACAGGGGTAACCGACCTGGGCGGCAGCAGCGGCCACGCTCTGGCCGGGCGGGACCACCCGGTACGCGGGTTGGGCCACCGCGGCAGCCGACAGGAGGGCCCTCAGGACAGCCTTGTCGCGGGTGGCGGCCACGGCGCCGACGGGGTTGTGGGCCAGCCCCAAGCGGGCCGAGGCGGCTGCCGCCACGACCAGGCCCTGGTCGTCGACGGCCAGTACGGCGTCGAGGGGCAACCGCTCGTGGAGAGCGCTGATGATCCCCACCGAGGCGTCGATGTCGCCCAGGGGGACGACCACGGCCCCGTCGCCCATGGCCCGGGCCAGGGCCTGGCGCCGTTCGGAGCCGACGACAACATCCACGCCAAGACGTTTGGCCGCGGCCAGGAAGTCCTTGGCCCGGTAGGTCTCGGTGGGCAGTAGGAGCAGTACGCGGGCCATACCATAGAATGGCCTCCCACGAACCGTGATGGGGCAGGTCCGCCATGACTTACGACGATCCCCGCGGGGCACCGGTCTTGGCACTGACGGCCAAGGCGTTGGCCAAGGTGCTGGAGTTACTTGGCGATGAGGGCGCGGCGGAGCCACTAGCCCTGTGGGTCGAGGTCAGTGGGACCATGGGCGATGCCTACACCTACGACATGTACTTCCAGGCCGCCCGTGATGCCGGGCCGGACGCCTGGACCGGGGCCCAGGAAGGCCTGACCATCGTGGTCCCAGCGGCCAGCGCCCCGAAAATGGCGGGCTCGGTGCTCGACCTCAACCAGGACCTTTTGGCCGGAGGCATGAGCATCCGTAACCCGAACCGCCCCCCGGTGCCCCCGGCCAGCCCGACCATGACAGGTCCGCCCCCCGACCTGAGCGGGGACGTGGCGCAGCGGGTCATCCAAGTGCTGAACGCCCAGGTCAACCCGTCCATCGCCGCGCACGGCGGCCGTGCCGACCTCGTGGCGGTGGAAGATGGGGCGGCCTACCTACGCCTCAGCGGCGGCTGCGCCGGCTGCGGTATGGCTGCCGTCACCCTCGGCCAGGGCATCGAGGTGGCCATCAAGGCGTCCGTGCCCGAGATAGTCCGCATCGTCGACGTGACTGACCACGCCGCGGGCGCCAACCCGTACTACGAACCGGCCAAGAAGTAGCCCTCACGGGGCCGGGCCTGGATGGTGTTGTACCAGGTCTCAGTGGCGGTGGCGAGGGCGGTGGCGAGGTCGGCGTCATGGCCGAGGGAGCCGAGACCTCGGGCCAGGGCGGCCACGGCGCCCCACACCGTCGTAAGAGCGGCTCGCCTCCCCGTGTGGTTGATCCTCAGGGCGTCCCCGGCCAGGGGCCCCGGGGCCGTCCCGATCGGCACGGCAAGTTCGTCGGCGGCCGCCAGCGACGCGCTCACAAGTGCCCGCGCCCCCTCGGCCGGGGCACGCACGAGCGTGGCCACTGAGGCGGCCTCGCCAGGTTGGCGGGCCCACGGTTGGAGCCCCAGGGGCGCCAGCGCTGCCCGCGTGGCGGCACTAGCGGCGCGGTGGCGGGCCACCACCCGGTCCAGGCCCTCCGCCCCGACGCGTTCCATGGCCGCGCCGAGCGCCCTGGTCTCCAGGTGGCCGGTGACGACGGGGACCACGGAGCGGCCGGCGCCGGACCGTCGCTCGCGCCAATCGAGCAACGACAGCACTGAGCCCCGCCACGGGGAGGGGTGGGCGGCCAGAGCCGCCCAGGCGCCCGGGCTGGCCATGACCACGCTCACGCCCGCCGGACCGGCCAGCGCCTTCTGGGCGCCGAGCACCGTCAGGTCGAGCTGCCAGTCGTCGATGGCCAGTGGCTCGGCCCCGACCGAGGCCACCGCGTCCACCACGACCAGGGCCCCCCGGGCCCGGGCCACCTGGGCTATGCCGGCCAGGTCGTTGACCACACCGGTGGCGGCTTCGGCGTGCACCACACTGACCACGTCCACCCCGCCCCGGCGCGCCAGTGCCTCTTCGACCTGCTCGGGCCGCACGGCGCGGTCGAACGGTACGACCAGGTTCTCCACCTCGGACCCGGCCTGCGCCAACCATTCCCCGAAGGTGGCCCCGTAAGGGCCACTGACGAGGTTGAGGGCGCGGCCACCGGGCCGGCCCAGGCCGCGGGCGGCCGCCTCCAGCAGGACGGTGGCCTCGCCCTGCACGACCAGGGTTGTCTGCTCGGTGCCTATCACCTGGCGGCAGAGGTCCTCGATGCCGACGTACTCCGCGGCGCTGACGGGGGCGACATCGAGCAGTTCGGACCGGTTCATACTTTCTCCTCCCGGAAGTGGCAGGCGGCCAGCCGGTTGCTCCCGGCCGGGGCGGGCAAGAGCGGGGGCAGGTCGGTCGCACATACGGCCTCCGCCCGGGGACAACGGGGATGGAACGGGCACCCGGGGGGGCGCGCCGTCATGCTCGGGGGCTCGCCTTTGAGCCGCGCCCCCACCCCGTCGGGCTTGGGCCGCAGGCGGGGGGCCGCCGCCAGCAGGGCCCTGGTATAGGGGTGGCGGGGGTCGGCGAAAATCTCGTCCTTTCCCCCAATTTCGACGATGCGCCCGAGGTACATTACGGCGGCCCGGTCACAGACGTGGCGCACTGCGGCCAGGTTGTGCGAGATCAGCACGATCCCGATCCCGAGCCGGTCCCGCAGGTCGGCGAAGAGGGCGAGGATGGCCGCCTGCACGGAAACGTCGAGCGACGAGATCGGCTCGTCGGCCACGACGACCTGAGGTTCGACGGCGAGCGCCCGGGCTATGGCTATGCGCTGGCGTTGGCCTCCCGAGAAGGACGACGGGTACGCGTCCAGAGCGCCGTCGGGCAGGCCGACCAGGGCCATGAGCTCCCGGCAGCGGTCCTCGAGGGCAGGGCCGCGGGCTAAGCCGTGGAACAAGAGGAGCTCCTTTAGCACCGAGCGCACGGACAGCCGGGGGTTGAGGGAGGAGTAGGGGCCCTGGAAAACGAGCTGGACGGCGCGGTGCTGCTGGAGGGTGCGCCGGGGAGGCAGCGCCATCCCCTGGAGGGAGACGGTCCCCGAACCAGGTCGTAACAGCCCGGCCAGACATTTGGCCACGGTCGATTTCCCACACCCCGATTCGCCGACGATGCCGAGGGTCTCGCCCTCCCACAAGGTGAAGCTGACGTCCTCGACGGCGACGAGGCGGTGCCTCGGACCGGAGGGGAACGAAACATGAAGGCCGTCCGCGGCCAGCAGGGCCGAGCGCGGGTCGACGGCGGCAGGCGGGACGGCAAGGGCCTGGTCCAATGGGGGGCCCTGTCCGGGGCTCACCCTGCGATCACTCGTTCAGGGTACTTGCAGGCCGTGCCCCGAGCCTCGTCCCCGCCGGGCTCCTCCCCCTCGTCCCATTGCCTGTCATCGAGGGGACGGAGGGGGGGCACCTCCCGGGCGCAGTCCTCGCTGGCGAAGCGGCAACGGGGATGGAACGAACAACCGGTCGGCACGTGGGCCAGGTCGGGCAGGGTGCCGGGTATCGTCCGCGGCATATGGTCCACGTCGTCGAGGTCCACGACCGCCTCGAGCAGGCCGAGGGTGTAGGGGTGGGCCGGTCGGTCGAGGACGGCGCCGGCCGGCCCCGTCTCGACGAGCCGTCCGGTGTACATGACGGCGAGCCGGTCGCATACCTGGCGCACGACGGCAAGGTCATGGCTGACGAACACGACGGCCACGCCGAGGTGCCGGCGCACGTCGTCGAGCAGCTCGAGGACCTGAGCCTGCACCGTGACGTCCAGGGCCGTGGTCGGCTCGTCGCACAGCAGGACCTTGGGCTCGGAGGCCAGCGCCAGGGCGATGAGGACGCGCTGGCGCATGCCGCCCGAGAGCTGGTGCGGGAAAGCATGCGCCCGCCGTTCGGGGTCCGGCATCCCCACCAGGCGCAGCAGCTCCACGGCGCGTCGCCGGCTGGCCCCGCCCGACGCCCCGAGCACCCGCCGGGGCACCTCGGCCACTTGCGCGCCAACGGTGTGCACGGGGTCGAGGCCGCTGAGAGGATCCTGGAAGACCATCGCCAGCCGGCCCCGGCGGGCCCGACGGGCGGCCGGGCCGGCGAACGGGAGAGGCTCTCCCGCCAGTTCGACGACGCCTCGTTCGGCCCGTACGCCCGGGGGCAACAAGCCCATCAGCGCTCTCAAGGTCAGGCTCTTGCCCGAGCCGGACTCTCCGACCACGCCCAGGGAGCCGCCGGCCGGGACCTCGAAACCGACGTCCCGAACGGCCACGTGGCGCCCCGGGCCCCGCCCGACGCTCACGGTCAGGTCCGACACCTTGAGCACCGGCACCTTGAGCACCGGCGCCTTGAGCACGGGCCCGGTCATTGCGGGCCGGTCATGGGGGGCCGGTCATTGGGGGCGTAGGACGTCCGCCAGCCCGTCGCCGAGCAGCGAAAGCCCCAGGCCGGTGATGAGCACGGCCACGCCCGGCAGCGTCGCCAGCGCCCAGTACGTGGTCAAGAACTCCTGGCCCTCGCTGATCATTGACCCCCAGTCCGGGGTGGGCGGCTGGACGCCGAGGCCCAGGTACCCCAGGGTCACGACGGCAACGATCACGAGGACGACGTCGTTGGTCAGGTAGACCACGGCCTGGGTGATGGTGTTGGGCAGGACGTGACGCCACAGGATGCGCCAGTCTGGCAGGCCCCCGGTGCGGGCGGCGGCCACATAGTCCGATTCGCGCACCACCAACGTCGTTGAGCGGACGGCGCGGGCGTAGACGACCCAGTCGACGACGGCAAAGGCGACGTAAATCCCGGTGGTGCCCGTCCCGACGACGAATATCAACCCGATGACCAGTACGTAAAAAGGGAAGGCGATCAGCACGTCGACAACGCGCATCACGACGGTATCGAGCCAGCCGCCGCGATAGCCGGCCAGCGTCCCGACAACCGTGCCGAAACAAAACGGGAAAATGACGGCCAGGACGCCTACCCTCAGGTCAGTCCGGGCCGCCCAGATCAGCCGCGAGAGCTCGTCGCGCCCGAGCTCGTCGGTACCGAGGAGGTGTTTGGACGAAAAGCCGCTCAATATGTTGTAGAGGTCCTGGTGGTCGGGCTGGTACGGGCTTATGAGGGGGGCGAGCACTGCCACCAGCACCAGCGCCAGCGTGATGGCGCCGCCGGTTATCAGCGTCGGGCTGTGCCGCGCCCGGTAGGCCAGGACCGAACGCGGGCGCTTGCCGGCCACCGCCAAAGGGACGCCACCCGGTGCTGGCGGCGGGCCGTCCAGGCCGGAGAGGGTGGTCATCGCAACCTGATCCGGGGGTCGAGGCGGGCGGCGAGGAGGTCGGTGGCCAGGTTGACGAGCACGACACCGGCGCCGAGCACCAGCGTGGTGGCCTGGACGACCGGGAAGTCCCGGTTCAATATCGAGCTCAACAAGAGCGACCCCAGACCGTTGAGGTTGAAGACCTGTTCCACGATGACAGTCGAGCCGATGAGATAGGCGATGTTGAGGCCGAGCAAAGTGACCGTCGGTACCAGGGCGTTGCGGGCCACGTGAGCGAACAGGACCCGGAGCTCGCCCAAGCCTTTGGCCCGGGCCACGGCGATGAACTCGGCGTCCATGACCTCGAGCATCCCCACCCTCAGGCTGCGCACCAGTATCGGCGCCATGGCGAACGAGGCGGTCAGCGCAGGTAGCACAAGGGCCTTGAGGTGGCCACCGAACCCGTTGCCCGCACCGCCGACGGGGAGCAGGTGGAGGTGTACGGCGAAGACCTCGATGAGCACGATCCCGAACCAGAAGGCGGGAAGGGCCAGCCCGACGACCGAAAGGGCGCGCACGACGTGGTCAGCGACGCCGTTCTGGCGGGACGCGGCCAGCGCCGATAGGGGGACGGTGAAGATGACGGCGAAGATGGTGGCTACCGCCACCAGCGCGGCCGTCTGGCCGATGCGGCCGCCGATCAGCGAGGCGGCGGGCACGTTGTAGATGTAGGACTGGCCTAGGTTGCCGCGCCCCAATTGGGACAGGAAACGGCCGAGCTGCACCGGCAAGGAGCTATTGAGGCCCCATTGCCGGCGTAGCGCGGCGACCGCGGACGGCGTGGCGTGCAGCCCGAGCACGGCTCGGGCCGGGTCCCCGGGTTCCAAGTGCATCAAGAGGAACGTGGCCAGCGTGACCCCGAAGACCACCAGCACCGCAGCCGCCACGCTCCGGGCGGCGTAACGCAGCATCAGATCAGGTTAGCCAGACGTCCTCGAGACGGTAGGCGCCACCGGGGTTGACCTCGAACCCGTTGACATGGTCGGACACGGCGTAGATGTAAGGGGGGTAGTCGAGGGCCACGAACGGGGCGTCCTCGGCCACTATCGCCTGGATCTGCGCATATAGAGCAGCTCGTTTGGCGCTGTCGTACTCGGCTTCAGCCTCATGCACCAGGTTGATCGCTGTCGGGTCGTCGTAGTTGGACCAGTACGACTCCGACCCGCCGTTCTTCACGTCCACTTCGAACGAAGCCATTTCGTCCGGGTCGCTGATGTCGTTGATGGCATAGTCGATGAACATGTCATAGTCGTACTTCTGGAACGTCGACTCGAAGGCGGAGTGGTCGAGGGGGGTGATCTCGACGTTTATGCCGATGGACTGCAGTTGCGCCTTGATGATCTCGGCGAAGGTAACCCATTTCTGGACGCCCCCGTCGATAAGCAGCTTGGTCGAAAAACCCTTGGGGAACTTTGATTGTGCCAGCTCGGCCTTGGCCTGGGCCAGGCTGTAGGCGAGGACGGGCGTGCTGGCCGAGTAGTACTGGAGACTGGGAGGGAAAAACGAGCCCCCCGGCTTGGCCGTGCCGAAGCTCGCCGCGTGCACGAGGGCGGGCCGGTCGATGGCGTAAGTGATCGCCCGGCGCACATGACGGTCGGCGAACTGGGGCAGCCTCTCGTTCATGACCAGCAAGTCGACCTGCCAGGCAGGGAAGAGGTCCACGTTGAGCCCGCTGCTCGCTTTGAGCGAGGAGACGTTGGCCGGTGGCACGGTGTCGATGATGTCGACCTGGCCACCCTGGATCTGCAGTACCCGCTGGTTGTCGTTGTCGACATAGAGGAACTCGACGGCGTCCAGGTAGGGCTTGCCGGCCTGCCAGTAGTCAGGGTTGGCCTTCAAGGTGAGCGAGTTGGCGTCCGGTGTGAACCCGTCCAGGATGAACGGCCCGGTACCGATCGGGGCATTGAAGAAGTCCTTCTCGCTCTGTCCGCCGAAGTCGGCCGGCAGCACGGCGTTGGCGAAGACGGAAATGTCGGACACGAACGGCGCCCAGGGCGAGGACAGCTGGAACACGACGCTGTCAGTGCCCTTGGCCTCGATGTCGGTGATGGCGTAGTCGAGGAAAGACAACGGCCCGGCGGCATCTTTGCGCGTCCGGTTTATGGAGAAGACGACGTCGTCGGCGACCAGCGGCTTGCCGTTGGAGAACTTCACGCCCGGCCGCAGCGCGAACGTGAACGTCCGGTGGTCGGCGCTCAACTCGTAGCCGGTGGCCAGCCAGGGGACCAGCTGGCCGGCGGGGTTGGTCACGTACAGCGGCTCGAGGATCTTGTCGAGCGTGTAGATGTCGCCGGCGATGATGGTGTTGGCCGGGTCGAGGGTCGTGGGGCCGACGCTGCGGGCAAAGCGCAAGGTGCCGCCTCGCTGGGCGGCGTTGGCCGAGCGGGCCGCGCCTAGGCGGCGACGAGGGCTGGCGGAGGCGCTGCTTGCTGCCAGCGGGCCCAAGAGCACCGCGGCAGAGCCGGCAACGCCGTACTTCAACAGGTCACGACGGGTCACCAAACGTTGGCCTGAGGTTGGCAATACTGCTCCCTTCATAGTCGGGGCCGTGACCGCAGCTATGGCTAGGGCGTGGCCCGCACCACCCGGTGCCGGCCATCCCTAGCTGCGCTCGTTCGGCCAGCTGCCATCATTTATACAGTCTGCGATCATTTATACTATATCGATGGATATAGTCGCACCGAAGCCCGCCCCGGTGGACGCCTCCGTGGCCAGTCACCCCGTGGCCAGTCGCCCCGTGGCCAGTCACCCCGTGGCCGACCTGGTGGGGGCCAACATCGCCGTGCCTCTAGTGCAGGGAGGCGAGGCCCGCTATGTGAACCTTGACTACGCCGCCAGCACGCCGAGCTTGGTGCCGGTGGCGGCGCGCGTGTCCGAGGTGCTCCCGTGGTACGCCAGTGTCCATCGCGGGTCCGGCTACCTCTCCCTGGTCAGCACCTCTCTGTACGAGTCGGCCCGGGCCACCGTGGGGCGGTTCGTGGGCGCCCGGCCTGATGACGTCGTCATCTTCACCAGGAACACCACTGACGGGCTGAACTTGCTGGTGCGAGCCCTGCCCGCCGGCGGTGAGGTCGTCTACCTGGACATCGAGCACCACGCCGACCTGCTGCCCTGGCAGCGTCAGCCCAATCGCTGCGTCCGCTCCGCCCCCACGCTGGCGGGGACGGTCGGACGATTGGCGCAGGCCCTGGAGGAGCGTCCTGCCGCCCTGCTCGCCATAACCGGTGCCTCCAATGTGACCGGCGAGACGGTCCCCCTTCCCGCCATCGTGCAAATGGCCCATGAGCGGGGGGTACGGGTGGTGGTCGACGCCGCCCAGCTGGCCCCCCACCGCCTCATCGACCTCTCGGGCCTGGGCGCCGACTACGTGGCGTTTTCCGGGCACAAATGCTATGCCCCCTTCGGGGCGGGCGTGCTCGCCGGCCGGCGCGACTGGCTCGACCAGGCGCCCCCCTACCTGGCCGGCGGGGGGGCCGTGGAGAACGTGACGATCGACAAGACCGATTGGGCGCTGTCCCCCGAAAGGCATGAAGGGGGCACGCCGAACTTCGTCGGTGCCGTCGCCCTCGCCGAGGCGACCGTGGTGCTCACCGGGCTGGTCCAAAGTGGCGTGCTGGAAGCTCACGAAACGGCACTCCGCCGCCGTCTGCTGGCCGGGCTGGAACCCCTCGGCGCCGTCCGCCCCCTAAGGATCTGGCCCGACAGCACTGACGCCGTCGGGATCGTGGCCTTCGAGGTCCGGGGCCATGAGGCCGGCCTGGTGGCTGCCTGCCTTTCTAGCGAGCACGCCGTTGGCGTGCGTGACGGCAAGTTTTGCGCCCACCCTCTGATAGCGCGCGTCAATGACGGCCGCGGCGCCCTGCGGGCCAGTTTCGGGGCCGGGACCACGACCGACGACATCGACCGGCTTATCGAGGCGCTCGGCGACTATGTGCACCACGGGCCCCGTCACCGCTACACGCGGAACAACAGGTGGTTCACCCCTGACGAGGATGGTCGGTCTACTCCTTTCCCAGAGGTCAATTTGGCCAACCCACAGCTGTCTCTGCCGTCTTACAATTAACACGGACGAAACATTCGCCCGGCTGGCCCGGGCCGGGCACCGTTTATGCTCTGAGGGTGTAGTCGCGCCTGACCTGGTCTGATGGAGCCACCCCCTATGGACTTTGTCATCGCCCCTGACGATCCCCGGGCGGAGGACGTTCACGCTCTGGTGGAGAGGCACTTGACCTTCTCCGACCAGGTCACCCCGCCGGGCCACGCGCACGCCTTGGACCTAGAGGGCCTATTGGACCCGGCCGTCACGCTCTTTAGCGCCCGCCGGGACGGCGTCCTCCTCGGCGTGGTCGCGCTAAAGCGGCTGGACAAGTCGCACGCCGAACTGAAGTCCATGCACACCAGCGAGGCCGCCAGACGCCAGGGAGTGGGCCAGGCGATGGTCGCTCACCTCCTCGCCTTCGCCGCCGCTTCGAGTTACCGACGCGTCAGTCTGGAGATATTGACGACGGGAGCCTTCGGGCCCGCTCGTTCGTTGTACGCGAAAGCCGGCTTCGTGAGGTGTGCCCCTTTCGGTGAGTACACCACTAACCCCCATAGCGTCTGCATGACGATCAACATTGACCTGTCGGAAGAATAATGGCTTTCCTCCCCTTACTGGCTTGACGCCCTCTCGGCGCCGCCAACGCCGACCTCCTCCACCACGTACACCGCGGTCGGGGAGATGAAGGCGTTCTGTCCGGCGGCGGCACAGAAGTTGACGGTGGGGCACGACACCGAGGTCAGGTAGGTACCGTTCGCGATCTCTTGGGATGAGGACCACCGGGAGCCGCTGTAGTAATAGGCCGCGCCGTCGCTGTCGACGGCCACACAAAGTGTCGTCGTCGGGCAGGACACCCCGGTCAGTGAAGACTGCGCGTCAAGCGGCGCCGCATAGTTGGGTTTTGACCACCTTCCGTTCTTGTCGGTCAAGGCGTTGCCCGACGCATCTACGGCCACGCAGAAGGCGGCGCTGGTGCACGAGACCGAGCTGAGGCCCCGGTCGGGGTCGATCGAGGTCGCCTTGGTCCATTTGCCGTCCTGGTAGTAGAGGACGTCTCCAGACTCGGAGACGACAGCGCAGAACCTGGTGGTCGGGCACGAGACCGAGACGCCCTGGGCGCCGATCGGGATCTGGTCGGACCAGCCCTCTCCGTCGAAGATAAAGGCCGAGGCGTAGTTAAGGAAGCCGACCCCGGCACAGAAGTCAACCGTAGGGCACGACACCGAGTTGAGGCTGGCTACAGAGCTCGGCCCGGACGACCACTTGCCGTGGACGAAACGGTAGGTGTCGCCCCCTGCGCCGAAGCCCACCCCCGTGGCGGTGCACGGTCCGTCCCTGACGCACGAGGCGGCGCTGAGCCCACCGTTGTCGTCGATCTCGGCCGACGGCGACCACGTGCGGGCGCCATTGAAGGCTATGCCGGTGCCCGCCTCGCCGCTACCTTTTGTACCTACGGCGATGCACTGGTGCGCCGACGCGCACGATATGGACGGGAGCGACGCGCCCGCACCGTCCCGCAGCAGAGCCACGGCCGCCGTCCATCGGCCGCTTTGGAGGGCCGCCGTCCTGGGGGCGGGGACTTTCTTGGCCGGGGACGGCACTGAGTACGGGCTGTAGGTGACCTGTGGCCAGGGATAGTCAGTGAGCGCGGCGAGCTGGGCCGGGCCCCCGGACTCGAGGTCGTAGAGGCTGACGCCGATCGCTCCGTGGCGCCGTGCCACGTCGACGAAGCGCCAGACCTCGCGGCCGGACGGCAGCCCCGCCGGTCCGCCCTCGTCCGCCATGTTGTAGTCCTGTCCGATGGGCACGACGGGCCGCAGCGGGCGCAGCGCGTCGATGGCCACCGTGACCGCAGCCCCCGGCTCGGCGCAGGACCAGTAGACCATTGGCGCGAAGGCGTCGACGAAAGGCGCCTCGGCGGCGTAAGGATAAGGCCCCAGGCTGAGGGTCGTCGGCCTGGGCACGGTGGCGATGACCGGCCTCGGCCCGGCGTCCTTGCGTACCAGCGAGAGGTAGTAGGCCACCCGCCGGGCCGTGAGGTAGGTGCCCTCCGGTGCCTCCTCGATGTCGGGGCTGAAGGCGTCCACGCCATAGTGGAAGGCGTCGGCGGCCCGTGCCGCATCGGCGGCCGGGTCGGAGAGGGTCGGGAAATCCCAGGCTATTACGGCGATGCCGTAGCGGTGGGCGAGCGGGACCAGTTCCTTGAGCAGGGGAGCGCCGTAAAACCCGCTGCTACTGCTGCCTGTGCGCACGTAGAGCGCGTCCAGCTTGGCGCGCCGGGCGTCGTCTACCAGTCTGGCCGCGTTGATCGGGTGGCCGGGGAAGGCGGCGGTCCAGATGCCCTTCCCGTCAAGTGCTGAGAGCGAGACGCGGCGCGGCCCGGGCGAGGCGACGACCGGGACCGAGGGCTCGGGGACGGCCGGGGGAGCAAGCCGCGGAGGCGGGCTGATGGGCAGCTTGGTGCACGGCGGGGGGTACACGGCTGGAGCGGGGAGCGGGTAGGGCGTAGCAGGCCGGTCCGGGGCCTGCGAGCGGACGGCCGGTAGAGCCGCGCCGCCTTGGGAAGTCGTACCGGTGACGCCGAGGAGCAGGGCCCCGAGACCGAAGAGCACGCTCCGGCGGGAACATGCCACCGAGCGCCATTTGGCACGCCCGATGGGGTCGCGTGCAGAGGGCCGGCCCACGGGGACCCATCCTGGCTCGGCGGGAGGCGGTCGCGTGCGCCGCGCCGCGTGAGCGACGTCAAGGTGTGACGCCGGTGTGAGGCCGCCCGCTCACGCTTGGGCTGGGCAGCGACGTCCTCTCCCTGTAGGAGTTGCCAGCGTCGTGAGCTCGGGACCTTCGGCCCTACACGGGCGTTCGACCAGCTCATAACCTAACTGGGAGCGAAAACCTGCCCTTCCCGCTAAAGGAGGCGAGGGTGATCAACACCGGCGACACCGCGTTTGTCCTTATTAGTGCTGCCCTTGTTATGGTGATGACCCCCGGCCTTGCCTTTTTCTACGGGGGCCTGGTGCGGCGGAAGAACTTCCTCGCCATCATGATGCAAAGCTTCATCTCGATGGGGGTTGTGACCGTGATCTGGGTAGCTGTCGGCTACTCGCTTGCCTTTTCAGGCAACGTCGGAGGGGTGATCGGCAATTTCTCTTGGACCTTCTTGAGGAACGTCGGAGCCAAACCTGGGCCGTGGGCCCCGCACATCCCGGCGCTGGCACACTTCATCTTTCAAGAGATGTTCGCCATCATTACCCCGGCGCTTATCACCGGGGCATTCGCCGACCGGGTCCACTTTAAGAGCTATCTCAAGTTCCTGGTGGCGTGGAGCCTCCTCGTCTATGTACCGATCGTGCACTGGATCTGGGGCGGAGGCTTTTTAGCCAAGTGGGGCGTGCTCGACTTTGCCGGCGGTATGGTTGTACACACGAGCGCCGGGTTCGCCGCCCTGGCCTCTGTTTGGGTCGTGGGTGCTCGCAAGGTCGCACCAGGAGAGAGCGTGCTACCTCACAACGTCGCCTTCGTCGGCCTCGGCACGGGACTGCTTTGGTTCGGGTGGTTCGGCTTTAATGGTGGGTCAGCTCTGGCCGCAAACGGGATAGCGGCACAAGCCTTTGTCAATACAGACATTGCCGCCTCGGTGGCCATGTGCGCATGGACGGCCATCAGCTGGTGGAGGTCGAGCAAGCCGAGCGTCGTTGGCGCGTTCACAGGGGCCGTGGCGGGGTTGGCGTGCATCACGCCGTGCGCGGGCTATGTGCCGACATGGGCGGCCTTTGTTATCGGCGTCCTGGCCGGCGGTGTTTGCTACTTGGCGGTTGAGTTCCGCAACCGCATGAAATGGGACGATGCGCTCGATGTCTGGGCCGTGCACGGGGTCGGCGGACTTCTCGGCAGTATCCTATTGGGAGTATTCGCGTACGTCGCCGTCAACGCCGCCGGCCATAATGGGCTCGTCGCCGGCGATGCTGGCTTCTTCGGCAAGCAGGTCGTCGCCGCACTACTAGTGGGGGCCTACGCTTTCGGCGTCACCTGGCTCATCCTGAAGGTCCTCAACCGCTTCGAGCCGATCCGGGTGCCTGACGAGGTCGAGCGAGAGGGCTTGGACACCGAGATGGAGGAGATGCAGGCGTACGACCTGACGTGACCGAGGCCGCGTACAGGCAAGCTTGCCCCGTTCAGGGGTCTAGGGCGGTGGTCGAAGCCCATTAGGCGTGGCGGCCGATGGCGTCCGCCGCCCGAACTCCGTCCTCGATGATCCCGGCGGTCACCGCGAAGGGCTCATGGTGCGCCGTCTCGCCCGGCGCCGCGGCCCGCTCGGCGATCGCCAATAGCGTGGCCGCGTCCGGAGCGTCCAGCCCCACCTCCTCCAGCGTCACCGGCAGACCAACTGACCGGCTGAACGCCAGCACCTCTTCGACCTCTTCCTGGGGACGGCCTTCCACGATCAACTGCACGAGCAGGCCAAATGCCACCTTCTCTCCGTGCAACGCCGAGTGGGTCGCCGGCGCCGCGGTGAGCCCATTGTGGACCGAGTGCGCGATCGCCAGCCCTCCAGACTCGAAGCCGAGACCGGACAACAAGGTGTTGGCCTCCACGGTGCGCTCCAGCGCCGGTGTCACCACGCCGGCCTCCACCGCGTGGCGCGCCGCCAGGCCGTCGGCCATGAGGGTGTCGTGGCACAGGCGGGCCAAGGCCCCGGCCGCCAGGGTCGTACCGCCTTGGAGTTGGTTGGGCTGACGAGCCTCGACCACGGTGCGGGCCTCGAACCAGGTGGCCAGTGCATCACCCATGCCTGCGACCAGGTAGCGGACCGGAGCCCTCGCCACCAACGAGGTGTCGACCAGGACAAGGTCGGGGTTACGCTTGTAGAACAGGTAGTGGTCGAACGTGCCGTCGTCGGTGTACACCACCGAAAGTGCACTACAAGGTGCATCGGAGGACGCCAACGAGGGGCAGTTGACGACGGCCAGATCCAACGCCCCGGCCACGGCACGAGCAGTATCGAGGCATTTTCCGCCACCGGCGCCGATGATGACGGTGGCAGCGCACGCCCGGGCATCTGAGATGCCGCCGTCGATCTCTGATGGCGCGCATTCGCCACCAAAGGTGCGGATGACAAGGGCGATGCCCTGATCTTCAAGGACGCTCACCCACGTGGGCTCCATCTGCCTACGCACTGTGGCGCCGGCGATCAGCAGGGCCGGTCCCGTGAGCCCCATGCGGGACAGCTCCAGCCCCAGGGTGGCGGTCGCCCCCTTACCCTGGACGTAACGCGACGGGGAACCGAACACATTGAGCATGCTGCGTTCTGGGACAAAAGGCACACCCCAACATTGGCACTTTCCCGGACCGGTCGCTATGCCTGCGCCTAGACCTATCAGCCTCGCGAACCCGCCATCATCCTCGCCTACGACAACGGCATCATTGACCACCACTCATAAGGAGCGGTACCGTCCGTGCCGCTCAGAGGTTGTTCACGCACGTACCCCCGTCGCTGTTGCTGTTCGTGCCGTCCGGGCACGTCGTGTTTTGCCAAGCAACGTTGGTCAGATCGGCTCCCGCCATCTTGGCGCCGGTCAGGTCGGCGTCTGTCAAGTTCGAGCCGGACAGGTAGGTGCCGGTCAGGTCGGCGCCGGTCAGGTTGGCGTCGGCCAGGCTGGCATCAGTAAGGCTGGCACCGGACAGGCTGGCGCCGGTCAGGTTGGCGCTGATGAAGAGCGCGTCGGACAGGCTGGCGTCCAACAGCTCGGCGTAGGCCAGGTTGGCGCCGAGCAGGTCGGTGCCGTTCAGACTGGCGCTGGTCAGGTTGGCGCGGACAAGGTCGGCTCCGGCCAGGTCGGCGCCGGTCAAGTCAGCTTGGTCGAGGGTGCAGCCGGCGAGGTCGATCCCGGGGTAGGGGGCGGCGGCGCAGTCGTACGCGGCCCTGCCCGGTCTCGGCCTTCCGACCAGGTCCGTACCTGTGGCCGGCCAAACGCCGGCCATTTTTGGCCCGTACAGCTTTTCGGCGGCGGTGTCGAGGTAGAAGTCACCATTGCTGCCCGCTCCCGGGGCCGGGGCACCCGCACCGTCCAAGATCGTGTTGCCGTTAGTACCGTTGGCCCCCTTAGGGCCACGAGGCCCAACTGGGCCCTGCGAACTGACCAGCGCCTCACTGGTGCCTGTAGGGCAAGCACCATCGGCGGTGGCGCCGTAGACGAGGCTGTCCTTGACGCACACCTTGTAGGTCGGGCCGGGCGAAGTGGCGTCGGCGAACCCCGCACCTCCCAGGGCCAGCAACCCGACGACGGCCGGGACGGCCAGGATTTTCATGTTCAGCCTCACTTTCCTTTTATCTGCGGTTGGCTGGTGCTCAATACTGCCCTGGGTTTGTCGTCGGTGGTAGGTGAAGGGCGAGGAACTCGATTGTCCAGGGAGGCCACGATGTCCTCGGCGGCATCCGCCACGAGCCGGGCGTGGAGGACTCCGGCCCGCAGCGCGAGAGGGACCTCTCCCATGTTATGGACATCCTCGCCCAAACTGGCTAGGGTATTTTGCATTGTGGGTGGAAGTCTTCCTTTAAAAGGAAAGAACTCATCCCAAGACAGTAAGAAGTAGCCTCCATGGTGCACATAAGGGCCCGCGCTCAGTGATGGCCAAGTCCACGAGCGGCGCCGCAGACCTCCCGCTGGTACTGGCGCTCTTGCGCGACCGAGGCCCCTTGTCGTTGTCGGAGCTCAGCGAGTACCCCGGGGTCTCCCGGTCGACGATCGATCGCGACGTTGCCGAGCTCGGGCGCATCGGGCTACTGGGTGAACGCGGGCACGCCGTCAGCGAACTGGGAGGCAAAGCTGGCGTCATCGGCGCGGCATATCTCGCGCGCAAGACATTTTTAGCTACCGCTACTTAAGTAAGAGAGGGCAAATCTTATGAAGACGTTTGGTGAGGTAAAGGCTGCTGTGGTCGGAGTCGGCTTTATTGGCATCGTCCATGTCGAAGCTTTGCGCCGATTGGGCATCGAGGTGGTGGGCGTTTGCGCCGAGAGCCGAGAAATAGCCCAGAAGAGAGCGTTGTCTTACCCGCTCCCCCGTGTTTACGACGATTTGGGCCAACTTCTTGAGGACCCGGCGGTAGACGTCGTGCATATTGCTACCCCCAACCAGTACCACTACAGCCAGGTGAAGCAGGTGCTCGCGGCCGGGAAACACGTTATATGCGAGAAACCGCTGGGACTGGACTCGCGAGAATCGGCCGAGCTGGTGGAGCTGGCCGAGCGTAGCGGCCTCGTTCACTGCACTAATTTCAATGTGCGGTTCTACCCTCAGGTCCACGAGGCGCGTCAGCGGGTGGCCATGGGTCAGCTCGGCGAGGTGTGGAACGTCCACGGCGCTTACCTGCAAGACTGGTTGCTGTACCCAACGGACTGGAACTGGCGGGTCGAGCCTGATATCGGCGGTCGTTCTCGGGCGGTGGGCGACATCGGGTCTCATTGGTTGGACACCGTCCAGTTCATAGCTGGTCGGAGGGTGACGGCAGTGATGGCAGAGCTCTTCACGGCTTTACCACTGCGCCGGCGGCCGGTTGAGGACGTACGGACGTACGAGGCCGGTGACGGTGCGACTGAGGAAGTGGCCGTGTCAACCGAGGACGTCGCCCACCTAATGCTGCGTTTGGAGGGTGGTGCTCATGGTTCAGCTGTCATCTCCCAGGTCAGTGCCGGGCGGCGCAACCTGCTGGCTCTCGAGGTGGACGGGTCCCAGGGCTCGCTTTCGTGGAGCACCGAGCGGCACGAGGAGCTGTGGCTGGGCCACCGCGACCGGCCCAACGAGGTGCTACTGCGCGACCCCGGGATAATGCTTGGGGACCTGCGGGGTTCCCTGCCCGGCGGTCACTCCGAGGGGTTCCAGGATGCCTCGAAGGAGCTCTACCGTGCCGTCTACCAAGCCGTCGCGGCCGGGAAGCCCAGTGATGATTATCCGACGTTCCATGACGGCCACTGGGAAAACGTCCTGGTCGACGCCGTCTGGGAGTCCAGTTCCAAGGGGCGCTGGGTGGAGGTGGCTTGGCGCTCAGCTGCCGACGGGGGCGCGCTCTAACTCGGCGTCGTGGTTGGTAGCGACGTGCACGCGGTTGCGGCCCGCCGACTTGGCCTGGAACAGGGCGTCGTCCGCCTGCTGGACCAGGTCGGCCACCGAGGACGGGGAGCCCGGTGTCCAGCACGAGACCCCGCCGCTCAGGGTCACCACGGGAGGCGTCGTGGACCGGGCGTCGTGAGGTATCGCCATGCCGGCCACCGCTCGGCGCAGGCGCCGCGCCGTATTGGCGGCATCGTCGACGCTGCAATCCGGCAGGAGCAGCAGGAACTCCTCGCCGCCGTAGCGGTAGACGCTCTCGTCGGCCCGGGCAAACTTGGCCAGGCACCGCGACACCTGGCGTAAGGCTTCGTCGCCGGCGAGATGCCCGTACTGGTCGTTGTAGGCCTTGAAGTGGTCGATGTCGAACAGGGCCAGGCCGTAGGCCCGGCCGACGCGTAGCGCCCGGGCGTGGGCGCGCTCCAGGTCTTCCTCCATGCGGCGGCGGTTCCCGAGGCCGGTGAGCGCGTCGGTGAGCGATTGGCCGAGCAGTTCGAGGTTGGCCCGTTCGAGCTGGGAGCGGAAGCTGACCAACTGGCGGTGCAAGGCCGTGACGCGCTCAGCCGCCACCATGCGGGTCTGCACGGCGAAGGGGTCGGCCGGCTTGATCAAGTAGTCATCGGCACCGGCGCCCATACCTTCCAGGATCAGCTCCGGGTGCCCGATCCTGGTGACCAGCACGACGTAGGTGTAACGCTCGCCCACCCCTTGGCGTACCCTCCGGCACAGCTCCGGGCCGTCGATGCCCGGCATCAGCCAGTCGGTGAGCAGGACGTCGACCACTTCCGAGGACAGCAGCTCCCACGCCCTCGACCCGTCGTTGGCCGTGAGGCATTCATAGCCCAGCTTGGAGACGATGGCCTGGAGCATGAGCCGGCTAGTGACGTCGTCGTCGGCGATCAGGACGCGCACGTTAGGTCTCCGGTGACAACCAGGTCGAGGGCATCGCGCACCCGGGTGAACTCGGTGTCGAACCTCCCCACCAGGTCGGCGGCGCCATCGGTCCGGGCGCCACGGCCGAGCGCCTCCAGGTCCGAACATATCTCGGCCAACCCCCCGGCACCGACATTGGCGCTGGCGCCCCGGAGCTTGTGAGCGGCCCGCTCCAGTGCCTGGGCGTCGCCATCGCCGATGGCTTGCGCCAGCTCCCTACGGCCGTCGACCGTCTGGACCAGGTACTGGCCCACGATCTCCTGCAACACCGCTCCGTTGCCGTCATCAAGACTGCGGAGCAGCTCGATCTGGGCCGGGTCGAGGGGACCGGGCCGCTCGTCGTACGGCGCGGCGGTCATGGGGCCCGCTCCCGGCTCCTCGGTCAGCGTCCGTGCCACCCAGCGCTCCAGGACTTCGGCGACGGCTTCCAGGCGGACCGGCTTGGTGATGTAGTCGTCCATCCCGGCCCCCAGGCACGTCTCGCGGTCACCGTCCATGGCCGCCGCCGTCATGGCGATGATCGGGGTCCGGCGGGCCGCTCCCTCCATACGGCGGATCTCAGCGGTGGCCTGGTAGCCGTCCATCTCAGGCATCTGACAGTCCATGAGGACGGCGTCGTAGGTCTTGGCCTGGACGGCGCGGAGCGCTTCGCCACCGTGGTTGGCGACATCGAAGGCATAGCCCAGCTTGGCCAGCACCTTCGACCCCACCAATTGGTTCATTTTGTTGTCCTCGACCAGCAAGATCATGCCCTTCACCTCTCGGGGCTCAAGTTGTTCGGTCGGCATGGGTGGCGCCGGGGCCGCCGGCGCCCCGCTGTTTAGGCCTGTGATCAGGCAGTCGAACAGTTCGGATGGACGGACGGGCTTGGCCAGGCTGCCGGCGAAGCCGCGCACATGAGCCTCGGCCGGTCCGAGCCGGCCCCCCGACGAGCTCAGTAGGAACAGCGCTATCGTCGCTGTCTCGGGGTGCGCCTTCAGTATCTCGGCCAGCTCCATGCCGTCCATCCCGGGCATGTTGAGGTCGACCACGCCAAAGTCGAACGTCTTACCGGCCCGGGCGGCCCCGGCGACAAGCTCGAGCGCTTCGTAGCCGTCGACGGCCTCGAGGACGTCGACGCCCCATGAGCCGAGCTGCTGCCGCAGGATCCGGCGGTTGGTGGAATTGTCATCGACGACCAGGGCCCGCTGCCCGGCCAGGTCCCGGGCCCCCCCGGAGGCGTGAGGCGACGGCGTGGTCTCGCCACGGCGCAGCGACAGCTCGAACCAAAAGGTCGAACCCTCGCCCGGGGCACTGGTCACGCCGATCCTGCCCCCCATTAGCTCGACGAGCTGTCGGCAGATGGCGAGCCCCAGCCCCGTCCCTCCGAACTGGCGGGTCGTGGACGAGTCGGCCTGGGAGAACGCCTGGAACAGGCGCGCCTGGTCGGCGGGGGCGATACCGATGCCCATGTCGATGACCTCGAAACGCACCACCACCCGTTCGGTGCCCCAGTCGAGGACGAAGGCCCGGAGGACCACCTCGCCCTCAGAGGTGAACTTCACCGCGTTGGATCCGAGGTTGAGCAACACCTGCTGGAGCCGGACGCCGTCACCGAGCAGGGCGCGGGGGACACCGGGGTGCACATCGACCAACAGCTCCAGGCCCTTGGCATCGGCTGTCCCAGCCAGGATGCGCCCCACGTTGTCGGCCACTCCGGCCAGGTCGAGCGGGACCTCCTCCAGGTCGAGCTTGCCCGCCTCGATCTTGGAGAAGTCCAGGATGTCGTTGATGATGACGAGCAGGTTCTCGGCCGAGACCTTGACGCCCGAGGCCAGCTCGTGCTGTTCCTCGTCGAGGCTGGTACCGAGCAGCAGCTGGGTCAGACCGATAACCCCGTTCATCGGAGTGCGGATCTCGTGGCTCATCGTAGACAGGAACTCCGATTTCGCCTTGGAGGCCATCAGGGCCCCGTCACGGGCGGCGGCCAGGTCCTCGGCGGCGTGGCGGGCCTCGGTGACATCCCCGCCGTTGAGCACGTAGCCGCGCACGGAGGGGTCGTCGCGGAGGTCGGTGGCAGTCCAAGCGATGGTCCGCCAGGCGCCATTGTGGTGCCGCATGCGGGTCTCGAAGGAGGCCACTTCGGTGGTCCCATCGGCCAGCCGGTGTAGCTCCCCGGCCATTGCGCCGCTGTCGTCGGGGTGGGCGATGCCGGTGATGGGGTTGCCCTGCAGGTCCTCGGGGGCGTAGCCGAGCACGCGCTGCGAAGAGGGCGTGATGTAGGCGATCTCGAAGTCGGCTTCGGCCACCACGATCATGTCCCAGGCGTTGTCGATCAGCGAACGGAAACGTGCCGAGTTCATGGCCTGGGCCCGGCGCACGGTAAGGACGAGCCGTACCCCGACCACCACCAAGGTCACGGTGGCCAGAGAAAGAGCGGCCCTTCCCATGTGCCCGACGCTGGCCGAGACGAGTACCGCCATGCTGGCCAGAGCGCCGAGGACCGGGAACATGAACCCTGCGGTCTTCTCCGTGTTCAGGTTGTAGGCGTTGGCTGGCCGGACCTCCACGTTGACCGGTTGGGCCCATGTGGCCACCGCCAGCATCAACAATGAGGCGGGCCACGCCACGGCATTGCATATGTAGCCCAATTTGCTGTCCGGCTGGAGGAGGTTGAACGTGTCGCCGGTCAGGTTGAAGGCCATCGCCGTAGTGGCGATCACCAGGAACCGTCTGTACTGCTTGGGGAGGATGGTGATACCACCGACGGCCAGGGCCAGTAGGAGGAGGTCACCGACCGGGTACATCATGTTCGTGGCCGCCGACAGAGCACTTCCGCCCGCCACCTTCAAGACGGTGCTGAAAACGGACGCGGCGCACACCGTGGCCACGGCCAGCCCGGCGATCACCCCGTCCAGCGAAGTGGCCACTAGCGACCCGCCGTTCCCCCGGCGGATGACCATTATGAAGCTGACGAAACAGAGGGGGAAGAAGCTCAGGTAAAGGGCGTCCGCTACCGACGGGACGGGGGGCGTGGCGCCTCCGAGCGACTCGATGGTGAGGGCGACGTCCCCCAACCCCCAAAGGATGCACCCGGTCCCCAAGACCAGGGGAAATACCCGGGTAGCGGACTGAGTTGACTGCCAGGACGCCTCAAAGTAACGGCCGGTGCACAAGGCGCCCATCGACAACTCGAACAGGTCGACCCCCCACCCGTCGACTGGGGCGTAATAAGAACCCGCCCGGCTGAGGACCAGGGAGACCAGATAGCAGACGACCAGGACCGAGGCGGCACGGAACGTCCATCGCAGGCGGCCGTCGACCACGTCACCACCGGGATCCGATGAAAATGCGGTCACACGGTCCTCATTTCCAATGACGTGGTCGGCTATCCAGACGGCGTGGTGCTCTCGAACATCTCGTAAATGGTCAGCGACAGTATCGGCGTCCTACCCGAGCGCTTTAGGAGCGTCTAACGATTCGTCTGTGGTCAGCCTGTCGTCGTGCGCTGAGAGTGTTGACCAGTCACGCTAGGTGGCGCAGGATCTGGCCCCTGAGCAGCAGGTCCGTTGGCCGGGCTCCCCGAGCACGCGGGCGTGGCCGTCGGTCCTGTTCAGGCGGGGAGCTCGTTGATCGATTTGCCGCCGTAGTTAGCTACGAACAAGTGGCGGCCGGCGACCGCCAGGGCGTCGGGATAGGCGAAGTGGTAGGACGGCCCTTGGACAACGCCCACAACGGCGCCCGAGGAAGCGTTGATCTCGGTGAGCGAACCATCGAGGTTAGGGCCGCCATAAAAGTTTGTCACGAAAAGGTCGCCACCGACGAGCGCCATGTCGTGCGGGGAGCCGAAGTGGTAGGGCTCACCCGAGAGCACGCCTTCCAACGCCCCGGTCGAGGCGTTGAGCTCGGTTATGAACCCATTGTCATTGAAGCCGCCGTTGTAGTTGGCCACAAAGACACGGCCCCCGCCCACCATGAGAGCGAACGGTCGGACGAACCCATAAGGCGCGCCCGAGAGATCCGTGATCGGCTGACCGCTGCCCGCGTCCAACTCGGTGACCGAGGCGCCAATGCGAGCCACGGTCCCGTTCGGGCCGGGAGCGTTCTTGCCGTAGTTGGCGACGAACACACGGGACCCTGTCGCCGCCACGGCGAGCGGTCGGTTGAAGTGGTAGGCCGGGCCCGACAAGAACTTGACCAGAGCACCGGTCGAGCTGTCGACCTCGGTGACTGAGTTACCGTACTC
>JBKQUU010000221.1:0-2789 GCA_052325485.1 Acidimicrobiales bacterium | reverse complement strand
CTCGCCCAGCTCTTGAAGGCTCCCCTTCACGGCCTACCTCCCTTGTTGCCCAACTGTTGCCCAAAGGCTACTGCGAGGAGGAAGCTGCTAAGGAAAAGCCCTGGTCAGGGGGTGCGCCCCCTGGGATTCGAACCCAGAACCTGCGGATTAAGAGTCCGTTGCTCTACCATTGAGCTAGAGGCGCGAGGTCGCGATAGTACCTAGAGGCAAGGCAAAGCAGCTAACTGGGCGGCGGTTGGCAGCGTCGCCTCCTCGCCCGACGGAACTACCGGACTTGGATAGCTTCCTGACCTGCTGATTGGATTGGGTGGGGTGACCGAGGGGACTTGAACCCCCGACCTCCAGGGCCACAACCTGGCGCTCTAACCTACTGAGCTACGGCCACCACGGACTCCTTAGTTTGGCACACGTGGCGGAGGCTGCGGGCCCGCTTCTGGGTGGGACCATAACCCCGTCCACCGGCCGTTTACCGTCGCCCCCGAAGGAACCGCTGACTGCCTCGGCGACCTGTAGCTCGACGGGCCCTCAGCATAGGCCGGACGGCTCCCGCCGGCCGACGCCTGGTCCACGCGATGAGCTACGGAGTCAACCACTAAGCGATCCGCCCGTTTACGCCGATGAGTACTCATGGCCCCAAGAGAGGCGATGGGCATTCATGCAGGCAACGCAGGCCAGGACGAGGATCTGGTCCGCCTTTACCTGGACGGCATAGGCAAGTACCCCCTGCTCAGCAGGGAGGACGAATGCCGCCTTGCCCGGCTCATACAGGAAGGTCGAGAAGCGAAGGCGCAGCTCGCCCGGCACGGCGTCCATGGCTCCCGCAAGCGGCAATTGCTGCTGGCGGCCCGGGAGGGCGACGCCGCAAGTGAGCAGTTCATCAACGCCAACCTCCGCCTGGTGGTGTCGCTCGCCAAGAGGTACCAGGCCTCTGACCTGCCCTTGCTCGACCTCGTGCAGGAAGGCAACCTCGGCCTGATCCATGCCGTGAACAAGTTTGACTGGCGAAAAGGCTTCAAGTTCTCGACTTACGCCACCTGGTGGATCAAGCAGGCGATCAGCCGGGGGATCGACAACACCGGGCGCACCATCCGCCTCCCGGTCCACGCCGGTGACCAGGTGCGCAAGCTGCTGCGCACCAAACGGCAGATGGAGAGCCAGATGGGCCGGTCGCCGACCTTCGCCGAGCTTTCCGCCGCCCTCGACATTTCTGAGCGCGACGTGATCGAGCTCCTCCAGCAGGGCACCGACCCCGTCAGCCTCGATTCCCACGTCGGACCGGACGGTGACAGCGAACTGGGAGATATGGTGGCCGACGTCTCGTCACCGACACCTTTCGACGCGGTTTGCGAGGCCATGCTCAGCAGCGAGGTCAACAAGCTGCTCCAGGCCCTCGATGAACGGGAACGAGAGATACTCCGCCTCCGTTACGGCCTCGACAGCGGGGACCCCCGCACTTTGGAAGAGGTGGGCTTGGAGCTCAACCTCACCCGAGAACGGATCCGGCAGATCGAACGGTCAGCGCTCTCTAAGCTGCGTCATCCATCGTCCAAGAACGAGAGCCGCGAACTGCTGGCCAGCTGACGGCCTCCCGCTCCACTACCTTCGAAGGCGGCCCCCGTAGCTCAGAGGATAGAGCGGCCGCCTTCTAAGCGGCGGGTCAGAGGTTCGAGACCTCTCGGGGGCGCGGGAACGACCTGCTCAGGGCCTCGCGGCAATATCTGAGGCAAGCCGCTACCGGGGCTGACCACAGTTTTGACCACAATTCGTGAAACGTGGGCGGACGTCCTGGTACCGGCCGGGCAGTGTGACGCTCTTAGCTCGGCATCCCGAGAGCAATACTTCTCAAGGGCAGTGGCTCTGGTACCGAAGGGCGCGTGCTCGATCCGCTCCGCGACCACGGCCTTGCGGTCTGCAAGAACATGGCTATAGCGCGCTGTCTGCGACACCTGAGAGTGGCCGAGAACGGCGCCCGCCGTCCGGAGGTCGAGCTCGTTTTCGAGCATCATCGTCGCCGCCGAATGGCTCAGGTCGTGGAGCCTTCGCGCTGGGGCATCGGCCTTGGCGCAAAGCAACTTGAAGGCTCGGGCATCGCCCCGGGGGTCCAGCGGCCCTCCGGTCGGGTTCGCGAAGACCCAACCCCCTCTCGGCCCGAGATCCCGCACCTCGGAGGCCAGGCGCTCGGCAACTTGCGCGCGCCGGTGCACCTTGAGCTCCGTGAGGACGCTCGGCGGCAACGTCAGGACACGGCGTCCCGCGTGGGACTTGGGCTCCCCCACGTGCAGTCCCCCGCCCCCGCGCTTCGGGCAGTTTGCGCCCCGCTTGCTGGGACGCGGGACGCCGAAGCGATCGATGTAGGTGCAGGCCAAGCGCTGTTCGCAGCCGTGGCGCCAGGGCCGTTCGAGGTCTCCTGCTGGCGACCACGGCCAAGGAGCGGGAGCGATCGCACATCCCTAGGACATCGACCGGCTCCGGGGCTGGGCTACGTCGGATCGGCCATCTTCCCAGCGAACGAACCAGAGCGCTGGCGGGTGACAGCCGCTCTGGGCGCAGGCAGGTGGGCGCTGCCACGGCCCGGCGTCCTGTACTGGGGACATCCCAGGCCTGTCAGTTTGGTGACGTGCTCGATAACGATGCCGGCTCTGGCGCGTCGACCACCTTGAAGGGGGATCGGCGGCAGCCGCTCCGTATGTCCACTTCTGGGCGTGGAGCAGGGCGAGGATGGCGATCACGGCGGCGATGATGGCGCTGGTCCGAAGCGTGACGGCCATAGAGACTGCTCAGACGAAGTA
>JBKQUU010000220.1:0-2779 GCA_052325485.1 Acidimicrobiales bacterium | reverse complement strand
CCAGATGGAGGCCCACGGCCTCAACCGCGACGGAGTGGCCCTGCTCCCCGCCGGGAACGGGTGGCTGCTGGCGGAGCTGGGCGGGGACAGCACGGAAGAGGCGAGGTCCAAGGCGTCCGATCTCATTGCCGCCCTGCCTCAGGGTGCGAGCGCGCAGCTGGTCGACGACGACGCAGCGCAGAAACGGTTATGGGCGGTGCGCGAGTCCGGCCTGGGGGCCACGGCCATCAGGGCCGACGGGCACCATAACTACGAGGGGTGGGAAGACGGTGCTGTGGCACCGGCGCGCCTGGCCGACTACCTACGTGGTACCACGGCGTTGTGGGCCGAGCACGGTTACTCAGGCGCCTGGTACGGGCACTTCGGCCAGGGGTGCGTCCATACCCGCAACAACTTCGATTTCTCGAGCGCCGCAGGGCTGGCCAACTATCGCCGGTACATCAACGCCGCCGCCGATCTCGTCGTATCGATGGGAGGTTCCCTCTCGGGTGAGCACGGTGACGGCCAAAGCCGCGGCGAGCTGCTGGAGAAAATGTTCGGCCCCGAGCTCGTGGGGGCCTTCCGGGAGTTCAAGGCCCTCTGGGACCCGGACGGCCTGATGAACCCGGGCAAGGTGGTCGACGCCTACCCTCTCGACGCCAACATCCGCTATACGACCTTGACCGAGCCGCACCACCTGCGGCCCACGCGGTACTCCTTCGCCGATGACGATGGTTCGCTGTTGCATGCGTCCCTGCGTTGCGTCGGGGTTGGACGCTGCCGGCGCGACGACACGGCCACCATGTGCCCCTCTTACCGGGCTACCCGTGACGAGGTGCACTCGACCCGGGGGCGGGCCAAGTTGCTGGGCGAGATGTTCCAGGGGGAGCCGGTGCCGGCGTCTTGGCGGAACGAGGAGGTACGCGAGGCCCTCGAACTTTGCCTTTCGTGCAAGGGGTGCGCTTCGGACTGCCCGACGCACGTCGATATGGCCACCTACAAGTCGGAGTTCCTCTTCCACTATTACCGCGGCCGGCGCCGACCGGCGGCCATGTATGCCATGGGCTTCATGCCCTGGGCCGGCCGTCTGACGGCATCCTGGCCGGAGGTGGCGAGATTGGCCAATACCGTCCTGAGCGCCCCAGCTGTGGGGCGGGCCCTCAAAGGGGTGGCCGGCATCGCCACCAACCGTCCCTCCCCCCGGTTCTCGACCGCCGGCGGGCTGCGCAAGTCCACACGCCGAGAGCTCCCCGAAGCCATGGACCGCCCCCCAGGGGACACCTCGGTGGTGATCTGGCCGGACACCTTTACGGATGCCTTCCGCCCGCAGGTGGGCAACGACCTGGTGGTGGCGATGGAGGCCCTCGGCGAGCGGGTCGCGGTCCCGTCCGGCTGGGCTTGCTGCGGGCGGACCATGTACGACTTCGGGATGCTCGACATGGCCAGGCATTCTCTCCGGCGCCTGCTGAAGGTCCTCGGGCCGTGGGTGGCAGCCGGCGTGCCGGTGGTCGTACCCGAGCCGAGCTGCCTGGCCGCCTTCCGGGACGAGTTGCCGGGCCTGTTGGCCGACGACCCCCGGAGCGCGCAGCTGGCGTCCCTGGCCCGCAGCCCCGCCGAGCACTTGGTGGCCAACGGGCACACGGCCCGTTTAGCGGCTGGCGGCCCGAGGACGGACGCGGGTCGCGCCGTGGTGCAGGCGCACTGCCACCAGCGGGCGGTGGTCGGGACCGACGCCGACCAAGCTGTTCTCGCCGCCCTCGGCTACGAGGTCGAGGTCCTCGACGCGGGCTGCTGCGGCTTGGCCGGCTCGTTCGGCTTCAATGCCCGCCATGAGCCGGTGTCCCGCACCATCGGGGAGGACCTGTGGCTGCCCAAGGTGCGAGCCGCCCTCGGCCATGGCCAAGGCCCCCGGGCCCAGCTCGTCGTGGACGGTTTCAGCTGCCACACCCAGCTCGAGCACCTCGGTCCAGATCTGCTCCGCCAGGTCACGACCATCCCGGCCCTGGTCCGGTCCCATCAGGCCGGGCCCCATCAGGCCGGGCCCCATCAGGCCGGGCGCTCGGCGTAACCCTGAGGCCAAGCGAGCCCGGCGTTGCCTCGACCGCCGCTGCACGACTACAGGCGCAAGAGAGACTTTGCCGCCACCCCGGAACCGGTGGGCCCGAGCGAGGAGCTCGGACCGGGCGACGGGGATGGCCGCCGATGGGTGGTCCAGCAACACGCGGCGCGCCGCCTCCACTACGACTTTCGCCTGGAGGCGAACGGCGTCCTCGTCTCCTGGGCCGTGCCTAAGGGCCCCTCTTATGACCCGGGCGTGAAACGATTGGCGGTCAAGGTCGAAGACCACCCGCTCGACTACCGGGACTTCGAGGGGACGATCCCCGGGGGGAACTACGGGGCGGGAGCGGTGATCGTCTGGGACGAGGGGACCTTTACCAATCTCACGACCAGGCGCGGCGAGGTCGTCCCGGTAGGCGAGGC
This sequence comes from Acidimicrobiales bacterium, assembly GCA_052325485.1. Lineage (GTDB taxonomy): Bacteria > Actinomycetota > Acidimicrobiia > Acidimicrobiales > Palsa-688 > Fen-671. The sequence goes on along the minus strand of JBKQUU010000220.1, from coordinate 319 downwards.
GGTGGCCGAGGGGCATGTCTCGGTCTGGCTCCAGGGGGCCAAGCTCGTCGGCGGTTGGGCGCTGACGCGTTTCAACGGCGCCAACTGGGCGCTCGTCAAGCGCAACGATGACCGGGCTGCTCCGACCCGGGACATAACTTCCGAGGAGCCCCGCTCGGTAAAAACGGGTCGTACCCTGGACCAGGTGAGGCAAGGGGCAGCTCCCTCCGAGAGGGCCGGCCCGCCCGGGCTTGGCGACGGGGCCGGGCACCGCGACGGGGCCAACGAGGCTTTTGCCCTGCCGGCCGGCTTCCTTCCACCCATGCTGGCGCAGCTCGAG
>JBKQUU010000219.1:0-6072 GCA_052325485.1 Acidimicrobiales bacterium | reverse complement strand
CTCAGCACGCCAAGACCTACGAGTTCCATTCCTACCCGGGAGCGGGCCACGCTTTCTTCGCCGTGGACCGGCCCTCCTACCGGCCGGAGGCGGCCGTCGACGGGTGGCGCCGGGTCGACGCTTTCTTCGGCCGCTACCTCGCCTCCTAAGGTCCGGTCATGTGCACTTACCAGACCGATCAGGTGGCCCTCAGCGGCAGCGGGAAAGGTGCCGGCGGATGGTTCTCGTTGGCGGCCGCCACCGTTTACTTCGACCACCCCGTGCACGCCCCGGCCGAGCACACCCTGAACGTCGACTTCATAAACCCCGGGCTGGGCCCGGGGGCGCGAGTGGCGGTCGAGCTTGACCCCGCTTCGGCCCGGGCCCTGGCCCAGACCATCCTGGCCGCCGTGGACATGGCCGAGGTGCGGTCCCTGCCGGCGACCTGAGCGGACTGCGCCGTAAGCTCCTGGCGGGTGGACGACCTGGACGATCCCTGGCTTACCGGGGTCATGCGCGAGGCGTTCTCGCCCCTGGTCGCCGGGGACCGCTGGCCACTGGCGGCAGTGGCCGTGGCCGGGGAGCGCACCGGCACCTGGGTTTCGGGCGCGGCGGTCACATCGGGCTTCCACATTGGCTCGGTGACCACGACTTTCACCGCCCTCCTGCTCGCCACCATGGCGGCGACGGGCCAGATCGGACTGGAAGACCCGGTCAGCCGGTACCTGCGCGCGGCTTCGGGCTCTAAGACCAGGCTCGTTGACCTGGCTACCCACACGGCGGGTTACCCGAGGATCCCTACGAACCTGAAAGTACGCATGGTGCTGCGGCTCCGGGACCCGTACTCCCGGGTGCGGGACGGCGACGTCGACCGCGCCCTACGCCGGCTCACCGCGCCGCACGCCGCGCCTCCGTACCCGTTCGAATATTCCAATTTCGGCTACGGCGTGCTCTCCCGGGCGCTGGCGGCGGCGGGAGGAAGGCCGTTCGGCGTTTTGCTGCGCCAGGAGGTGCTGGCGCCGCTCGAGTTGGAAGACGTGGCCCTGGAGACCGACGCCGACCCTGACGGGCGACGCTTGTTCGGCCATGACGGCTCCGGCACGGAGATCGAGCACTGGCGCAACCCGGCCCTGCCCGGTGCCGGCTGCCTGTTCTCCAACATCCGTGGCCTGCGCCGTTACCTGGTGGTCAACCTCAACCCCGAGACCGTTGCCTTGCGCCCGGCGCTGGAGCTTGTCCATGAGGCTCGCCGGCCCGCCGGGCCGGGAATGGAGGTGGCGCTGGGCTGGCTGGTCCGGGCCACCGACGAGGGACCGGTGCACTGGCACAACGGGGGCACGGCCGGCTTCGGCAGCTTCATCGGCTTCGACCTGCGACGCCGGCTAGGAGTTGCCGCCCTTATCAGCCGTCGCCACGACAACGACCTGGACGAAGCGGCCATGCGAGCCATTTCGGAGCTTCGGGCCGAGGGCACCAGCCCGGCCCATGACCAGCCCGGCCCATGACCAGCCCGGCCCATAATCAGCCCGGCCCATAATCAGGTAGGCCCGCCCCGCTCCACGCCTCGAACAAGCGGGCGTAGTGCCCGTCGGCCTCGATCAGCTCGTTGTGGCTGCCTATCTCCACCAGCTCGCCGTCCCGCATGACGGCCACGCGGTCTGCCCGCTCGGCCAGCGGCATCCGGTGGGCCACCACTATTACAGTGCGCCCTTCGACCAGGACGGCCAGGGCCGCCTCCGCCTGGCGCTCAGTCCCGGGGTCGACGCTGGAGGTGGACTCGTCCATGATGAGCACGGCCGGGTCGGTGAGGGCAGCCCGGGCCAGGCTGACCAGTTGGCGCTCGCCGGCTGAGAGGTGGGCGCCCCTCTCCCCCACATCAGTGTCCTCGCCCCGGGGCAGGCTGGCCACCCAATCGGACAACCCGAGGCGGGCGATGGCCGCCCGGGCTTCGTCCAGGGTCGCCCCCGGCCGGCCCAGGGCCACGTTCTCGAGCACCGTGCCCCGGAACAGGAAGCCCTCTTGGGGCAGCACGACGATCCGCTCCCGGATGTGGGACAGCAATGCCTCACGCAGGTCCACGCCGCCGAAGCGGACCGAGCCGGCGGTGGGGTCGTAAAGGCGCCCGGCCAGTTTGGCCAAGGTGGACTTGCCGCCTCCCGTGGGACCGACCAAGGCGAGACGCTCGCCCGCTTCGACCCTCAGGTCCACCCCTTCGAGAACCAGGCGCTCATCGACTTCCTCGGGATCGAAGTCGTCGGCGTCGACGCCGTAGGCGAAGTGGACCCCACTCAGTTCAAGCGATCCCCTAGATGGCAAAGCGGTAGGACGAAGGGGGTCGGCCATAGCTGGGTCCACCTCAAGCAGCCCGAAAACCGTGGCCATTGCCGCCCCCGAGGACTGGAGGAGGTCGAAGAGGGCCGACAGGCTGGTGATGGAATTGAAGAGATTGGCCAGGTACAGCACGAAGGCGGCCACGATCCCCACCGTGGTGAGGTGGGCGTGGATGAGCAGCGCGCCCGCTACCAAGACCACCACCGTGGACATAACGCCGCTCAGTTCGATTTGTGGAAAAAACCGTGAGGAGAGCCGGACCGTGGCCAGTTCGCCGTCCAGCTGGACCTGGTTGACTTGTTTGAAGCGCTCGATGGTCGCCTCTTCCTGGCGGAAGGCCTGGATCACCCGCACGCCGGCCAGGTCCTCGTCAAGCGACGCCAGGGCGTCGCCGATCAGGTCACGGACCAGGCGGTAGGCCCGGGTCGAAGCCGTCCGGTACCGGGCCGAGGCCACCAGGGCGGGGACCAAAGACACGACCACCACCGCGCACATCAACGGGGACATGACCACTAGGACGACCATGGAGGCGACGAACAGGCCGATGCTGGTGACGAAGCTCGACAGCCCGCTCTGCACCAGGCTCTCCAGGGTGTCGATGTCGGCTGTCATCCGGGACAGCAGCTGGCCCGAGCTTTCGGCCTCGAAAAAGGCCAACGGCTGCGACAGCAGGTGAGAGAAGACCCGTCGGCGCAGGTCGTTGAGGAAGGACTCGCCTATGCCCGAGACCTGCAGCGTCTGCAGCCGGGTGAGCACGAAGTAGGCGATGCTCACGGCCACGTAGGCGGCCCCGGCGATGTTGATGGTCCTTATGGAGTGGTGGAGCACGAGCCCGTCGTTGATGGCGTAGCCCACCAGGGCCGGGCCGGCCAGAGTGGTGGCCAGGCCAGCCAGCAGCACGACCAGGGCCACAGCGATGCGCTTGCGGTAGGGCCGCAGCGACCGGAACACCACTGACCACAAAGCCGGAGGGTGGGGCTCGGCGCCCGGGGCCGGCCGCCGGCGTAGACGGGGCCGGGTCATGGCGAAGGGCTCCGGGCCTCGTCCGGCTCGGCTGGTTGAGGCTCGGGCTGCTCCGCGAAGTGCTCGAGGCTGAGGACCTGGCGGTAACGCTCCGAGGTGGCGACCAGGCTCTCGTGGGTGCCCTCGGCCAGGACGCGGCCGTCCTCGATGAGCACGACGCGGTCAGCCACCGCGATGGTCGCCGGCCGATGGGAAATGATGATGGTGGTCTTGCCCGCTCGCGCCTCAGCCAGTGCCCGCATTACCTCGAGCTCTCGAGGCGCGTCCACCGATGACGTGGCGTCGTCCAGCACCAGGACCCGGGGGTCGGCAAGCAAGGCGCGGGCCAGGGCCACCCGTTGGCGCTGACCGCCAGACAGACCGAAGCCTCGTTCGCCCACGGGGGTCTCGTAACCCAGCGGCAGCTCGGCGATGAACTCGTCCGCCTGGGCCAAGTGGGCCGCCTCCTCGAGCTCCTGGGCGGTGGCCGAGGGGCGCCCGACCCGCAGGTTGGCGGCGATGGTGCTGTTGAACAGGAAGCTGTCTTCGAACACGACCGCCACCGCCTGGCGCAGGACGGGCAGGCTGAGCTGGCGCACGTCCACGCCGTCCAGGGTCACCGAACCTGCCTGCGGGTCGTACAGTCGGGCCAGGAGGGAAAGCACTGTGGTCTTGCCCGAACCGGTGGCCCCCACCACCGCGACCACCTCCCCTCCGGCTATGGCCAATTCGAAGTGGTCCAGCACGGCCCGGCCGGCCACCGCCGGTCCCGGGCCGCGGCCCCGGCCGCGGGCGGGGCCAGCGCCGGGCCCGCCGTAAGCAAAGCTGACCGCCTCGAAGCGCACGGCCCCGGGACCGGCCGGCAAGCGCTGGGCGTGCGCCGGTTCCTCCACCGCGCTGTGCCGGGCGAGGATGCTGTCGAGGCGGTAGCCCGATACCACGGCCCGCTGCACCATGACGATGTAGGCGCCGATGGACTGGAGCGGCCCGGTCAAGAGGACCAGGTAGGCGTTGTAGGCCACCAGCATGCCGATGCTGAGGCGGTGGTGGAGCACCAGGTAGCCCCCGAGCCAGTTCACGGCGGCTAGCTCGAGCATGGGGACGGTGTTGAGCGTGGGGAGGTACCGCGCCCTGGTCCTGACCACCCGCATGGCTTCGGTCCAGACCGCTCCGGCCGAGCCCGCCATGCGGGCCTCCATCATCGGCTCGGCCCCGAAGCCCTTGACCGCCCTCACTCCCGAGATGGTCTCCTCCACCACTCCGGCCAGAGCACCCCGTTGGCGTTGCAGGTCGGAGATGGCCTCGCGCACCCGGCGAGAAAAGCGGTTCGACGTCACCGCCACCACCGGCAGGGCGGCAACGGCTACCACCCCGAGCAGCGGGTTGGTGATGATAAGGATCACGCCCACGGCCAGGGCCAGGGCGGCGTTGGCCACCCAGAAGGGGGCCGAAGCCACCACGGCCTGGATCTGGAACAGGTCGCTGGTCACCCGGGACAGGAGCTGGCCGCGATTGATGTTCGAGTGGTAGGCCACGTCCAGGAAAAGCAGGTGGTCGTGGAAGCTCCGCCGTACCTCGGACTCGACGCGCCGCGATACCACCCCGTTGAACCACCGCCGGGAGCCCGAAGCCAGCGCCTGGACCACGCCCAGTACGGCGACGATGCCGATGTAGGTGCCGAAGCGCGTCCAGCGGTGGGCCACAAGGCCCTCGTTGACGGCGTTACCCACCAGGAGAGGTATCGTCGCCACGGCCGCCGCCGAGACCAGGGCCACCGTCACCGACGACCACAGCACTCCCCAGTGGCCGGCCATGGCCCGACGCATGAAGTCCCAACCTTGGCGGGCCCGGCGCCGGCTCTCCTCGAGCTCTGCCCGGCCCGGCGCCGCCGTCACGTCGATGACCTGGACCGGGCTGGTCAGGCCGGCCCCGCCAACCTGCCGTTCGTGGGCCTCCCGTCCATCTACCAGTGCAGGTCTCGCGACGAACCACCCTCTCCGGCCTGGGCCGATCGTCCCCCCGGCCACCCACTCGCAGCGAGCGAGCGACCGCCCCGGGCCCGAGAGGCTCCCCGACGCCCCAGGCGAGGACGTTCTCCAGGCTATGCGAGACCGCCGCCTTCTTCCCGGATTTTCGTCCTCCCCGGGCGAGCGCGCCCACCGGGCGTCTCAGGGAAAGCTCAGCCTGCCTTCAGGGCTTCTTGAATTCGGCCGAGAAAGATACAAGAAGAGAAAGGAGATGCGCTCGGGGAGCACCCCCTAGTCCGGCTGACGCCAAAACCCCCCTCAGTTACCTCGGGCCCGCCCGGACCAGGACCCCCTCAACGATCTCCCTGCACCATCTCCCCTGGAGCCAGCCCCCCTCTGCCGCTCCAACCGGGGATGGGCCGTCTGCTTGCGGGCTCCTCCCGCCCGCAGGCAGACGGTCTCTTCATCAAACTGGCCTGGGCTTCGTCAAATGACTGGCGCCGGCGCCCGCCGACTAAGTTCGCGGCGTCGGCACCTCCTCCTGTTTGTTCACCGAACCGGCCATAAGTGTTTACTTTTCGGCAACGCGGCCGTTGCACCCCCGAAACCTGGGCCCGGTAACTTGCTATCGGCCTCGCAGGGATGTGAGGTCCTCCCCCCCAGGGAACCCTCGCCCCTGGGCTTGCGCCGGTCACGGACCCCCGCACCCCCATCCGGGGTTCGTGACCGGCGCCCGGGGCTGGCCCCGATGCCCGCCCACGCCTCGACCCCCGCCCGAGGGGGCCGGCCCGAC
>JBKQUU010000218.1:0-55144 GCA_052325485.1 Acidimicrobiales bacterium | reverse complement strand
CGCCGCGGTGACCTTGGGTAGGAACTCGTCCGACTTGGCGATGAAAGAGCCAACGGCTTTGTAGCCTGGGTTGGCGGCGTCGAACGCATTGTCGATGGCGGTTATCTCTGACGTCCCCCACCCGCTCGTCCAGTACGTGAACGAGACGGTTGAGGACGCGCTGGCCGTGCTAGAGACCCCGACCCCGACGAGGGACCCGGCGGCGAGGGCGGACAGCGCGGTGGCTCCGAGCTTGTTACGGGCTTTACGGCCCATTATGACCTCCTAAAAATACACAAAGATGATGGGGACACTGATATTTACCGGTTTTACCCTTGCTCTGCAAGTCGTCCAGCCATCCGCACCGGCCTACCCGGCGCGGTTGGCGGGGGCCACGGCGTCCGGAGGCTCCATGGCCGGATGGGAGCGCCGGCAGTCCCGGCGCTTGGGGGCATTCAAGATTACGGCGTCGAGGAAGCTGAATTCTTGGCGAAGTTCCAGGTCGTCGAGGCCCCGCCAGAAGGCAGCCAGGTCACGCCAGCACGGGGCGGCGAAGGAACCCCCGATGAGCTTCACCGACTCTGACGCGCACAGGTTGGCAAAGCGCAGCCGCTGGGCGACGGGCCAGCCGGCCAGCGACGCGTAGATGAACCCGGCGTCGAAGACATCGCCGGCGCCGGTGGTGTCCCGGGCCTCGACGGCCACGGCCGGCTCCCGGGTGGCGGCGGCCGAGCCCGGCTCCAGGGCCACGGCACCCGCGCCCCCGTCCTTCACCACGACCGTCCGGCCCCCACCGGCCAACTTGGCCAGCGCCTGTTCGAGGTTGTCGCAGTGGGCGCAGGCCAGCGCCTCGGCCGCATTGGGCATGAACACATCGATAGCCGCCAGGGCGTCGACCAGCCCGGACGAGCCGAGCCGCTCGTCGTCCCAGGCGACGTCGGCGAAGACGAGAGGGGCAAAGCGGTGCAGGCCGGCCAGCCACTCAGGGTCGGCGTCGGCCAGCGACACCACCAAGGCGTCGGCCTGGTAGCCGGGGGGCAAGAGGGTCTCCAGAGCCACCGGCGGGACCTCCTCGTAGGTCACCATCTCGCGTTCACCGGCGATGGCCACCGAGCTGGTGACCGGGGTGCTCCAACCTCCGACCTGGACCGAGTACGTCATGTCGATGCCTTCGTCGCTGAGCGCGCCCCAGAGGTAATGCCCAAAGGCGTCCTCGGCGAACACGGCCGAGAGGGCGACGTCGAGGCCGAGCCGGGCCAGGGCCACGGCGACGTTGGCTACGCCGCCGGGCGAGATGCCCATTGAGGCGGCGCGGACCTCGGTGCCGGGCCGGGGCGGGGTGGGCAGACCGGAGAACACCAGGTCGAAGCAGACCGGGCCAACGACATGCACCCGTCGTGCCCACCGCGCTGGCTGCGCCTCACCAACTGGCTCTTCGCACGGGCATTGTCCGGTGTCGGGGCTGGTGGCTGTGGTCACGGGGATCTCCGCAGGCAGCATATAGCAGCCGGCCCGGAGGGCCCCAGCACCTCTGGGCGCCACATCGGCTGGTCTAACGGGCTGTGCGTAGCTCCTACGGCCCGGTAACGGGGCGGCGTCACCGTGTCGCGGCGGGCGCCGACGGGCGGCGGGCTCCGACGGGCGGCTGGCCCCGACAGGCGGCGGGCCAGGTAGGGTCTCCCGTACAATTTCTCGGAACAATTTGTACCCAATAAGTCAGGCTAACCTTATTTTGTAATTACGTCGTGCCCCACAATTACCTGAAAAATACGAATTACCCGCCATAACTTGCGGGAGCCCTCATGTCGGGCGATCGCCGTCCGAAACTATGCTCCAGCGCGAAGCCGTGGTGCCGATAACCCGTGCGTGGCACATTCATCACATTTGCACGCCCTAAAGGGCACGGACGAGGCGGACGAGCTCGACGGCGACTATGGGCCGCTCCTTACCACCGACGGGCCCCGGGACTGGCGGGCCACCCGGGCCCCACAGACACGGTGGGGCCAGTGGTGGGAGCGCCATCCCATGACACTTCGCACGGTAGCCGCCGTCGCCCTGTGCTGGGGCACCGTCTACCTCGTCTGGCGGCTGGCCGAAACGGGGCGAGGGATAGCCCCCTTGGCGTTTTACTCCCTTTGGCTGGTCGAGCTGTACAACTTCACCTCGCTGGTGCTGCTCGGTTTCTACGGCTGGCGCTGGTCGGAGCCGGCCCGTCCCCCGGCCACGCCCGGTTACACGGTGGACGTTTTCGTGGCGACCTACGACGAATCTCACGAGGTGATAGAGGCGACCTTGGCCGGGTGCGCCGCCCTCAGGTACCCGCACGAGACGTACCTACTCGACGACGGTCGACGGACCGACATGAAGGCCGTGGCAGAAAAATGGGGGGCACACTGGATTTGCCGGCCGGACAATTCCCATGCCAAGGCGGGCAATATCAACCATGCCCTGCGCTTCACGGGCGGTGACCTGATCTTCTGCCTGGACGCCGACCACGTACCGCTCCCCGACGCCCTCGACGCCACTGTGGGCTACTTCGACGACGACAAGGTCGCCCTTGTCCAGAGCCCGCACGACTTCTACAACCAGGACTCGGTACAGCACTACGAACCGGGCCGCCACGAGCAGAGCATGTTCTTCGAGGTCGTCTGCCCGGGCAAGGACCGCCACAACGGCGTCTTCTGGTGCGGCTCGGCGGCAGTGCTGCGCCGCACCGCCTTGGTCGGGGTGGGCGGAGTGGCCACAGAGACCATCGCCGAGGACTTCCACACGACGCTCAAGCTCCACCGCGACGGTTGGCAGACCCGCTACCACGACGAAATCCTGGTCCAGGGGATAGCGCCGCTCGACCTCGACGGCTACCTGTTGCAGCGGGACCGCTGGGCACGCGGCAACCTGGCCGTCTTCAGCCTTCCCGAGTCGCCTCTGAGCCTGCGCTGCGGCCTCACTCCGCGCCAGCGGCTTTCCTATTTCGGCAGCCTTTTTGCCTACGGCGCTGGCGCGTCGCGACTGGGGATGATCGCCGTGCTCTTGGCCGTGCTGGTCGGCGGGGTGCTGCCGGCGCACATGACCGTGATGAGCCTGGCCGTGTTCTGGGCGCCCTGGACCGTCCTCGCCATAATCTCGGCCAGCGCGCTGTGCCGGGGGCACCTACGCTCGGCCGAGTCTTCGCACTACACGCTCATCACGGCCACGATCTTCACCCGCGCCCTGCGCTGCGCGCTCGTGCCCTCCCGGACCAAGTTCAAGGTCACCCCGAAGGACGGTGTGGACACGGGCGGCTGGACGTCGCTGCGCTGCGTGCGTCCCTTGGTCGTGGTGGCCGTGGCCCTGGCCGGCGCCCTGGTCTGGCGGGGCCTGGGGATCCTCGGCTACGTGCATGTCCGGCCCCTTCCGGCCTGGGCCGCCACCTTCGCCATGGCCCTGGGCACCTGGGAGCTGTACCGGCTGGTCCACTCCTTTCGCATCGTCTTCCGCCGGCGCCAACGCCGCAGCCAGGTGCGCTTCGCCTGCCTGGCCCCGGCCACCATTGGCAACCAGACTGGCCAGCGTTCCTACGGACGGGTCGTGGACGTGTCGGTCTCGGGCGTCGGCCTCGTGATCGCCGAAGAGGTCGCCGCCGGGGCCCTCCTACGCGTTGATTTCGCCCTTCCCGGCCTCGACGACCAGCCCCTGGCCGTGGCCGCCACGGTGGCGGTGAAGTCGGCCCGCCAGGCCCCGGGAGGGGGGTGGTGGCTGGGCACGAACATCACCAGTGCGGACGACGCCTCACGCGACAACCTCGTGCGCTACTGCTATGTGGTGCACCCGTGCGTGCGCCTGCGCGAAAGCCGCCTCGAGGCTACCGAGCCCGCCGTGGTGGTCCCGATCAGGGCCGCGCCCCGGGCCGGGGACGGTGAGGACGAGGGGCTAGCCCCGCAGGCCCCGGCCAGGCGCACGGCCGGGGGGACCAGCGACAGGGCCGGGTAGGCAATAGGGCCGGGTAGGCAATAGGGCCGGGTAGGTGGGGACCGGGCTGGGCGGGCAGGACAGAGCCGTGCAGAAGGGCCCTGCAGAGGACAGGGCCCCTCGACCATCGCTTGCGGGTCATGTGGCCTTAGTTCCGGGAATACCCCCGAGGGGTATGATGACCGGGACACGGAGGAGCCCGTATGGCAGAGACGGTCCTTTATAGGGTCCCGGGCATGACCTGTGACCACTGCGTGAACGCGGTACGTACCGAGCTGAGCTTGGTGACCGGCGTAGCCAAGGTCGAGGTCAACCTGGGCACCAAAGCTGTGACGGTGACCGGGGAAGGGCTCGACGACTCCGTCCTGCGCTCCGCCATCGAAGATGCTGGTTACGAGGCCATGAAATGAGCCCGCCGGCGCCCGAGCTCGGTGCCTGAAGTGAGCGGGCCCGGACCTTCCTCCGGAGCGGTGGCGGTCGCCGAGCGTGGCGGACGAGTCGAGCTCGCCATCGAGGGCATGACCTGCGCCTCATGCGCGGCGCGGGTCGAGAAGCGGCTGAACAAGCTCGACGGGGTGGCGGCGACGGTCAACTTCGCCACCGAGGAAGCCGCCGTATCGTACGACCCTGGCCATGTCAGCGTGGACGAGCTCGTCGCCGCGGTGGAGGCGGCGGGCTACCACGCCCGGGTGCCGGTGCCATCGCCGTCGCCGTCGCCGGTGGAGGACGACCCGGGCCGCCCGTACCGGCTGCGGCTGGTCGGGGCGGTGGCCGCCTCGGTACCGCTCGTGGTCCTGGCGTGGGTGCCAGCCAGCCGTTTCCCGGGCTGGCCGTGGCTGTCGCTGGCGTTGGCCACGCCGGTAGTGCTGTACGGGGGCTGGCCCTTCCACCGGGCGGCGGCGGCGAACGCCCGCCACGGCGTGGCCACCATGGACACCCTGGTCTCGGTGGGGACGCTGGCGGCGTGGTCCTGGTCGGCGGTCGTCCTGCTGGCCGGGCTGTCCGCCGGTCTCTACTTCGACACCGCGGGAGCGGTCACCGCCCTCGTGCTGCTCGGTCGTTACCTCGAGGCCCGGGCCCGGCGCCGCTCGGGCGAGGCGTTGCGCCTGCTCTTGGAGCTGGGCGCCAAACAGGCCCGCCTGCTACGAGAAGGCGACGAGGTGCTGGTGCCCGTGGACCAGCTGGCGGTCGGTGACCGGTTCGTGGTGCGCCCCGGCGACAAGGTCGCCACCGACGGGCTGGTCGAGTCGGGCGTATCGGCCGTGGACGCCTCCATGCTGACCGGCGAGCCGGTACCGGTCGAGGTCGGCCCGGGCGACAACGTGCCCGGCGCGGCCATCAACACCTCAGGCCGGTTGGTGGTCCGGGCCACTCGGGTCGGGGGCCAGACGGCCCTGGCCCAGATCGCCCGCCTGGTGGGCCAGGCCCAGGCGGGCAAGGCACCGGTGCAACACCTCGCTGACCGGGTCTCGGCGGTGTTCGTACCTGCCGTCATCACCGTCTCGCTGCTCACCTTCGGCGGCTGGCTGGCTTTTGGTCCTTCGGTCGGCGCTGCCTTCACCGCCGCCGTGGCCGTACTGGTGGTCGCCTGCCCGTGCGCCCTGGGACTGGCCACCCCCACCGCCCTGCTGGTCGGTACCGGGCGAGGCGCCCAGCTCGGGATCGTCATCAAGGGCCCGGAGGTCCTGGAGCAGACCCGCAAGGTCACCCTCGTGGCCCTGGACAAAACGGGGACGCTGACCGAGGGCGTGATGAGCGTGGCCGCCGTCGTCCCGGTGGCCGGAGCCACCGAAGACGAAGTGCTACGCCTGGCGGCGGCGGCCGAAAGCGCCAGCGAGCACCCCCTCGCCATGGCCATAGCCGACCACGGGCGCCGGCGGCTGGGCCGCCTCGCCCCCGCCGAAGGGTTCGTCAACCGGGCTGGGCTGGGCGTGGAGGCGGTGGTCGAAGGCCACTCTGTGGTGGCCGGCCGGCCCGCCTTGTTGGCCGGACGGGCAGTGGGCCTGCCCGCCGTCCTGGCCGACCGAGCCGAGGTCCTGGAAGCAACCGGGGCCACCGTGGTCTGGGTCGCCGTCGACGGGCGCGCCGCCGGGCTGATCGCCCTCCATGACCGCGTCAAGCCGACCAGCCGGCAGGCCGTCGCCGAGCTACGGGCCTTGGGGCTGGACCCGGTCCTGCTCAGCGGGGACAACGCCCGCACCGCGGGCACAGTGGCGGCGGCCGTCGGCATCGACCGGGTGCTGGCCAACGTCCTGCCCGACGGCAAAGCGGCCGAGATCCGCCGCCTTCAGGCCACCGGCCAGGTGGTGGCCATGGTCGGCGACGGCGTCAACGACGCCCCGGCCCTGGCCCAGGCCGACCTGGGCCTGTCCATCGGCACCGGCACCGACGTGGCCATTGAAGCCTCCGACATCACTCTCGTATCGGGCGACCTGCGGGCGGCGGCCGACGCCATCCGCCTCGCCCGGCGGACGCTGGCCACCATAAAGGCCAACCTGTGGTGGGCGTTCGCCTACAACGTCGTCGCCGTCCCCCTGGCCGTGGCCGGCATCGTCAAGCCGATCGTCGCCGCCGCGGCCATGGCCTTCTCCAGCGTCTTCGTTGTGACCAACTCGCTCCGGCTGCGCCGGTTCCAGCCCCACAGGGAGGACCCATGACCGAGCCCACCCGGACCGGTGCCACCCCGGACGACGCCGGCGGTACCACCTATGGCTATTTCGCCGATAAGGACGCGCTCATCAAACGCATGCACCGCATCGCCGGCCAAGTGAGCGGTGTCGAGAAAATGATCGCCGACGACCGCTACTGCATCGACATCCTCACCCAGGTCGCCGCCGTCGGCACCGCCCTGCAAGCCGTGGCCTTCACGATCCTCGACGACCACGTCAACCACTGCGTCGCCCACGCCCTGGCCAGCGGCGACAAGCAGGTGGCGGCGGAGAAGAGCCGGGAACTGCTCGAGGCCGTGCACCGATTTGCCCGTACCCGCTAGGCGCTTGGCCCGTACCCGCTAGGGCCCCGGGCTCGAAATGGCCGACCGCAGCTCTTCGTGCCCGCCCGGGTGAGGCTCCAGCGCCAGCACGTCCGAGAGGATACGGCCGAGCACGCCCGTGTGGTCGAGCAGGGCGTTCTCCACTTCGGCCGTCAGGGACAGCCCATCGAGGAGCTGCTCGGGAGCGGTCTTGAGCAGCTGGTCGAGCCCTGACAACAGCCCGAGCGTGAACGTGGAGTCGACCAGCCGAGGCTCCAGGTCCAGCGCCAAGGCCACCAGCTCGCTCGCCCGTGCCCGGGCTACGGCCAGCTCGAGCCGCTCGTCCGTGCCTTCGCAGCCGGTGGCCAGGAGCATGAGCACCACCCAGGTGCGCAGCCGCTTGGCGCCGAGCGAGACGAGGGCCTCGCGCACGGAACGGAGGCGAGGGAAAAGGCCCCGGGAGGCGCCGGCTCCCGCCGCCCGCAGGAAGCGGTAACTGAGGGCGGCGTCGGTCTGGACGAGGTTCTGGACCTCACGGGCCGAGGCGCCCGGGCTGCAGAGGAGCTCGATGATGCGCAGACAGGTGACCTTGCTCGGGCACAGCGCCTCGCCCTCGACGACCTCGGGCCGGCCCAGCAGGTAACCCTCGAAGAGGTCGAAGCCAAGCTTCTGGCACGTCTCCATCTGCTCCGGGGTCTCGATCTTCTCGGCTAGAAGCTCGACACCGAACTTCGAATTGTGGTTGACGGCGTTCAAGAGCTGAGTCGAGGTGAGGGCCAAGACGTCGAGCTTGATTATCGAGACCAGCTCCAGCAACGGGTCGTCGTCGTCGTCCCAGACGTAATGGTCCAGGGCCAGGGCGTAGCCGTTCTGTACCAGGTGACGGCAGCCGGCTACCACCTCGGGGGTGCGGGCCACGTCCTGGACTATCTCTATGACCGTCTGGCGGGGCGGCAGGGGCAAGTCGATGTCGCCGACCAAGAAGGCGCGAGGCGCTTTGACGAAGACCTGCTTGTCACCCACCAAGTTGCCCAACCCGACGTCGAGGCCAGCCCGCACCAGGACGTCTGCGGTCATGGCGACACCGTCTGTCATCTGGGACGGTGGGCCGCGGAAGAGCAGTTCATAGCCCCGGACGCCGAGATGGCCGCCGAAGATCGGCTGGCGCCCGACCATGAAATGGCTCATCTCGTACGGCTGACGAGCGAGCTCCTCGACCTCATCACTGGCCCCCGGAAGGGGGATCTGGTCGGTCCACTAAGGAGATTTTCGGCAGTTCCCGGTGATTTCTTGAAGATCTTGCTGCTGGTACCGTGTGTACGCCAAGGTCGTCACTGGATGACGGTACCGTTTGCCAGATGAGAGGGCCCGCCCGTCTGGGCCGCAGCGTCGTGGTGGCGCCCGGCCAACAACCACCCTTGGAGTGGCAGGGCTGCCGGCGCGCCGGCGAGAGCACCGACGAGCTCGAACAGGCGTGGCGCGACCGCACGCCGCTCGTGATCGAGGTGGGCGCCGAGCCCGCCGCCGAGGAGGTGGAGCGGGCACCGGTCTGGTCGCTCGCCCCTTCCTTCACCTTCCCCGGCGAGCGCCGGGCGCACGCCTGCTTCGCCAACGCCGTCGACGCCCGGGACGACAGGGCCCGGTGGTACCTGGCCGACGAGGCCGTCCGCCTCGGCGCCGTCGCGGCCCGGCCCGGCGACGTGGTACTGGCCGACGGGACGCTGGCCGACGTGGTGCTGGCCGACGTGGTGCTGGCCGACGGGGCCCCGGCTTTCTGCGACGGGGGCCCGCTGGAGTGGGGCGGCCGCATCGGCGGGGCGGCCGTGGTCTCCCGGCTGGCCCTGTTGGCGGGCTCGCTGGTCCCCTTCGGCGCCAACAGCACCGATGCCCTCCTGGCACCCGACCAACTGGAGGCCGTGCTCCATCCCGGCGGGGCGGCCCGCATCATTGCCCCGGCCGGCTCGGGCAAGACCCGGGTGCTCACCGAACGCGCCCGCCACCTCCTGCGCCGCTGGCGGCTGCCGGCCCGCGCCATCACCCTGGTGGCGTACAACAAGAGGGCGGCGGACGAGATGGGGGAGCGCACGCCGGACCTGCCCGACCTACGGGTCCGCACCCTCAACGCCCTGGGCTTGTCGCTGGTGACCAGATCCGCTCCGGTCACCACCATCGACGAGAGCGAGGTGCGCCGGATCCTCGACACCCTGGTCGACCTGCCCCATCGCGCCAACACCGACCCTGCGGTGGCCTGGGTCGAAGCCCTCTCAGCCGTGCGCCTGGGCCTACAGCCCCCGGCCGAAGTGGAGGCCGAGTTCGGTGGCGACGTGGACGGCCTGCCCGAAGTGTTCGACCGCTACCGGCGCCTGTTGGCGGACCGCCACCTGGTCGATTTCGACGAGCAGGTCTACAAAGCGATAGAGGTGCTGCTCACTGACCCGGTCGCCCGCCGCTCAGCCCGCGCCGGCTGCCGTGCCCTGCTGGTGGACGAGTTCCAGGACCTGACCCCGGCCCATCTGCTGCTCATACGGCTGCTGGCCGGCCCCGAGGGCGCCGTGTTCGGCGTGGGCGACGACGACCAGACGATCTACGGCTACTCGGGCGCCTCGCCCGAGTGGCTGATCGACTTCCAGCGCTTTTTCCCGACGGCCGGCGAACACCCGCTCCATGTCAATTACCGCTGCCCGGTGAGCGTCGTCGAGGCGGCCCGGACCTTACTGACCCACAACCAGCACCGGGTGCCAAAAGACATCGTGGCCGCGCCCGGCCGGGCCCGGGGCGACGACGAGCTCGAGGTGGTGACGGGGTACGACCCCCTGACCGCCACCGTGGACCGGGTCGCACGGCTCGTGTCGAGCGGGGCCGCTCCCGGCGAGGTCGCCGTGCTGGCCCGTGTCAACGCCTCGCTGGCCCCGGTGCAGGTGGCCCTCGTGCACCGCCGGGTCCCGGTCCGGCCCGCCGTCGACGTGTCCTACCTGGCCCGGGGCGGGGTCCAGGCGGCGCTGGCATGGCTGCGCCTGGCGGTGTCCGCGCCCGAACACCTGGCCGGCGCCGACGTGTCGCTGGCGGCCCGCCGGCCGTCGCGGGCCCTATCGCCCAAGGTGGTCGAGTGGATGGGCGAGCAGTCGGGGGTGGGACGGCTGGAGCGGCTGGCCAAGCGGCTCAACGCTCGTGACGGCGACAAGATCACCGGCTTCGTTTCGGACCTGAGGATGCTCCACCGGCGGGCCGCGGCCGGGACCACGGCCGCCGTCCTGCGGGCGGTGCGCGACGACATAGGCCTCGACCGGGCCATGGAACTGTTGGAGGGCTCGCGCCGGCGCCTGGACCGCTCGGCCCAGACCGACGACCTCGACGCGCTGGTGGCCCTGGCCGCCCTGCACCCCGGACCGGAGGGGTTCGAGGACTGGCTCCGGCAGTCGTTGCGCCACCCCGGCGCCGTCGACGGCGTGGTGCTGTCCACCGTCCACCGGGTCAAGGGCCGGGAGTGGCCTCACGTGGTGCTGCACGAGGTGTCGGCGGGCCTGCTCCCCCATCGCCTGGCGGTCGACATCGAGGAGGAGCGCAGGGTTTTCCACGTGGGTTTGACGCGCGGCTCGGTGTCAGTGCACGTGGTGGGGGGGGATCCGCCCTCTCCGTTCCTGGCCGAACTGAGCGAGGAATGGACGCCGGCCCGCCGACCGCTGCGACCAGCGCTGTCCCGGGGCGCCCCGCCCTCGTCCCTGACCGCGCCCGGGCCCCGGCGCGAGCCGGTGGCGGCCCCCCTCCGGCGCCAGGCGGTGGCGGCCCGGGCCGGCGGGGCGAGGCTCGAGCGGGTGCCCAAGGGGGAGCCGGTACCGCCCGAGGTGGTCGAGCGCGCCCGGCAGGCGTTGCGGGCGTGGCGTTCGCAGCGGGCCAGCGCCGAGCGCAAACCGCCTTACGTCTACCTGCACGACCGGACCCTCGAGGCGCTCGCCCACGAGGCCCCGTCGACCATGGCCGCCCTGGCCGACGTCAGTGGCATCGGTCCGGGCAAGCTCGAGTCGTACGGCGACGAACTGCTGGCCCTCATCGCCGCCGCCCGCCAGGGCGGCCCGCCCCGCTGAGCCCGGCGGCGTAGGTTTACCCAGTTCTCAGCGGCCTACGGGGTGCCTTGGGATCTACACCCTCCGCCGCGCTCGGGGGCCTCGTCCCCAGGCGCGCACGGTCAGTCCCGGCACCGGTGTCTGGGGCTCGGGTCGGCACCCAGGTCCCGTAGGGAGATAATGGCGCCGCGGTTCAGAGGCGGCGGGACCGCAGGAGCGCCCAGCGGCGTCAACGACAACTACGATGACGGCCACCGGCTGATCATCGAGGCCTGAGCCGAGGCCATCAGACAACGGAGGGGACCTGTCTTCACGCTCGAGGGTGCGCTCGTGATCTGCGAGACGTTTTGGCCACCGGCCGCGAGCTCAGGGGAGCGGGGCGGTCCGTGTCGCCGGTCGGGCAGGCAAATGGGCTCGTCGGCAGATCGCAGACCGGGCACATCGAGCAGCGGGACCTCGGGCCCGTGACCAGCTCTCTGTTCGACTTGTCCGGACGCCGGGCGCTGGTGACGGGGTCGACCCGCGGCATCGGCAGAGCCATCGCCGCCGGCATGGCCCGGGCCGGTGCCACCGTCGTCGTCCACGGCCGTGACCCTGTCAAAGCCGAGGAGACGGAAAGGTCCGTTTTTGATGATCTAGCTGGCGAAGGGCTCAAGCCCAGGCTGCTCAGTGCCGGTTTCGACGTCACCGATCGTGACGCGGTGCACGCCGAAGTGCAGCGCCTTGAACTGAAGTTGGGAGGTATAGACATCCTTGTCAACAATGCCGGGATCCAGCTCCGGTCCTCCTTGGAAGAGCTTTCACTGGACGCTTGGGACAAGGTCCTGGCCACAAACCTGACCAGTTGCTTGCTGCTGGCCCAAGAGCTGGCCCGCGGCATGCTGGCCCGGGGCGCAGGAAAGGTCATAAATGTCTGTTCGGTGCAGAACGTGTTGGTCCGGCCCACCAATGGGCCGTACGCGGTGGCCAAGGCGGGACTGGGCAGCTTGACGAGGATGATGTGCGCAGAATGGGCCGCCCGTGGGGTCCAAGTAAACGGGCTCGCGCCTGGCTATATCGGGACCGAACTGAACTCGGCGCTCACCTCCGACCCCGAGATGTCGGCGTGGGTGGTGGCTCGGACGCCGGCACGGCGCTGGGGCACGACCGCGGATATTGTCGGCCCGGCCGTTTGGCTCGCCTCCGGGGCATCGGATTTTGTGAACGGACAGATAATCTACGTCGATGGCGGCATCACCGCCGTCGTCTGACTTGGCGCCAGAACGGGCTCCGTGCCACGACGTGGACCGGTGACCGAGGCCCCGTCTGGCCGGATGGTCCGCGCCCTTCGCGTTCATGCTCGGGGCGCTCTCCGCCAGGACGCCGTGCCGGCTCCCAGGGCGGCGCCAAACGAGGCGGTCGTGCGGGTGCTCTATGGCGGCATCTGTGGCTCAGATGTGCATTACTGGCGAGACGGTGCGGTGGGTGCCTATGTGCTCAGGGCGCCGATGGTCCTCGGCCATGAGATCGTGGGCACCGTGGCCGTGGCCGCCGCCGATGGCAGCGGTCCCGAGGTGGGGGCCAGTGTCGCCGTCCATCCCGCGGTGACCTGCGGGACGTGCCGATGGTGCACGAGTGGTCGTCCCAATTTGTGCCCGGATTACCGGTACCTCGGCAGCGCGGCGCAGTGGCCGCACACCGACGGAGGTTTTACCGACGAGCTCGCGGTGGCCACGCCGCGTTTGGCGCGTATCCCTTCAGGCGTCGAACTCCGTCGGGCGAGCCTGGCCGAACCAGCCGCCGTGGCCTGGCACGCGGCCAATCGCGCCAAAGCGGTCGGGGCGGCGTTCCCTGGCTCCCGTGTGCTCATTGTCGGGGCGGGGCCGATCGGGCTCCTCATGACGGCAGTCGTCCTCCATCTGGGTGCGCACAGCACGGTGGTGACCGACCTCTATGACGGTCCTCTCAGCCTGGCCACCAGACTTGGCGCGCAACAGGTAATGAAGGCACCGGCCCTGTCGGTAAGTCAAGACCTCCGACTGGACGTCGATATGGCTTTCGAGTGCTCGGGGTCGGCGGCCGGGTTGGCTATCGCCATGGAGAACACGCGCAGGGCCGGGACCGTGGTGGCCATCGGCCAACTACCAAAGGGCGACCTGCCCGTCCCTGCCAGCGCCCTGGTGAGCAAGGAGATGACCGTGACCGGGTCACTTCGGGTTGACGACGACCTGCGCCCGGCAGTCGATTTCCTTTCTGGGTGTGCGGCACCCGTCGGTTCGATCGTGAGCCATGTTTACCCCCTTGACGACGCCGCCCAGGCGTTCGAAGTCGCGGCCGACGCCGCCCGCTCGAGCAAGGTCCTTTTGGATTTCTCGCTCTGACCAAGATCGTTGTGGCTTTGATATCCCAGTGAGCCGTCGACGACCACCGGTTGACCGGCTCGTTGCTGGTGGGCTCTGCGGCCCGACCACTATTGGGCCCCGGGCGCCGGACTTCTGGCCGGGAGCCGAGGGCACAAGCAAAGGCACAGTGGTGATCCGACGTGCCTCTGGCTCCGGAACGTGAGGGCTGAGGTCTCTTCATTGAGTTCAAAGACCGTCAGGGTAGAGGTCCCGTGGTTTGCCACGATAACGCCACGGCCATCCGGCGTGAGGCACAGATCGCGCGGTTCGTGCCCCCGCGTCCTCTCCACGGCCCGCAGGGTCAGGCGACCACTGGGCTCGTCGAGGAGGAAAACCGCAACACTGTCGTGCCCTCGGTTCGACACTAGAACGTGTCGCCCGCTCCGTGACACTTTGATAGCGGCGGCACTAGATGGCCCCTCGAAGCGGGCTGGAAGGGTCGAAGCCACGGAGACAGGGGTAAACCCGGTGCCCACGCGGCACAGCGATAGGACAGTGTTGTCCAGTTCATTGACCACGAACAGAAGGTTGCCGCTCGAGTGGAACGCCACGTGCCTCGGCCCCGACCCACGCGGGGTGGAAAAGTGGTGATCGGCGGCCTCAATGAGCTTGCCTTCCTCAGAGAGGTCGTAGACGAATATCTTGTCCAAGCCCAGATCCGGGACGAGGAGCTTTCCTGTCGCCGGATCTGGGCAAACCATGTGCGGGTGCGGCGCTCCTTGCCGCTCAGTACCGATCTGGCTCCCTCCGGAATGCTGAACGCAACAAGTGGCCGGAGCCAGGCTCCCGTCGTCTCTTATGGGCAGGACCGTAACTGATCCCGAGGTATAATTGGCAGCGATGACAAACCGTTTGTCCGGAGAAATCACTACGTGACATGGGTGGGACCCGCCAGATGACCTAGCGTTGAGAAAGGTCAGATGGCCCGTGAGCTTGTCACGCCGGTAGGCGCTTACCCCCCCACCCGCTACGCCGTCGAGCTCTTCGGTTTCATTAACTGCGTAGACGTGGTCCCCGTGGAGCGATACTGCGAGATAGCTGGGATTTTGACATACGGCCAGCACCTCGATGTCGTCTACCGACAGCTGGGGGAGGTCGAGGCAGATGCCGAGCAACTGACCGGGCCGCCGGCCGTTCTCATGTGGCAGGCGTTGCGTGCTGCTCCCAATTATCAGTTGGTCGGTAATGTTCTCTCCTTCGGGCGCCTCTTGGGGCAAGAGGCTCCTTGTAGGGACCGAGAGAGCCGGTCCCGTGCGGGTGGCACTGACCACGACCGGCTCGGCTCGCTGACTTCGGTGAGCGTTGTCGTCCCAAGAGACTAGACGCCCTGAACGACACGCGCACGCAGAGCCAGCACCTCGGTGGAGCTGTCGAGCCCTCCTTGGCCGCCGGTCAATCGGGCCGCTATCATGTCAGGTGTGGCCAAGGTGATGTTCTCTGGCCCATCAGCAGCTCGGGGAACGGGAAGGTCGCACTGAGTTGAGCACCGGCCCCCGACTTGGCCCGCTCCGCGTGGCGTGTGGCGCAGACGCCGCCGGGTTTGAGCTGAAGGCCGCCATTATCGGTCACCTCCAAGGACTGGGACAGGATGTGCGGGACTACGGCACCTACGACCGTGACGTCGTTGATTATCCGGACTACGCAGCGAAGGTCTGCGCCGCCGTGGTCGACGGGCAAGTCGACCTAGGTATTTTGGTATGCGGGACGGGAATTGGCATGAGCATTGCCGCTAACAAGTTCAACGGGGTTCGTGCCGCGCTCTGTCACGACACATTTGGGGCCCGCATGAGCCGGAACCATAACAATGCCAATGTGTTGGCCCTCGGGGCATGGGACGTCACGGTGGAGCGCGCACCGGAGATCGTCGAGGTTTGGTTAGCCTCGGGCTACGATGGCGGGCGGCACGAACCGAGACTGGAGAAGATCGCCAACCTCGAGGCCAGGATGAGCAAACCAAGCCTCCGGTAGCTACCCAACCCCGGGAAGGCAAGACCACCCCGGGGACCAAGGCTGCCGCTACGACGAACGCCCGCGGTGGCGCCCCGGAAGGTTAGCTGCGAGCGGGGCGTTCCCGCTGACGGCTTCCCTCCCGGCCTGCCCGGGAGCTCGAAAGACGCCGCGTCGTCCCGATCACATGTTCCTCGACGGCGGCGTCGACAGCTCGGCTGTCCCTGGACCTCAACACTTCCAACATCTCCAGGTGCTCTCTGGCGATCTCCTCCGGGAGATGGTGCAAAGGTGCCAAGCGCGCCACCTGCAACTGTATCCGAGGCAGCACGCTCCTCCAGAGCTGAATGGCATGCCTGGAACCCGAAGCCGTCACGGTCCGCTCATGGAACCGAAGATCTGCGTTGTTGACGGCGTTCAGGTCATTGGCCTCCGCCCCTGCCTTCATCACGTCCACAAGTCGTTCTAGCTCGGAGAAGTCCTCGGCGGTTAGCAGGCTCATGCTCCGCTTCAGCGCGTAGGTCTCGATGGCGACCCGCACGGGCAGTATTACGCCCAGCAGCTCCTCCACCGAGAGGTCGCCGACGAACACGCCGCTATTGGGGCGATGGACCACGAGCCCCTCGCTTTCCAGTTGCCGCATCGCCTCGCGGATCGGCCCCGGGCTCACGTTGAACTCTCGTCCGAGGTCGTCTTGCTTTAGCTGCTCCCCCGGCTTCAACGACCCGAGAACGATGGCCTCCCTGAGAGCGTCCGCAATTTGTTGACGCCTAGACGTGGGTGCGACGGCCGTGAAACGAGTTCGCACCGGGACTACCGCGTCGACGTCTTCCGAGGCTCGCGACCTCGCCTTGGCAGGGGCCCTAGCGCCGGCCGCCGGCGACCGTCCCTTTCGTTGGGCCTGCACCACTACGGCCACACGCTGTCCACGGTCGCCGTGGGCCCGTCCCAGCCAACACCGGCCATGCTCCAGTCCCCTTTCCAAACCGCTCTGACTGTACGTCCCTGTCCAGGCCCGGAGCAACTCTTGGCGGCGCCAAGACCCTCCACCACTGTGACGCGGTCATCAACGACCGCGCCGCCGCCGGTGACGCCCCTACCAACCGGTCCAAGGGTCGGCCAGCCTTCCCCCGCGGTGACGGTGCCCTCCGTCCCGTCTGGCGCCGGGCACCAGTCCTGCCCGACGCGCCAAACCTTCGCCGTGCTCGCCATGTTCCTAGGTCAGCTCCTGTGCGCCACTGGTCCTGATCACCTGCCCCGTCAAGAACGACGACGCGTCGGAAGCCAGGAAGCACACCACGGCGGCAACGTCGCTCGGCGCTCCCGCTCGTCCTAGGGGGATCCGGCTTATCGCTCTGGCTTGGTCCTCGGGCGGCGTGAACGTCTCGTGGAACGGCGTCCCCAGGATCAGCCCCGGTGCAACGGCGGTCACTGCGATCCCCCGCGCCGCGACCTCTTTGGCCAGGCCCCGGGTCAAGCCGACCATGCCGGCCTTCGCGGCCGCGTACCCCCCCGAGCCGGCCCCTCCACCCGTTACGGCGGCCATCGATGAGATGAAGATTATCCGTCCCCCGTCACGCATATGACCAAGGCTTGCCCGAGCCAGATAAAACGCGCTGGAAAGGTTCGTGCTGATCACCTCATGCCATTGTTCATCGGTCATCGTCGCGATCGGCACCCGCCGGAGCAAGCCCCCCGCGTTCGCCACAACGACGTCCAGTCGGCCAAATGCCGCCACGGTCTCAGCAACGACATCGTTGACCCTCACCGGATCCCTGGCGTCGAGCATCATTGCCTTCACGCGCCGACCCTGCTCCTCAACCTCGGCTGTAGTCGCTTCAGGACTGTGGCCAAGGTACGTAAATGCGATATCGGCCCCACTCTCGGCGAGAGACCTGCAAATCGCCTGGCCTATACCTGTCCCCCCGCCCGTCACCAGTGCAACCTTACCGTTCAGCTCGTACATCCCGGACCTCTCATGCACTTCGCGCCAACGATGATGCGTCCACGACCCACTGCAACGCTTCCCCGCTAGCCAGCCTTTTGACCTCTTCAGCCATCGCTCGTCCGAGGGCACGCCTCTCGCGAGCGATGTTCCCTGCTATATGCGGTGTCATCACGACGTTAGGTAGATCGAACAATCTTGACCCTGAGGGCAGCGGCTCGGGCTCCACGACGTCCAGCACCGCCGTCAGGTCTGGCCGTCTTTCCAGCACATCGACCAGCGCCGCCTGGTCAATGATGCCGCCTCGCGAGGTGTTTATGATCGTCGCACCCGGTCGCAGCAGGGCCAACAGCGAGTGCCCCACGATACCCGTCGTCTCGGGAAGCAACGGCGCATGGAGGCTGACCACGTCACACGAGCTGAACAGCTCCTCCAACCCGACAAGGTGACAACCCGCCCTTTCCGCAGTCTCGACCGTTGCGTAAGGATCGTGGGCCAACACCCTCAGCTCAGAGCTCTGCAAACGTTCAGCCACCAACCGCCCCACGCTCCCCAGCGCGAACAGGCCCACGTTGCTGTCGACGGTGCCCGGCACCGCCCAATGATCGAGCCACCTCTTCTCCGCGAACATGGCCCGTTCATAGCGCCAGAACTGCTTCAGTGACAAATAGATGAGCGAGGTCGTGAATTCGGCCACCCTAATCGCGATCGCGTCCCTAGCCGACACGATCCGGACACCTCGGGACCAGAAAGAAGGACTGACCAGCCTGTGGACTGACCCCGCTGCATAGAAGACGACGCTTAGACGGTTCGCGCCCGACAGGAGTTCCTCGTCGAAGCGCGGGCAGCCCCAGCTCGCCAAGATCAAGTCGATATCTTTCAGGCGCTCAGGGTGCTCCCGTAGGGCCCTCGCGTCCATTTGAGGGAACTCGACGGAGACATACTTCTCGATCTCTCGTCGTGAGTCTTCTCCATAGACCTCGGCGAACACATCGTCTCTCATCACGTACAACCCGCGGAGGGCCGGAGTCATGAGAACAGCTCCTTGACGTACGCCAAGTCCTCCTTGCACAGGCGGTCGACCTCCTCTGCGGCTGAGTACTCTGCAGTGAGGCAGACCGTGCCGCTATAACTCTTGCGCCTCAGAACGCTGACAATACGTGGCCACGAAGCCAAGCCTTCGCGTCCCGACGTGAACTCGACTTCCCACTCGGCGCTCATCCCTGCATTACCGCTTATCCTCTTGTAGCAAGCGTTCTTGAGGTTGACCATAATGAGCCGGTCCCAGAGCGCGTCGAGCCCTGTCTCTGGAGGCACGCCGGCAATGGCGTCGTGGGCGGAATCCCACACCGCGCCCACTAGGCGGGGGTCGAGGTTCTTTAGGAAAGCCCTCAGCGCAGGCGAACTGCTCACATAGTCCCCGTAGTGCTCCTGGACACCAACTCTCACACCATAGCGCTCACACAAGGGTGCAGCGTTCCCGATCGCCCTCTGCACCCGTTGTTCCGAGCCTGCGTAATCACCCCGGGCGATGGGTGCCATGACCCGGATCACTCCGACCCCGGCGGCCTGGCAGGCGGCAAAAATCGGCTCCTCCAAGCTGCTGGCGATGCTCGCGATCCTCACACCGTGGTCGGCAAAGGTCGCCACTAGTTCAGTCAGCTTCCCAGCAGCGTCCTTGGGCTCCACCTGGAACCCAGGGCGGACCGGGACTTCCGCGGCATCGAAACCCATCGAGCTCACGCGCCCCGCCAGGTCACTGGTCCCGTCTTGCGGCCATGGCTTAGTGAAGACGGCAAACTCCACCGAACCCTTTTGTCCGTCAGTACCCATACATCTCCCTCCAACTTAGAGCGTGAGCCCCTTGCCCGCGCCTACCAGGGGGCCAACTGCTTATAGATATTCGATCATAACATGCTCGGCCCCAGCACTAGCTCGGACACGTGGACGCGTTCGGGCATGTCAATAATGAACTTGCAGGCGGCTGCGACGTCGTCTGGTTGAAGTGCCCGCTGCCGCGTCGCGTCGTCAGTGGGTACCGGTCGATGGCTCAGGAAGGGCGTATTTGTCATGCCCGGATAGACGACGCTGGTACGCACGTTATCCCCGCGGCACTCCTCCATCGTCGCGTTGGCGAGGGCTGCCAAGCCCGCTTTGCTGGCCTGATAAGCGGTCCCCGACTTGTCAGCTCGTTTTGCCGCCGTGGAGCTCACGTAGATCAACAGCCCACCGCCACGGCTTCGCATCACGGGGACAAACGCCTTCGTGACCCTAAAAGCCCCACCCAGGTTCGTGTCGACGATACGGTCCCAGGAGCCCGAGCTCAGTTCCGCGATCGCCCGGCTAGGCGTGTTCCACCCCGCCAAATAGACGACTGCATAAACCGTTTGGAACGCAGCCAGGGTCCTCTTGGCTATTTCTTCGCCCGCTTCACCGTCTCTCACGTCCACATCAACGACGAGCACTCGCGGGACGGTCAGGACCTCCGCCACGGCTGGCTCCGTCACGAGCCCCTCAGCCAAGGTTTCCAGCACGTCTTTGCGCCGCGCCACTAGCACCACCGGATCGCCGGCGCGGGCGCACCGGCGCGCCAGCGCCGCCCCCATGCCGCTGCTGGCGCCCACGATCACGATGACTCGGGGTACCCGTTGATCTCCTGCGGCAATCGCTCCCATCCTTCCCACGCTCCTCAGTTCTCTGGTATTACTTTGACCGCATCACTGCGTGTCGTTGGGGCAATGAACGCCTCGATGTACCCGATCACCAGTTCCGTCCCTGTCTCGTGGCTTACGTACGGTGCAGTCGCGGGGTCGTACATCGTATCCGTAAGATCCGATACCAGCACGGGCTGCAACCCGAAGCCAACCAGCGCGGGCAGGCCGAACGACCGGTCAAGCACGCAGAGGTTGGCGTGGACGCCCACCATGAGCACGACCTGCCGCTTGTTGGCGATGAGATAGGAGGCTATCTTGGGCCCGTCGTCACTTATCCCGTCCACACCCTCGTCAATCCAAATAGCCGGGTGCTGTCTTGTCCACACTGCAGTGTCAGGGGGGTACTCGTCATCGGTATCGGAACCGCCGTTGTCGCAGGTCACGGGTAGAGGGGGGAGTTCCAAATGCCGCACGGCCTGAGCCTGCGCACAGTCTGCGACCCGGGCCCTGGCTTCCCCGTCGCGGTAGGCTCCAACGGTCTCGGACGGCGCATGCACGATCAGCACACCAGCGCTGCGCATGCGCCTGCAGAACTCGTCCACTCGAGGCGCAAGCAACTCGACGCGGCTAGCCGCGCCTGATGACCAATGGCGGTCCCACATATCACAAACGATCAGGCTGGCGGCAGAGGCCTCCACCCGCTCAGTGCTGGTCTCACTGGCCCACTCGCGCCGATGGTCCGCGCTCATGACCAGGCGCCGCCGCCTCAACGCTATCGATAGCCAGCCCGACATCACACCCTCTCCCCCGCGACCCCGTCACGGCCGTCTGTCCCGCCGTCGGTCTCCCCGATCTCGTTCCCCGCGCCGCCCGCTCCGTCCCCGCAGAGCCGAAAACCGCCTCGCCTCCAGGCCACAGCGCGCACCTCTCCGCGTACTCCCCTTGCCGGCTCCCGTATCACGGCGCTACGTTCCTCGGGACCGCCACGCCCCGCTCGGCACCCTCCCGAGGCTTCTCGCCCCTCCCAGCCTCGCCCGCCTCCACGTGGCATGCCACCAGGTGGGCCTGCGCCACCGGGGCCAGCGCCGGTACGACCTCGCCGCACACTTCCCTCGCCAGCACGCACCGCGACCGGAACGCGCACCCGGGCCGACGCTCGCTTTCCGAGCCTGACCCTTCACCCACGCCCTCCCAGCGCACCGGTGCGGCCGTTTCCTCCCCGACAGCGGCGAGCAGCTGCTTGGTGTAAGGGTGCCGCGGCTCGTGCAGTACCGCTTCTACCGCTCCCTCTTCAACGATCCGGCCCGCGAACATAACGATGACTCGGTCGGCCACGTACCGGGCACTAGCAATGTCATGTGTAATGTACACAATTGAGACTTTGTCGACGTCTCGAAGGTCCACCATTAAGTTGAGCAAATCAATTCTGATCGACACGTCGAGCATCGATACTGGCTCATCGGCGACGATTACCTTGGGCTTGGACAACAAGGACTGCGCGAACCCTATGCGCTGTCTTTGGCCGCCGCTCAGTTCGTGAGGATATTTGTCGATGAACTCTTCAGCCGGCCGGAGCCCCACGCTCTCCAGCACCCTGTAAATCTCGCCCCACCGCTCCTTCCCTCTCAGGTCCCGACGATGTAACTTCACCGTACGCATTAGCCCGTGGTTCACAGGGTAGGACGGGCTCAACGAGCTGTACGGATCCTGGTACACAACGGGCACCGAGCCCCGGTACTCCAATACCGCGCGCCTCGACTTTATCGAACCCAGTGGGCGCCCGAGAAAGGAGATGCTCCCACTTGTCGGCTGATAGAGCTTCGCCAGCAATCGCGCCACAGTCGTCTTCCCGCTGCCACTCTCCCCCACGACCGCCACCACCTCTTGCCCGCCAATTTGCAGCCCAACATCCTCGACCGCCCTCACGTACCGGCCCCGGAAAAACCCCCCAGTACGGAAAACCTTCGTCAACCCGACGGTCAGCAGCACCGCCTCCGTTGCCTCCGACGCCGTGTCCAGCGCACCCGTACCTGGGCCACCAACTGCCGCTCGGTCGCCCGCGCTCACCCCTCCCGTCGGCACCCCCGACCCTACCGGTGCCCCCTCTGCGGCCTCCTTCGGGCCGTAGAGCACGCAGCGCACGTTCCCGCTTTCGGTCACGTACACCCCGGGCGACGCCGAGCGGCACCGTTCCATAACGAAGCGGCAGCGATCGGCAAACCGGCACCCGGCCGGCGGCTTCGCTAGATCTGGCGGGCTCCCCGGGATGCCGCGCAACACCACCCGCGGCCCGCGCACTCCGGGGTAGACGCTGAGCAGAGCGCGGCTGTACGGGTGCTTCGGCTCTGCGAACACTGCCTTCGTCAGCCCCGTCTCTACGAACTGGCCCGCGTACATGATCGCCAACCGGTCCGAGTACTCCCTTACCAACCCTAGGTCGTGCGTCACAAAGACGACGGCAAAGCCAAGCGCTCCCTGCAGCTCCCGGATGCTTTCCATAACCGACTGCTGGGTCACCACGTCCAGGGCCGACGTCGGTTCGTCCATTAAGACCAGGCCCGGTGAGAGCAGCAAGGCCATGGCGATCATTGCTCTCTGGCGCATACCCCCGGACAGCTCGTGCGGGTAGCTTCTCAAGTGGCGCGGGCTCACTCTGACCATCTCCAACACTTCCCTGCCCCGCGCTTCGATACCTTTCCTGTCATACGCGGGGTCATGGGCGCGCATCGCGTCGGCGAACTGTGCCCCTAGGGTCAATACCGGGTTAAAGCCGCTCATGGCGCTCTGCGTGACCACGGCCAGCTCCCGCCAGCGGACGCGGCGCAGCTCCTCTTTGGCCAGGCCCACTAGCTCACGCCCTCCCAGACGCACGCTCCCCGACACAATCTCGCCCGCGGTCCCCAACAACTGGCCGATAGAGAACAGCATCGTCGACTTGCCACACCCGGATTCGCCCACCACCCCCAGGAAGGTCGCCCGCTCCAACTCGAAGCTCACCCCGTCCACGGCGCAGACCCGCCGCGCTCCTTTGTACTCCACGCGCAGATCTGCGACCTGCAGGACGGGCCCCTCGCTCATTGTTCCTGACCCCGTAATGCCGGGTTGGTGAGGTCATCAAACGTGTAATTCAGCAGCGCGAAGCCGGCGCTCAACAACGCAACGCACACGGCAGGAGCAATTTCCCATAGTGACTCTCCAGACTGGACGGCCTGGGCGCTCTCCGACCAATAGAGCATCGTACCCCAGCTCTGGACCGTAGTGCTCCCTAAGCCCACGAACTGCAGACCGGCGTAGGTCAGTACCGCGTAGAGCGCCGCGCCCAGGAAGTTAGCGGCAATAAGCGAGGTCATCGTGGGCAGGATCTCCGTTATGATGATGCGCGTCTTCCGCTCGCCCCGGGTCGTCGCCGCCAGCACGAACTCGCGCTCCCGTAACGACAGCGCCTGGGAGCGCAGTTGGCGGGCGCCGAACGCCCACCCGGTTACAACCAGCACTATCACCACCACCGCCGTCCCCGCGTTCTTGGCGTACGACGCGATCACTATGATCAGAGGGAACGCGGGGATGACCAGGAAGATGTCGGTTACAGACGACAACAACGAGTCCCAACCGCCTCCCAAGAACGCAGCCGTCACACCGATCGCCACTGAAATAATTGAGACAGCAAACCCCGTCGCCAGCGCCACTATAAGCGCCACCCGTGTTCCCCACACAAGTTGTGAGAACACGTCCTGGCCGTACGACGTCGTCCCCAATAGATGCCGCAGCGACGGGGCCAAACCGGTAGCGAAACTGTCCGTGTTCGGATTATCGGGCGCTATCCGCCCCGGGAAGATCGCAGCCACGCAAAACACCAACAGTATGGCCAGCCCTACCTGTGCCTTTCGATCTGTGCGGACCCGGCTAAAGAGTTGCCTCGTCCATGTGCTCCTACGACGCGGTCTAACCCCCGACGACGGTGCCTTCGCTCCCGGCAGTGGGGCCGAAACGGTCCTCATTTATCTCCCCCTTCTACCGTTTGCGGACTCGCGGGTCAAGCATCCCGGTAACCACGTCCATAACTAGTACGCACGACAGCACGGCAATAGTGATAAAGAGGAACAAGGTCTGCATGAGCGGGTAGTCGTTGTTCTGTACTGACTCCAGCAGCATGTAGCCCACGCCTGGGTAGGCGAACACGTACTCCACCAGTATCGCCCCGCTGACGACGAAGCCAAGTGCGATCGCGAACCCGGTCAGGTTGGGCAGGATCGCATTGCGTGCGGCGTAGTTCAACATGATCCGCGTCGACGAAAGCCCCTTAGCGTGAGCTATGCGAATGTAATCCGCGGAGATCGTCGTGATCATGTTGTTGCGCATTGTTAGCACCCAGCCGCCGGTCGACGTCACCACGATGGTCGCGGCAGGAAGGAGCGAATGCTGCAGCACATCTACTACGAATGAAAACGATGCGCTAGGCACGACACCGGTCGAGTAGCCGAACTCCTCCGGGAGCCACCCGAGCCGTATCGAGAACAGAAGGACACCGATAATGGCGACGAAGAAGTACGGGAAGGCCGATGTAATGATGAACAGCGGCGGCATCCAGTTGTCGAAGTGGCCACCATGGCGCCAGCCGCTGATGGTGCCGATGAGCGTACCCGCCAGGAA
The DNA here is from genome assembly GCA_052325485.1 of Acidimicrobiales bacterium. Taxonomy (GTDB): domain Bacteria; phylum Actinomycetota; class Acidimicrobiia; order Acidimicrobiales; family Palsa-688; genus Fen-671. The sequence continues at coordinate 30,608 of JBKQUU010000218.1, read as the reverse complement.
GGCGAGGACCGTCGTGACTCCCACCAGTCCGAGTGTCCACGGGAGCCCCGTTAATATTACGCTGATGACTCGGTCCGGAAAGAACGAAAGCGAAACACCGAAGTTACCGGTGAGCACGTTCCTCAGGTACTCAAAGTACTGGGTGACCGGGTTGACGTGCGTTGTGATGCCAAAAGCGATCTCGTAAGCCTTTAGCGCCGCTGGGGAGGCGTTCCCCCGGAGGCGGCTCATGGCGGCCTGAGCGGCGTTCCCCGGCATTAACCGGGGCAGGACGAAGTTTATCGTGAGGCATACCCATATTGTTACCAGGAAGAATCCCAGCCGGCGGAGGAGGTAGCGCAATTTTCGGCTCCTGGGTTCGTTCGTTAGGCGCGGTGCTCCAGTTTAGGTGGGCGGCGATGTACGTAGGTAGGCAGGCGGCCGGTCACTACCAGGGACGAATCCCCAGCAGTGACCGGCTCGCCACTAGTCTGCCTATCCGCTGCCGGAGGCTGCTTACCTTAGCCTCTAGGCCTGAGGTTCAGCAGGACTATCCCCCAGTCCGGGTAATCCCAAGGCGCAGGTTGTGCGTAGGGGTCCTGCGGTGTCGGCCAGCCCACGACCTGCAGGTTGTCGTACTGGTAGTCGTCGGGGTTCCCCACCACCGGTATGTAAGGCACGTCTTGGAGCATCACCTGTTGCAGGTCGTCCACAATTTGGTGCTGCTTGGCCACACTCGTTGTGGCACCGTAGGCGGTGATCAGCGCGTCGGTCGAGGGGCTGTTGTACCTGGCGTAGTCAGCCACTGCGGTCTTCCCGATCGCGGCCGACTCTGCGCTGTTCAGCTCCGGGGCCATAGCGTAGAAGGGCGTGGGCCCGGCAAAGTTCGGGGGTTGCTGCCAGCCGAGCTGGTAATTGCCGAGCTCGAGGTCGGACAGGTCCGCCGAGTTGGTGACTGTCTGTGGCGTCACTTGGATGCCAACAGCCGCCCACTCCTGGATCATCACCTGCAAGTCCTCTATCTCGTCCGTCTCCCCGCTGACCTCGACGCAAGTGAAGGAGAGGGGCTTGCCGTTCGCAGACTGGAAGACACCGTTGCCGCTTCTCTTGAAGCCAGCCTGCTCCAGGATCTTGATCGCCTCAGCGGGATCGTAGTGATAGTTGTACTTGCTCACCAGCGCCTGATCGATCCAGCTATTGAACGTTGGTACCGGGATACCCTCTTGGTTTTGCCCCTCGGTTTGGCCATTTTCCCCCAATAGGGCCGCCTTCGCCGGGTCGATGGCAAAGACCATGGCCCTTCGGACTGCTACGTTGTTTAGCAACGGCACTGTAAGGTTGATGTTCAAATAGTGGGTGCTTAGCACAGGGTACCAGGCGTGGTAATAGGGGCTCTTGGACAGGTAGAGCGACTGCTGGTTCGGAATAAACTCTCCGCCCCAGTTGGCCTTGCCGGCGGCAAGTAAGTCGTTAGCCGGCCCGTTCGCGGTGAACGCCGGAAGTTGTACCGTAGTGATCTTAGGCAGGCCGGGTTGCCAGTAGTGGGGGTTCGCTGTTTCGGTGAGATTTTGGGCGTTGCAGGCGCTGATGACATATGCACCGGTGCCGATGGGGTCGCGGTCTGCGTAAGTGGCCGGGTTGGCTACCTTGGACCATATGTAAGCAGGCACGATCGGCACCTGGTCCGCGATGTAGACGAAGTACGAGGTCTGCGCAGACTTGAACGTGAAGGTGACCTTGTCGGCCCCCGTTTGCTGGACGCCCTTCAGAACGGTCCAAATTCCGTTCAAATCTAGCGCGGGGTTCTTCTTCAGCATATCGAAGGTGAAGACAACATCGGCCGCCGTAAAGGGCGAGCCCGACGTCCACTTGACGCCGGAGCGGATCACGAACGTAAGAGCAGTATTGGCCTGCGACCACGAGTACGAGGTAGCCAGCCACGGGGTGACTTTATTGTTCAGTTCGTTGACGAACATCAGCGGCTCGTATACGGTGCCGAAGGTGTTCCCTGTGTTCGCGACGGTAAAGGGGTTAAAGCTACAGGCCCACAGGCCGCCCCAGTTCACTCCGACAACAACTGTATTGCTCGGTAGCGGACCATTTGACGCATTGGTGGTACTTGCAGACGCCGGGACCGAGAACGGCGTCAAAAGTGCGGCCATGCCGAGAAGGCTCCCTGCTACGACCGGTCCACGGCGGTTGGGCCTCGATCCGCCAGATTGTTTCAGCTGTTTATGCAATTTTTCTCTCCCTTGGGGTACAGACATGAGCAAAACAACTTGACGTTTGACAATAACTTTCGGTACATTTCCTCGCTACGGCACCTTGGCGCACCCGCTCGACCTCATCTGCGAACCTGAGCACAGAGAGCTGCGGTTTTGGAGCGCAGAATTGAAGCGGAATAGACATGCCGTGGGTACGTACGGATCGGGCTGCGAGGCCAACGGGAGTGGCACCGCGGTCATTTCCGTAGGAACTGCGCCGTGGCCGAGGACAGCTCCAACGTCCCACACCCCCGTGCCGGGGGCTGTTGTGGCCACAGGGCACCAGGCGCCTGCTCACCCACGCTTGCGGCCGGCCCCCGCGGATGGGGATCCTTGACCGGCATTCGGCGTGGCGCGATCGCCGCGCCCACACATCGGGCAGGACGATCAGCCGGCGCCTCCTGCAGCCAGGGCCCCGCGCCGCCGGCGAACAAGCCTATGGCGTTCAGGCGACACATCGGTCCCTCTCCTGGCCAGTAACGCGTCGCTGCACGGTAGCAGACCTGCGGTTCCCCTCCGGAAGATGGCACCAGCTGCAGTGTATCCATTATCTATTATGCGGCGCAAGGGCCCGAGCCCGGCCCTCTCTTGCGGGCGGGTGGTCCCTGGCCCGGCACCACTCGGGCCACTGCTCCCTGGGGGCGGCCTTAGCCTGCGCCTGCCCGCGTTACCACCAACGCCGCTTGCACAAACTGAGCGGTCCGGGTTGGCGCGACGGTCGCTCCTGTGTTGTAAACCGGGCCGCCCCGGCACGATCGTGCAACCGCCGGTCTTCCCCCCGCCCGCCGAGCGCACCCTCGCTTTTACGCTCCCGACCGGGCCCAGTTCCGGACCTTGCTCAGCGGCCACAGCCGCTTGTCCCGGGCGGTTATAAGATCCTCAACAATCCCGCCATGATAGCAACTTGAGCGCTCTGGTGCTATCAAAGAAGGCTTTGTGCCCGGAGAGCTGCTTGCGGACCGGGACCTCCGGAAAGAACCGCTGCCTCAAGGCCTCCGACTCATCGTCACTCGCAGTCTTGTCGGCTACTGCGTACATGATCTGATGGCCTTCAAGGTTCGCCGTCACAGCCGAGAGGCACGCCCGGGCAGCCCCATCCACAGTGGTATATCCCCATAGATCCTTAGCAGCGTCCAACCGCGCGCCCTCGTCCTCGTTATAGACGCTCGCAGCCTCGGCGCGGCTCGCCACCAATTGGTGGAACCGCAGGCTGGCAATGCCGATCGAGGGGTAGGTTCTCGCTATCGATGCTGCCTGCGCTTCGCAGATCCACTTGGAGAGGCTGTACGGGTCCTCATTATAGGTCGGGTGGGCTTCGTCCAATGGGAAATAGTCGAACCGCGGGCACCCGCTGTAAACACCACTGATGGCGTTCACGCTTGACGCCTGACAGACCCGACGTATCCCTTTGGCTGCGCACACCTCGAGGATGTTGTAGCTGGCTACTACATTGTCGTTGTGCACTATGTGCGCGGGCAAGTGGCGCGGCGAAGTATGTGCCGCCAAGTGCACGACTGCGTCACAGCCTGCGACGGCGCTAGCCACCGCGTCGTAGGACGTGATGTCGGCGACGCAATACCTCACCGCATCGCTCACGACAGGGGTACCGGCACGTCGGTCAATGGCGACCACGTTGTGCCCGGTGCTCGCGGCTAATTTGACCACCGCTGGCCCCAATAACCCTAGCGCCCCCGTGACGGCGATCCGCATGACATCGTGCCTTTGCCGAAGCTGCGCCTAAGTACCCGGGCCGTTAGTTTGGGCCCGGTTCATACGTTCTGCCGTTTCCTCAAAGTACGTAAGTGCCTCACGGTTCAACTCCACCCCTAGACCTGGCTCATCAGGCAACGGGATGCGCCCATCCGTCACCTGCGGCTCCTTGCTAAGGAGGCGCTGTCGGAGAGGCGATTCACACAGCCCGGGCGGAAGGTACTCTATGAAACTGCAGTTCGGCGTTACCGCGGCGAAGTGCGTGGCCGCAGCCACCGATATCCCCGTGTTCCAGAGATGGGGGACCACAAGGAGACCGCGGTTGGCAGCCATCTTGGCGACACGAAGTGCCTCGGTAAGGCCTCCAACTCGCCCGATATCCGGCTGAGCCACTGCGACACCGCCAGCGTCTATCAGCTGCCAAAACTCGAACCGGGTGGTCAACCATTCGCCGGCGGCGATAGGTATGTCCTGCTCCGTCGCGACGCGGTAGTAACCCTGAAGGTCGTCAACCGGCAGCGGCGTCTCCACGAAGTACAGGTCGAATTCTCTCCAGTCCCGGAGAACTGATATGCAGGTATCGGCATCAGGGAAGGCATATTGGACGTCAACCATGAGCGTGAAGTCGTCGGGCAGGGCGCTCCGCATCTCTCGAAGTATCTGCGTCGCTTGGCTCCAGGGTTCCCTAAACCCACGGTGCGCGTACGGCCCCGAGAAGGTCAAGGATGGTTTAGCAGCACGGAACCCTAGTTCTTTGGCCTTCAATGTCCAGGAGATCAGTGTTTCCTTATAGGAATCAAAATCGCCCGTCTCGGGCTGGAGCGAAGCGTAGGTCTCGACCTCGTTGTGGGCCGTCGGACCGAGCAAGGCGTGAACTGGTGACTGTTCGATCTTGCCCCGCAGGTCGTGGAGGGCAATGTCGAGCGCACCGATCGCGTTGATCACGGCGCCACGGCGGCCGTTCATGGCCGAGCCCACGTAAAGCCGCTCCCACAGCGCCTCGATGTCGCGTGGATCTTCTCCCAACAGCATCGCGCTCAGGCTCTGGCCCATGCTATGGGTGCCAGGAGCGGTTATGCACGCCTTGGCGATCCACGGGTTGAGGTCTACCTCGCCGACACCGACAAAACCTTCATCCGTGTGGACCTCGACCACTATGTCGTCCTGGGCGGAGCTGGTTGCCGAGATGTCAAGGTCGGGGTCGGCCAGCACGTGGCAATCAATCTTCGTTATCTTCATAGCAATTTAGGTCCAATATCGGTGGGGCGACAGCGGGGCTGGCTTGGCGTTTACCTCACGGGTTGCCTTCGCAGCCCCTGCCTCGCGCAAGTTTGGGCAGTTCGAGGTGATGTTACACCTCTCGAGATGGATTGTCAATAATCGATTGCTCCTTGGCCCAGAGGTGGCGCACCCCCGCACCCCGCGCTCAGCCGTAGTGGACGGGGAAGCCTCCGGGTGGACGGCGGTGGTGGCGCTACAGGCCGGCCAACACCGCTACCGGCAACTGTCGCGCTCCGCCGCTCGTGACACGGACATCCGGGGGCGCCCCAGCCCCGCCCATCGAACCTACCCAAGATAAGGTCGCCCCCGCTCACTCGCCGTCCCCTGGCGCTGACAGCCCCTCGTGACGGTCCGCCGGTAAGGCCACTAGGCCGCTCTTCCAGTTACCTCAGCCTTCAGCTGCGCCAGTTAGTACCTTTAGTCAAAGAAGTCTTCTTCGTGGGGCGCTAGATACCTGCGCGCGCTCTCCACATCAAACTCAACGCCCATTCCAGGTCGGTCAGGCACCGTAATAAACCCATCAACGACCACAGGATGTTGGTAACCTATTACGATATCATACCACCATGACGGGTCCCCTATTGGGTATTCAAAGGCAATATAGTTCGGCGGTAGCGTCGCACACACCTGGACCAGGGCTGCCATCCCCAGCAGTCCGTTGCCGAGCCCGTGAGGGGCCATAAGGACGCCGTGGAGGTCAGCATACTCGGCCACCCACTTCAGTTCCGCGATCCCACCGACGTCGCAGGGGTCAGGCCCGACTACCCTGACCGCGTTGGTCTCAATTAGGTCCTTAAAATTTTGTCGTAGGTAGATCTGCTCACCTGTATGGATGTTCGCCGAGGTAGCTCTCGTCAGCTCCCGGTATATATCCGCGTCTACGTGCGGCACATAGTCTCCCGTGAGCAAGTCCTCGAGCCAAAGTACGTTGAACCCCTCCATTGCCCGCGCGAACCGGATGGCGTCCGGGAGCGTCCAACCAGGTCCACAGTCCAGCGCAAGGCCAACGTCCTCCCCGAGCACGGCGCGCATCGCCTCTACACAGCCGATCACGTGCTTAAGGCCCTTTTCAGTGAGAAGGCCACCACGGCTCGCGTGTTGTCGCTTGTTGTCTGGGTCCCCGAAATAGAAGCCTGGAATAGTGTTGGAGGTGGAACCGTGGAAGGCTATGCTCTGTTTAATGATCGTGAACTTCTCGGGAGAGCCTTTCATTTTAGTCATTACTTCAGCAAAAGCCTCTGGGGAATTGTCCCTCTGCTCAAAGCGGATGGCGCCATTATAAACGCGGACTCGATCGCGTACTTTTCCTCCGAGGAGCTTGTAGACGGGTAGTCCCGCCGCCTTCCCAGCAATATCCCACAGTGCCATCTCTATGGCGCTCACTGCGCTACCCCACGGCTTGAAGGCACCAAGGTGCCGAATAAGGCGCATTACGCGCTCGACGTTAGTCGGATCCTGGCCCGCGATAAAGGGCTCGTAGTACATCACATGCCACTTAAGGTACGGCTTATAGCGCTCGATTTCCCCATAACCGCTCACGCCCTCGTCAGTGGTTATGCGCACAACGAGGTTATTACCAATGGTGGCACACTTAAGGCCCGTGATCTTCATATAATCCTCTCGTAAGGCGCGCCCAGGTCGCGAGCGTCCCAGGGCGGCACCGGGCGCCGTACGCGAGAGCTTATCAATTATCGATTGTGTGGTCAAGCGCTTCACCGCAGGGCCCTTTGCCGGGCCCAAGGCCGCGCAGGTGCCAGCATGCAATTGGAGGTGCGACGCGTTACCGAGCCCAGAGCAAGAAGGAGTTAGGAGCCCCGACGGAGAACAGCTGGGCTCCAGACGGACCTGGACGCGCAGGCGAGCCCAAAGCGTAAGGACCACTATGCCTCCAAGCGCGAGTGCCTGGGCTTGGCCGCCGCCCGGAAAGGGCGTCGGTAAGGCAAGGCGGTGCGTTCCCGACGCAGGCTCGGTGTCTGTGCACGTGGGTGGGGGGGGCCCGCCCTCTCCGTTCCCGGCCGAACTGAGCGAGGAATGGATGCCGGCCCGCCGACCGCGGCGGCCAGCGCTGTCCCGGGGCGCCCCGCCCTTGTCCCTGACCGCGCCCGGGCTGACGGCAGCGGTGGCCGGGGCCGGCCCCGGTGGGCTCGGCGGCGCGACCCGGTGGCGGCCCCCCTCCGGCGCCAGGCGGTGGCGGCCCGGGCCAGCGGGGCGAGGCTCGGGCGGCTGCCCAAGGGGGGAGCCAGTACCGCCCGAGCTGGTCGAGCGCGCCCGGGCCCTCGATGCGCTCGCCCGCAAGGCCCCGTCGACCATGGCGGCCCGGGCCGACGTCAGTGGCATCGGTCCGGACAAGCTCGAGCCGTACGGCGACGAACTGCTGGCCCTCCTCGCCGCCGCCCGCCCGAGCGGGCCCTCCCGCTGAGGACGGCGCCTACGGGCCGAGGCGCTTCGAGACGGCGTCGTTGAGCTGAGTGTTGAGCACGGCTCCCAAAAGCACGACGTAAACGGCGAGATAGATCGCCAGCATCGCCACCACGGCACCTGCGAAGGCCCCGTACACGGCGGTGTAGTGGGTCGAAAAGGCGACATAGGCGGCAAACCCGGCGGTGACCAGCACCATACCGATGGCGGACGTGAGCGCCCCGGGGAGCAGTGCCCGCACGGCAACCGGGGCGGCGACGGCGAACCGGTAGAGCGCGCCCACGCCGGCCGTCGCCCCCGCCACCGCGGCAACGACGCCGACAACGGTGAGGACGGCGGACGATCGGCCTGACGCGAACACGACAGGGGTGGCCACGGCGGCAAAGCCGAGCAACAGCACGACGGCAAGAGCCCCCAGGAAAGCCCTGCCCCGGGCCTCGAGGTACCGTTGAGGGGGCAGCCCGTACGCCGCCCGAACGGCGCCATCGAGGTTCTTGAACCCGGCCGAAGCGCTCCAGATGGCGAGGACCAGCGACAGCCCTAGGCCGAAGGAGAGGTTGGCGTGGCCCGTCCCCGCCACGCGTCGCAGCTGCTCGGTGAGGAGCGAGCCGAGCGAGCCGGGCACGCCGCTGGCCAGGTCACCGAGGTCGGTCACCACCCGTTCGGGACGCACGAACAGCCCGTACACGCTCACCGCGGCGATCGCCGTCGGGAAGGCCGAGATGACCAACCAGAAGGCAGCTCCGGAGGCGGCCAGACCAACCCGTTCGGCAGACTGCTCGTGCAGCACGCCGGTGGCCACCCGAGCAGCCGCAGACAGCCGACGATGGCCCTGGAGGTAGCGGTTCGCCTTGTCCCTCGGCTCCTCGAGGTCGTGGCGTGCTTGGCTCCACAGCCTCATGCGATCGGGGTCGGACATGGCATCATCTACAACGATCTTGCCATTGGCAAGACGGACGAGCCTACGATGCCCCCGATTACTGAGGGATGGAGCCGATGGTCCCCTTGAACGACAGGATGGCGACCGCACTACCCCGGGTCGTGATCGTGGGCGGCGGGTTTGGCGGTGTCTTCGCCGCCAGACGCCTTCGCCGCACTCCGGCCGATGTCGTCCTGATCGATCGAGGGACCAGCAACCTCTTCCAGCCGCTGCTCTACCAGTGCGCAACGGGGATCCTCTCCGAGGGCCAGATCGCCAGCCCGCTGCGGTCCCTGCTGCGCCGCCAGAACAACACCCAGGTGCTGCTCGGCGAAGCGATCGGTCTCGACCCCGATAAACGTACGCTCACCGCCGTTCGCCCCGACCGGAGCACCTTCGACTTGGCGTACGACTACCTCATTGTCGCCGTCGGCATGCGCTCGTCTTACTTCGGGCACGACGAGTACGCCCGGTTCGCGCCGGGCATGAAAACCCTGGACGACGCGCTCACGATCCGCAGGCGCGTCCTAGGCGCGTTCGAGGTCGCCGAGACCATGACCACGCCCGAGGCGCGCGCCGAATGGCTGACCTTCGCCGTCACCGGGGCCGGGCCGACCGGCGTCGAGCTCGCCGGCCAGATCCGCGAACTGGCCACCAGGACCATCGCCCGGGAGTTCCGGTCCATCCACCCCCGTGAGGCCCGCGTCGTACTGTTCGACGGCGCCGAGGCTCCGCTGGCCACGTTCGGGCCCGAGCTGTCCGCACGGGCCATGAGGATCCTGGCAAAGATCGGCGTCGAGCTGAAGATGGGCGTCCTCGTCACGAATGTCGATCCCCGAGGTCTCGACACCAAAACCAAGGACGGTACGACCGAGCGGTACAACGCACGGACCGTACTGTGGACCGCGGGCGTCCAAGCCGTCCCTTTCGTCCACACGGCGGCGACGGCGCTCGGTGCCGAGCAAGACCGTGCCGGACGGATCGCCGTCAACCCGGACCTCACCGTGCCGGGGCACGACCGGGTCTGGGTGGTGGGCGACATCATGTCCCTGCACCACCTCCCCGGGCTGGCCGAGGTCGCCCTCCAGGGTGGCAGGCACGCGGCGGGACAGGTTCACCGCCGGATCGTGGGGAAACCTCGGAGCGATGACAGCTTCAAGTACCGGGATCTGGGCACCGCCGCGTACATCTCGCGTTTCCACGCCCTGGTGAAGGTAGGGCCGGTCAGGCTGTCTGGCTTCCTCGGCTGGGCCGTGTGGGGGGTCATCCACATCTCCTTCCTCGCCGGCGCCCGCAACCGCTTTGGCACACTGACGAGCTGGACCTTCGCCCTTGTGTTCGGGGGACGACGTGAACGGGCCATCCCCTAGGGCCCGGTGCGGTGTCGGGTTTTAGGGCTCGGACCATACGGCGCCCCTAGGTGTAGCATTGGGGGATACCGGTGCTCCGGTCCTGGTCAAAGGATTTAACCCACATGGCCGACAAGTCCCCCCGCAAGACCGCTTCCAAGAAGTCCGGCAAGACGATCAAAGAAAAGCGTCAAGCCAAAAAGGAAAAGCAACAAACCCATAAGCCGCTAGTGAGCTGACAGCTCGTCTCTGACACCGGTGCCTGCAGTCACGCGGGACCGTTTGGTACGGCACGGCTGGTAAGTTTGGGTCGCACCCTGTTGTCAACCCGGCCGGCTCCGACAGGCGGGCGGCATGACCACGAGGACGGGCAGGTGGGTAGTTATAACTCGCGCTAGGTACCGCACGGCCCGTCTTCGCACGGCCCGTCTTCGCACGGCCCGTCTCCTCACCGGTGCGGCACTGAGCCTGACGGCCTCGTTCGTCGCCCAACCCCTCGCAGCGCTGAGAGCTGAGGCCCCGCCGTCGCCGGCGCACGCCGCGGTGAAGAGGGGCGCACCAGCCACGCAGAGGGTCATGCTGATGCTGCGCCAGGCCTGCCCGCTGCGGGCGAGGACGTCCGCCGGCGCCGCCTGCCCGGCCCAAGCGCCGGTCCTGGCCGCGCTGAGGGCGGACGGGGCCAGGGTCCTGGCTACGACAAGCTTGGTGGACTCGGTCACCGCCGCCGTCAGCCCCACCCTGGCCGCCGCCCTCAGCAGATCGCCTGCCATCTCGGAGGTCCTCGCCGACGTCCCGCTCGCCTCCGCGTCCTCGAGCTCCGCGGCCCCGAGCCCCCCCGCGCCAAGCGCGGCGACTTCGCCACCGGGCCGGGCGACGACCAAGCCAGGACTGCGAGCGCATGGCGTGGCGCCCGCCAGCGAGCTCTGCGGCACCCGGTCTGACCCCGAACTGGACCCCGAAGCCCTCCAGGAGATACACGCCACTCCGGCCGAGACGGTGGGCTTCGACGGGGCCGGCGTCACCGTGGCGTTCCTGGCCGACGGGATCCAAACCAACGATCCCGACTTTGTGCGCAACGGCGCCTACGGCCCTCAGGGGGCGCAGGTCATCGTCCACTACCAGGACTTTTCCGGCGATGGCACGGCGGCCGTGACCGACGGTGCCGAGGCGTTCGGCGACGCCAGTTCCATCGCCGCCCAGGGCAACGAGGTCTACAACCTGGCCGAGTACGTGAGCCCAGATATGGCGTCGGTCCTGCCCAAGGGTGGGTGCTGGGCCAGGATCGTGGGCGCCGCCCCCGGGGCTTCCCTCCTGGCCCTGAAGGTCATCGGCCTGGGCACAGCCGACGGCGGTACTGCGGGCATCGTTCAGGCCCTTCAGTACGCGGTGCAGCACGGGGCCAAGGTCATCAACGAGTCCTTCGGCACGGAGGAGTTCCCCGACACCGACCTGGACGTCCTGCGCACCGCCGACGATGCCGCGGTGGCCGCCGGAGCCACCGTCGTCGTTTCCTCCGGCGACGCCGGCCCGACCAACACCATCCAGTCGCCCGCCTCAGACCCCGAAGTCATCAGCGTGGGGGCCACCACCACGTTCCGTTCGTACGCCCAGTCCAACCAGGGCGGCTTCTACAACCCCTCAGTGGGCAACGGTTCCTGGGCCAACAACAACATCTCGTCTTTGTCGTCTGGCGGCTACGACCAGGCCGGCAGCACCCTCGACCTCGTCGCCCCCGGGGACGCCAACTGGGCGCTTTGCTCGACCGAAGTCAAGAGCTATACGGGCTGCGCCGACGGTCTCGGCGGCAAGGACATAGGGGTGCAGAACTTCGGCGGGACGAGCGAGGCCGCTCCGCTGACGGCAGCCGCGGCCGCCGACGTCATACAGGCGTACGCCTGGTCCCATGCCGGCGCCGACCCGCCACCGTCCCTGGTCAAGCAGATCCTGTGCAGTACCGCTACCGACATCGGTGCCCCTGCCGCCGAACAGGGCGCGGGCCTGCTCAACGTCGCCGGCGCGGTGAAGCTGGCCGAGTCTTTGCCCTCCCCACCCCCGACCACGGCCACGACCACCACCACAACGAGCACTACCAGCACGCCGACGACGACGACGACGACTAAGCCGACTACGACCACTTCGCGCGCGTCCAGCACGAGCACGACCAGCACGAGCACGACCAGCACGACGGCGAGCGCGGCCGCCGCCGGCAGTAGTAGCGGTGCCCGGCTGGCCCCCGGGGGCGCCAGGGGTGGCAGCATCCGGCCGGCCGCCGCCGGCCCCCAGGCGGCGGCTCCCGCCGGAGATCTCCTGATCGGCCCCACCCAGGTCAACGTGGTGGGCCAAGCCGGCGCCATCACGGCCCAACGGCTCTACCTGACCAACACCGGTCCCGCCACCACCACCGTGCACCTCTCCACCCGGGCGCTGACCCAAAAGATGTACGACACCGGGCCCCACGAGTTCACCATCGACCCGGCCAAGCCCACGGACAACACGGGCACGGTCCCCATCTGGAGCGGGGTGACCGAGGTCTACCAGACGGAGAGTTTCACGGTGCCGGCGTCGAGCAACTCACGCCTCATTTTCTCCGCCGACTACCAGAACACTCGCCAGACCTCCCTGCTCCACTTCGCCCTTTTCGAACCCGACGGCACCTACGCCGCCTACTCGGAGCCTCAAGGTCTGGCCGATTACGCCGAAGTCGAGGTGGCCGACCCGCCGGCGGGCCGGTGGACGGCGCTTTTCTTCACCGAGCAGAACGGCGCCACCAAGGGTGGCAAAGGGACCAAGGGCACAGTGCAGTGGGATGCCAGTACCTGGCGTTATGTGCCGGCGTCGGCCATCAGCCCCTCGTCGTTGACCATCGGCCCGGGCCACACGGTTACGGCGACGGTGTCCATCACCAACCCCAGGTTCGCCGGCGACAGCGACGAGTCGGTCGTCGTGTCGTCCCCCGGCGGGCAGACCACCGTCCCCGTCACGACCAGGACCATGGTCCCGGTGGGGGCCCAGGGTGGCGTCTTCCAGGGGGTGCTCACGGGCGGCAACGGCCGGGACGGCTCGGACGCCCAGACAAATACGTACTTTTTCGACGTCCGGGCGGGAAAGACGGACCTCGACGCCAGCGTCGCCTTGCGCAGCGACCCCGGCGAAGCCCTGGTGGGCTACCTGGTGGACCCCGATGGCCAGACGGTGGGCTATTCCAGCAATTACACCGTGGTCCCCAAGTCCACTTCCCGTCTTGTACCGGGGTCCACCCGCTACTTCGAGACCTTCGCCGTAGCGCCCCAAGCCGGGGAGTGGGAACTCGTCCTGGAATGGGAAAACCCTGTGACCGGGGACGAGCTCACCGAGCCCTTTTCCGGTGCCATCCGCTTCGACCAGGTCCAGGCTTATTCGCTCCTGCCCGACTCAACTTCGACCCTCCTGCTGAGGGGGCAGTCGGTCTCCGTGGCGGTCGCCGTGGCCAACACCGGGGTGGCTCCTGAGGCTTACTTCGTCGACCCCCGGCTCGACCAGACCACGACCATCGTCCTCAAGAACCTGAACGTCGGCACCAGCGCCAGCCAGCTGCACCTGCCGCCACGCGTGGGACAGTCCTTCCCGCTCGGGATCCCGCTGTACCTGGTGCCCGCGGGCACGACCCGCTTGGACGCCTCTGTGTCGCGCCTGACGGGCAAGGGCCGGTTGTCGTTCGACGTGTCGCCCCTTAGTGGCGACCCCGACGTTTCGCCTGGCGTCCCGGCCGCCGGTCTCAGCACCTCGAGCACGCCGACATCAGAAAGCCTTCAGCTGAGCGAGCCCGAGCTCACCCCGGGCCTGTGGGAGCTCAGCCCCGGCGAGGTAGGCCCCTACCCGCCGGCGGGCGCCCCCAAAGTACTGGCGGCGGCAAAGGTGACGGCCATCACCCAGGCCTTCGACACCACGGTGCGCTCCGGCGCCGACGACTTGTGGCGGGTGGGACTCAAATTTTCCCGGTTCTACTACCTGGCGCCGGGGCAGAGCGCAGAAATAGGCGTCACCATCACGCCCACGGCGCCCGTAGGTACGGTGATATCCGGGACCCTGTACGTAGATGACTTCACTCTCGAGAGCTTCAACGGTACCAAGGGGGTGTTGCCCGACGCCGACGAGGTGGCGGCCCTGCCCTATACCTACACGGTGGGGCGGTGCTACGGCTGCCTAGTGCCGGCCACGCGGGGCCATGGCTGACGCTCAGAAAAGCCCGCGCACCTGGCCGCCGTCCACGGCCACGGTCTGGCCGGTTATGTAGGCGGCGGCGTCGGAGCACAGGAACGCCACCAGCTTGCCCATGTCATCGGGCTCGCCCACCCGGCCGAGTGGTACCTCCTTGGCCACTTCGGCTCGGGCCAGGTCGTCGACCGGTACGCCGAGCAGGCGGGCCCGGCCGGCGAACCCCTCCCGGAGGCGGTCGGTGAGGATGCGGCCCGGCAGCACCGTGTTGACCGTGACCTGGTCGGGAGCGAGCTCAAAAGACAAGGTTTTGGCCAGCCCGGCGACGCCGGCGCGCAGGCTGTTGGAAAGGACAAGCCCGGGGATGGGCTGGCGCACCGAGGTGGAGGCCACGTTGATTATCCGCCCGTGACCGCTCGAGCGCAGGGACGGGAGGGCGGCCCGGACCATGCGAACCACGTTGAGCAACAAGAGCTCGAAGGCGTTTTGCCAGGCAGCGTCATCGAAATCGCCGAACACTCCGCCCGGAGGGCCACCGCTGTTGTTCACGAGGATGTCCAGCCCGCCAAAATGTCCCAGGGCGGCATCGACCAGGCGACCGGCCGCTCCCGCGTCCAGCACATCCGCGGCCACGGGGACTACTTCGGCACCGTACCGGGCACTGATCTCGCCCGCCGTGCGCTCGATGGCCTCCTGGCGGCGGGAGGATATGACTAGTCGCGCCCCCTCGGCCGCCAGCGCCTCCGCGATCCCCCGCCCGAGCCCCCGGCTGGCGGCGTTGACCAACCCGACCCGCCCCTTCAAGTTGAGGTCCACGACTTCAGCTCCTCCCGGTAGGGCCCGCCCGACCTTCTTTAGTGTTCGCTCCCGAACCTCAGCCTGTCCTGAGCAACGGGCTGTTAGCGAACAGTTCCCCCGTCCCGGCCACGACGCACTCGGTCACCGACGAGCAAGCTATGTTGTCCCGGAGCATGGAGTCCTGGACGTCGAAGCCCCTGGCCGTCCGGCTGGCCGACCAGGTGGCGCCCCCGCTGGCCGAGTACGCGGCCCTGGCCCCGACCACGTAACAGCCTGGCCCCGGCGCAGAGGGGAGGCAGTCCAGGTCGCCCCAGGCCCCGTTGGGGTCGGTGGCCGTGACCCAGGTGGCACCCCCGTCAGCGGAGAACAGGAGCGTGCTGCCCGATGCCGCGCAGTCGACCTGCGAGGCCCCGGCGGCACAGGACACGTTGCCCCAGGGGCTGGGCAGCGCCGTACGCGGAGGGAACGTGCTGGTCGACCAGGACTGGCCGCCGTCGGCTGAGTACACGGCCACGTTGGCGGTGACGCCACCTGTTGTCTCGGTGCCGAGGGCGGCGCAATGGACCTGGCCTTTGGCGGCCACGCACGACACGGTGTTGAGCTCGCCCTCCCGCTGGTCCAGTGTCCCGGGTGCCCATTTCATCCCGCCGTCGGTGGAGTACCAAACGGTGTCGACGGGTGTGCTGGTGGCCGTGTCGAACACGTAACCCACCGCCGCACAGCCCATCTGCGCCCGACTGATGGCACAGGACATGTCCTGGGCGGCCAAGGGGCCGAAGCTGGGACTTTGACGGGACGCAGATGAGGACCAACTGGCCCCACCGTCGGTGCTGTAGAGCGTGCCCAGGCTGTCAGGAGCGGCGGCGCAGTCCACGCCGAGGTCCACTTCGTAGCAGGACACTACGGGGGCTTGCCATGTCGGCCCGACGGGGACGGGAGCGCTGGCCACGCTCCAGGTGGCCCCCCCGTTAGCGGAGAAATACGCGGCTTGCTCTGTGGGGCTGGCCCCGAGCCCGGAGGTGAGCATGGCCCAGGCCGAGCAGTCCGTGTGGGCCTGCTTGGCCCGGGCGCACGAAACGGCGGCCAAATCTATGAACTGCCCACCTGCGGCCGGCGGGACCGGGGCCACCTCCCAGGAAACGCCACCGTCCCTGGAGTACTCGGCCACGTTGAAGCCGCGCTGGGAAACACAGATGGTCCCGATCATCTTGGCGCAGGCCGTCCCGGCGCCGATGGCGACGCAGTCAGCGCCCCCGCTCACGCAAGCCACCGCCGGCGCGACCGAGAACACATGGGCCGGCTGGCTGGCGACGTACCAGGCCGGCCCGGTACTGGCGGTCACGGTGC
This sequence comes from Acidimicrobiales bacterium, assembly GCA_052325485.1. Classification (GTDB taxonomy): domain Bacteria; phylum Actinomycetota; class Acidimicrobiia; order Acidimicrobiales; family Palsa-688; genus Fen-671. The sequence goes on along the minus strand of JBKQUU010000218.1, from coordinate 14,349 downwards.
TGGCGGTCACGGTGCTGGCGGTCACGGTAGTGGCGGCGGCGGGGGCCGCTTGCAGGGAGCCGACGGCCACCCCGCTCGTCAAAAGCGCGGCGCAGGCCACCACCCACAGGTGCGGACCGTACCGCCCTGCGGCCTGGGTGGTGCGCAGCCGACTGCTCATCCGGTAAGCCCTCCTGGACCTTGCCGGCCAATCCTAACGGGGCCCTCACGGGCTCACGGACCACCGCCAAGCAGGGCGTAGCGGCCCGTGGGCGGCGCCCCGCCCCGGTGCCGGACCGGGCCCCGCCCCCCGGACGGGAGAAGAAATTGTGGTAAACCGCGCTATTGCATTTAGGTTTGCCTCCAGATCGGACCGAAAGCCCGGCACATTACAATTAGAGCTATACCTAAGAAGAGCGCCTGAAAAGGGCCAGTCTATTTTGTCGCCAGACCGGCGTCGGACAGTAGAATAACGCCAGAGAGCATGGGAGGCATTATGACCGGCAAGGAGACGCTGGAGCGAGAAGAAACTTTTGTGCACGAAGAAGTCCAAAGCATCAAAGAAAGCCTGGACGGGTTCAGCGAGCAGGACTTCGCCACCATCACCAGCGTCGTGGCAGCAATGGTGCACAGCATAAAGGCGGGTGGCAAAGTCATGTTCTGCGGCAACGGGGGCTCGGCCGCCGAGGCTCAGCACTTCGCCGCCGAACTAGCGTCCCGGCAGAACTATGACCGTCCACCGGCCCCCGGCTTGGCGCTCACCGTTGACAGCTCCGCCCTCACAGCCATCGCCAATGACTACGCCTATAGCTCCATCTTCGCTCGCCAGGTCGCCGGCCTCGGCCGCAAGGGCGACGTGCTGGTCTGCATCTCCGCTTCGGGCTCGTCAAAAAATGTCGTGTCCGCCCTCAACGAGGCCGAGGGAAGAGGGATCACCACCATCGCCATGACCGGGAAGTTCCCCCGGGACCTGAAGTCCGCCAATTACGTCCTGGCCATGCCGAGCACCGACACGGCCCACGTCCAGGAACTTCACTTGATCATCGGCCACATCGTCCTGTCGCTGGTGGAGAGATTGCTGTTCCCGGCCAAAGCACCTGAGTCCCTGACGTCGCCGTTCGGATGGGGCGAGCACCTGTAGGCCGGCGACGGGCCGCGCTCGGGCATACCTTTCACCCCGCCATCAAAAGGACCTCATAGCTTCATCACACCTCGGGCTGACAATTGGCCCATGAGACTAAACCCCACCAAAGCAACAGCAATCGTCCTCATCGCCGCCGCGGGGCTGGTCCCCACCTTCGCCTCCGCGGTACAGGCCCAACCTGCGTCGGTCTACAGCACCACCCAGTTCCAACGTGCCCAAGAAGCCCTGGAGCACCAGATCATCGCCCGGCAGGTCCAGCTGGCCCTGCTCGGGACCGAGGTCGCCGATGCTGCCAACGTCACCACTTCCGACCGCGCCGCACTGGTCACGGTCCTGACCAATGAACAGAGCGCCCTCGCCACCGACGCCACCAATGCCGCGGCGGCGACCACTTTCTCCGAGCTCAACACCGTGCGCCAGGCCATGCTCGGGGACGAAAGGGTCTACGCCGTGGTCACCGGCCAAGTAGACCTGGTCCTGGCCGCTGACAATGACACCGTCACCGAAGCCGGCTACACAAGCCTGGTCGGCGAGCTGGGACCGTTGGTCACCGAGCTCGGTTCGGGGCGCGCCTCGGCCCTGCTCTCCGACGTCACCTCGGAGGTAACGGCGGCGACCGGGCTGACCACCGGCGTGTCGGCTGAAGCCCTGGCCCTTACCCCGGCCGGCTACCCGGGCAACCAGAGCCAGATCAAGACCTGGACGTACGCGCTGGACGAGGCCCAACGCGACCTCGACGTCGCCAAAGGTGACATCAAAGCCATCGAGGCCATCGCCCTTAGTGTGCACCGGCTCCATGTCCTGACGCCCCTTTCGGCCACCACCACGACGGTGCCGCCGTCGACCACCACCACGTCCACGACGACCACCAGCACGTCCACGACGACCACCACCAGCTAGTGCCGTCCCCCGCTCGGTGACAGCACCCGAGGTCGTGGCGCCGAGTCCCCTCTCCCCGCCCACACCAAAGACGCCCCCCGCTCGGCCCAAGTGGGGGGCGTCTTGGTCGTCTTGGTCGTCTTTCCGCTAAATGGGGATCCTCAAGAGCGATAGGCGTTCAGCCGAAATTCGGTTGTGGTCCTGGTGTTCGCCGTCGCCCTCGCCGCGCTGTCGGTGCTGGCCTGTGGCGGCTCCCTGGCCAACCTTTCCCGTTTACAGATCAGGGCCCGGGGGGCCATCGCCGCCGCCCTCGCCCTGCAGATCCTCATCATTTCCATCATCCCCAAATTGGTACCGGGGTGGCTGGGGTCAGGGCTCCAGCTCCTCTCCTACGGGCTCGCCGTCTACTTTCTCGTCCACAACCGGCATGTCCCGTGGCTGTGGCTGGTGGGCCTGGGTGGCCTGTCCAACCTGGCTGCCATCGGGGCCAACGGCGGGGTGATGCCGGCGTCGCCCGTGGCCCTGAGCGCGGCGGGCCGTGCGCGCCCCAAGGGCCAGTTCCTCAACTCCACCAGCTTGGCCCACCCGCACCTGGCCTTTCTCGGGGACAACTTCTCCGTCCCGCGCACGTGGCCGTTAGCCAATGTCTTCAGTATCGGCGACGTCGTCCTGGTCGTCGGGGCCCTGCTGCTCCTGCACTCGGTGTGCGCGTCCCGACCGGTGCGGGCCGCCCGCCACCGGCGCTCATTGGCCTTGCCGGGACCGACGTAGAAGTAGGGACAGCCCGACGGCCGGGCCCCCTCTTGCACTGAGGCGCCGCCAGCGGTATCAAGGAGGCAATGTCGCAGCCGGACGGGGACCGTGACCACCGGCCCCGACAGGTCATGGGCATACCTGTCGGACCGGGCGGGTGGCGCCGTAAGCCCGACGACGAGCAGCAGGGTTTTGTCCTGGGGCTGCCCCGTAGCTGGTTCCGGCGCCCGGACGACAAGACCGACTGGCGCTGGCTGCGCCACCCCGTCCGCTGGTCTCGCTGGCGCCGCCAGGTCCAGAAGTTGGGGCCGTACGCCCCGGGCTACTCCGGGACAGGGCCGACGGCAAAGAGGACTTGACGACCGCCCGGCGGGGGCCAGGCCACGCCCAAAATAGACGTCTGCTCAGGCTCGCCAGCCGATTTGTGATCGAATTGTTGACCAGGTCACTAATAGGATGATCGAGCGGTGACCGCGAGCGCTGGACCTGGCGAAGTGCGCGTGGGCATTGACGTTGGGGGTACGTTCACCGACGTCGTGGTCGTGAGCGAGCGAGGTTTGCAGATAATCAAGGTGCCGTCGACGCCGTCTGACCAGTCCACTGGCGTCATGGCCGCCCTGGCTCAGGCGGCGGTGCCGGCCCGGGAACTGGCGCTGGTCTCCCATGGGACGACGGTGGCCACCAACGCGTTGCTTGAACGTCGGGGGGCAGCGACGGCCATCGTCACGACTGAGGGTTTCCGGGACGTCATCGAGATCGCTCGCCAGGCTCGCCCTGCCCTATATGACCTGGTGGCCGCCTCGCCCCCGCCCCTCGTCCCCCGCGAACGACGTTTCAGCGTCCGGGAAAGGGTCGGGCCCCGCGGAGAGGTACTGGCGCTGGACGAGGTGAGCTTGGCGGCGGCCGTCGAGGACGTTCGGCGCAGCGGCGCCGAGGCGGTAGCGGTATGTTTCCTGTTCTCCTTCCTCGACCCAGACCATGAACGACGCGCCGGCCAGGCGCTCCGTCGAGCGCTGCCCGAAGTGCAGGTATCGACCTCGAGCGAGGTCCTCCCCGAGTTCCGCGAGTACGAGCGCTTCGCCACCACGACAGCTGACGCTTACCTCGGTCCTAGCCTTAAGCATTACCTCGTACACCTGGGGGAACGCCTTGCCGAGGAGGGGTTCTCTTCTCCTCTGGTAATGCAGTCCTCAGGGGGGGTCCTCGGGCTGCAGGGCGCAGTTGAGCGCCCCTCCGCTTGCCTTCTTTCCGGCCCCGCCGCCGGCGTGGTGGGGGCCGCTTACGCGGCTTGCTGCAGCGGTTTCCGTGACCTGCTCACCTTCGACATGGGGGGCACCAGCACCGACGTGGCGCTCGTGGCCGGCGGGCGGGTGCAATCGACAACTAATGCCGTCGTTGGCGGGATCCCGATAAAGCACGCAATGGTCGACGTCCACACCATAGGTGCGGGTGGCGGTTCCGTAGTCTGGTCCGACCCCGGCGGTGCTCTCCGGGCCGGGCCGCGCTCCGCCGGTGCTCAACCTGGTCCCGCCTGCTACGGCTTGGACGGCGGCTTACCGACCGTCACGGACGCCAACCTTCTCCTCGGCTACCTGGCCGACGGAGCCTGCTTGGGGGGGCAAATAGTGCTCGACCGAGATAAAGCCGAGCGTGCCCTGCGTGCTGTCGGTGCCGGCCTTGGCTTGTCCGCGCTTGAGACTGCGGTTGGCGCCATCAAGGTCACAGAGGCCGAGATCGTCCGCGCCCTACGCGTTATCAGCGTGGACCGGGGTACTGACCCCCGTGAGCTCACATTAGTGGCCTTCGGCGGCGCCGGTCCCCTGCACGCCTGCAGCCTGGCTGCCCAATTGGAGATGCCCACCGTGATCGTCCCCCGCGCCGCTGGCGTCCTGAGCGCTCTCGGCCTCGCCGTTTCCGACTTGCGAAAAGACTACGTGGCGGCGTTCTTTGCCGACCTGGCCAACCTTGACCGTGCCGCTTTGGAGCGCGCTTTCCGCCAACTTGAAGAAAGGGCCCGGACCGACCTGAGAGAGCCACAACTTCGCCGCCAGGCGGACCTCCGCTATCGCGGCCAATCATTCGAGCTGACCGTCCCGGCGAACGACATGGACGCGCTCAAGGCTCAGTTCTCGACCACCCACAAGCAGCGCTACGGCTTCGAGCTGGCCTCCGAAGAGGTGCAGATCGTAAATATCAGGCTAACCGGGTCCGTGCCCGCCACCGTCCCGGAGCTCAGGTCGCCCCGGGGGCACAACGTGCCGGCCAGCCGGGCCAGCCGGGCCCGCCTGGCGTACGTCCGTGGCGAGTGGTGCGACGTTGCCATTTACGCCAGGGATGATGTCGCTGACGGGGAGGCACTCAAAGGGCCTGCCATTGTCGAGTTCCCTGAGTCGACTTGTGTGGTCCAACCGGGTTGGAGGGCGTTCGTTGACCAGGTAGGAGCCCTGGTCCTGGAGAGGCAGTGACCCTCGGGCCCCCGGCTCTTGACCCGGTGTCCTTATCGGTCTTCGTCAGTACCCTCACGGGTATAGCCGAGGAGATGGGCGCCGTACTGGTCCGCAGTGCCTATTCGTCGAACATTAAGGAACGACGAGACTGCTCCTGTAGTCTTTTTGACGAACGCGGCCGGATGGTCGCCCAGGCCGAGCACATACCAGTTCATCTTGGTGCCATGCACGATGCGGTAAAAGCAGTGCGCGAGCGGGCGCCGGCCCCGGGGGACGTGTTCGTGCTCAACGACCCTTTTTCAGGCGGGACGCACCTCCCAGACGTGACCTTGGTCAGCCCAGTGGACATCAACGGAGAAATTGTCGGGTATGCGGTCAGCCGCGCGCACCACTCCGACGTCGGCGGTATGACGCCAGGCTCGATGCCGAGCGGTTCAAGGACTATTTTCCAGGAGGGCCTTGTAATACCACCAGTGAGGATCTTGAACCGGGGGGTGCTAGTCGACGACATTATCGAGCTCCTCTTGGCCAATGTGCGCACGCCATCGGTCCGTCGCGTCGACTTGCTGGCTCAGCTGGCGGCGAACAACATCGGGGCCCAGCGCTTGCGCAGCCTGTTGGCCGGTTACAGCACCGACCACGGGCGTCGCGCCTTCGATGAGGTTATTGCCTACTGTGAGCGGCGGACGCGGGATGCCATCAGCTCCCTACCTGATGGCACCTATGTCGCCGTCGGAGAACTCGAAGGGGACGGGGTGGTCGAGGGGGACATCCCGATATGCGTAAGCATCACTGTCGGCGGGGACCAGATGCGAATGGACTTCTCCGGCACGTCTGGGCCGGTGCAGGGCAACGTCAACTGCCCGCGGTCAGTGACGCTGTCGGCGTGCCTATTTGCGCTTCGTGTCATCCTCCCGAACGACATGCCGATGAACGCGGGGAGCACGGCGCCACTCGAAATCCAATTGGCCGGTCCATCGATCGTCGACGCCCGCTGGCCGTCCGCAGTCGTAGCCGGGAACGTCGAGACGAGCCAGCGCGTCGCGGACGTCATACTGGCTGCTCTTGGGCAAGTCGTGGACCTCCCCGCCGCGGGCCAGGGCACCATGAACAACGTGACCTTGGGGGGGGCGGACTGGACCTATTACGAGACGATCGGTGGTGGTCAAGGTGCCAGCAGCCAAGGCGACGGCGCTTCGGGAGTACATGTCGGGATGACGAACACGTTCAACACTCCCATCGAGGCGCTCGAGCTTGAGTTCCCTTTCCGCGTAGAGAAGTACGAGCTCCGGTACGGGTCCGGGGGCCCTGGCTGGCACCGCGGAGGTGACGGCATCGAGAGAAGCCTGCGCGTCCTGGAGCCGGCAACGCTCTCTATCATTTCCGACCGTCGGCGCCACGCGCCGAGCGGGAAGAACGGCGGGGAGGACGGAGCTTGTGGCCAGAACCTCCTTGACGGCGTTAAGTTGCCACCGAAGGGCACCTACGAGGTCCGACCGCAACAGGTCGTTTCTGTCCTCACACCTGGGGGCGGGGGCTATGGCTCCCCTTTTCAGAACAGCTGGGCCCCTAACCCAGTAAGGCCCTCGTAGCTGCCAGGGGAGACTGGGAAAGCGCTGCCACGTTGAACATCGATTTTCATGAGCGCGTGGTCGACCTCATCGGTAGCGAACGTACCAGCACCTTCTTCCGGGCACCGCGTGCTAGTCGAGCGCCTCCTTGCTGGCGACCGGGAGGCCGCGGCCAGTGAGCTCAGAGCATACCTAGCTGAGGCCGAGCGGATCCGGGTCAAACTGTTCTGATCGTGAGGGACGTGGCCATCGCCGGTCGACGGGTGAGCGGCGTCGGTGGACCTCTGCCCCCCGGCGCCGCCAGGGCGGCTCAGGCCGGGCCGAGGCGCCTGCTGAGCTCGTCGAGCTGCCCGGTGAGCGCCGCCGGCAGGCGGTCGCCGAAGGTGGCGTAGTAGTCGGCCACTAGGGCCACCTCAGCTCTCCATTCGTCCCCGTCCACGGCGACCAGCTTGGCCATGTCCTCGTCCGAGACGGCCAGCCCGTCGAGGTCGATCGCCCCGGGCGGGGGTAACCAGCCGAGCGCCGCGGGCACGGCCCCGCCCCGGCCGGCGCAACGGTCTACGACCCACTCGAGGACCCGGGCGTTGTCCCCGAAACCCGGCCAGAGGAACTTGCCGTCGTCGCCTTTGCGGAACCAGTTCACCGAAAAGATCTTCGGGAGCTTGTCGGGGCTCGTCCGTTGCGCGAACGAAAGCCAGTGCGACCAGTAGTCAGCCATGTTGTAGCCGCAGAAGGGCAGCATGGCGAAGGGGTCGCGGCGCAGGCTGCCGACGGCGCCGACGGCCGCGGTGGTGGTCTCCGACGCCATGATCGACCCCAGGAACACCCCATGGGCCCAGTCGTAGGCCTCGCACACCAGGGGGACGACCGCTGCCCGCCGGCCGCCGAACAGGATGGCCGAGACCGGGACGCCCCCCGGTTCCTGCCACTCTGGTGCCATGGCCGGGTTCTGCCCGGCGGGCACGGTGAAGCGCGAGTTCGGGTGGGCGGCCGGGCGCCCCGAGGCGGGCGTCCAGTCGTCGCCCCGCCAGTCGATGAGGTGGGCCGGTGGGCCCTCGGTAAGGCCTTCCCACCAGACGTCGCCGTCGTCGGTGAACGCGGTGTTGGTGAAGACCGTGTTGGCAGCGACGGTGAGCACGGCGTTCGGGTTGGTCGACATGCTCGTGCCCGGGGCCACACCGAACAGGCCGGCCTCGGGGTTGACCGCCCACAGCCGGCCGTCGGGGCCCAGCTTCATCCAGCAGATGTCGTCGCCGATCGTCTCGACCTCCCAACCCGGCCTCGTCGGGACCAACATGGCCAGGTTGGTCTTGCCGCACGCCGAGGGGAACGCTCCCGTTACGTAGCTCACCGCCCCGGCCGGAGAGGTGAGCTTGACGATCAACATGTGCTCGGCCAGCCAGCCCTCGTCACGCGCCTTCACCGATGCGATGCGCAGCGCCAAGCACTTCTTGCCGAGCAGGGCGTTGCCCCCGTACCCCGACCCGTACGACCAGATCTCGCCGGTCTCGGGGAAGTGCGCCACGCAGGTGTTCTCAGGGTCACAGGGCCACGGGACGTCCCTCTCGCCGGGGCCGAGGGGGGCGCCGACCGAGTGCAGGCAGGGGAAGAACTCGCCGTCGGCGCCCAGCACCTCAAGGGCGCCGTCGCCCATGCGGGTCATGATGCGCACGCTCACGGCCACGTACGCCGAGTCCGTGAGCTGGACCCCGACGCGCGCCATGGCCGAGCCGAAGGGGCCCATCAAAAAAGGCACAACGTACATGGTCCGCCCCCGCATCGACCCGGCGAACCTCTTGGTCATCTCGGCCCGCACCTCGTCCGGGCCCCGCCAGTTGTTGGTCGGCCCGGCGTCGGCCGGGTCGGTCGTGCAGATGAACGTGCGGTCCTCGACGCGGGCGACATCGCGGGGGTCCGAGCGGCACCAGTAGCTGTGGGGGCGCTTCGCCTCCGACAGGCGGGTGAACGTCCCGTGGCCAACCAGCAGGTCGCACAGCTCGTCGTACTCCGCCGCGCTGCCCGTGCACCACCGCACGTCGTCGGGCTCCGTAAGGGCGGCCACAGCGCCCACCCAGGCGAGGAGGTTCGGGTGGGGGGAGCAGGTCATGTTGTTCGGGCCCCAGCCTAACCGGCGGGAAGGTAGCCTTTCCCGCCCGTCAAGCACCGGCGCGCCTCGGCCCGGGCCGGCGCCTGCCTGGGCCATAGACTAGAGCGGGCCGGAAGCGGCCATGACAGAGGGGTTGTTTGCGTTGCCCGACATCCAAGAGCCTGATTGGTACGTGGTCCCGCTCGACCGAGCCGACCTACGCCCGCTCCAGCGGCGCACCAACTTGCACGGTCTGCTCTGGTTGGGGGCTTATGTGGCCCTTCTGGCCCTGTTCGCCGGCCTATGCGTAGCCGGTTTCGGCATCGGCTGGACCGTGCTGTTCTTCGTCCTGTACGGGTGCGTCTTCACCTACAGCGATTCGATCGAGCACGAGACGCACCACCGGACGGCCTTCCGCAGCATTTGGCTCAACGAGGTCGTGCACTGGGTGGCCGGTGTCCTCACGTTCAAGGAGGCGGTCCGGGACCGGTGGGTGCACGCCCGGCACCACACCTACACCTATTACCGGGGCACCGATCTCGAGATCGAGTGGGAAAAGCCACCGCGTCTGTGGCTCGTCGTGGTCAACGTCTTGTTCCGCGTCCAAGGCACGTTCACCAATATGTCGTACACCGTCCAGGACGCCTTCCATCCCCTGGTGCCGGTCAGCAAGGCGACGCGGGTATGCGTCCCGCCCGACCAGTACCGCAAAGTCGTCTGGTCGGCGCGCGCCAACCTGGCCTGTTACCTGGCAGTGATAGGCCTAGCCATAGGCCTGCACAGTTGGTGGCCCATCCTCTTCCTCTTCGGTGCCCGGATGTTGGAAATGTACACAGGTGTCGTCAGTGCCGTCCACCACGGAGGTTTGGCCGAGAACGTGCCGGACTGGCGGCTAAACACCCGGACCGTCCTGGTGGGGCCGATGACCCGGCTGCTGCACTGGAACATGAACTTCCACCTCGAACATCACATGTACCCCACCGTGCCTTTTCACGCCCTGCCCCAGCTCCATAAATTGATCGGGCCGGGGTGCCCGCCTCCGTACCCGTCCCTGGTCAGCGCCTGGCGGGAGATGTTCCCGGTTTTTGTGAAACAGCGCCAATTGCCGGAATATTTTGTGCTCCGCCCCCTCCCCAATTAGCCGAAGGCGCCCCGCCCGGACCAGTGTGGCCGCCGCTCACGGGACCGGGAAAGCTCTCAGCGCCCCGGCCAGTGATGGCGCCGGGGTCAGCAGTGGCAGCAGGCAGCTTTGCAGGGCGTGGTAGAGATCGGGCTTGCCGTAGAACAGGGCCACCTTGCGCCGGTTAGCCGGGTCGAGCTCGGGGTACCAGCCGCCCCGGGCGTGGTCGACCAGGTGGGCCCCGGCGAAGTCCCAGAACTTCCGGTACCACTCGTCGTACAGGGGCTCGGCGGTGAGCTGGAGCAAGAAGGCGCTGGCCGAGATGCCCTCGGCCACCGGCCACCAGTAGTGGTCAGGGTTGGCCGGTGAGCCGTCCCAGTCGACGGTAAAGGTGAGGCCGCCGTGCTCGTGGTCCCAACCCAGGTCGACGGCCCGGGCGAACAGCTCGACCGCCGCCTGGGGCACCCACGCCTCGTGCTTGCCCGTGGCTATCCAAGCCGATGGCAACAGCCGCGACCACTCGAGCATGTGCCCGATGGTCGCCCCGTAGGGCCGGAACACGTCGTAGGGGCGGCGGTCGCGGTTGTAACCGAGCTGGGGCTGCCAGGCCGGGTCGTAGTGCTCCGGGAGCAACCAGTTGTGCGCCCGGGCATGACCGTCGATGAGCAGCCGGGCAATGCGCGAGGCCCGCTCGGCCAGAGCTTCGTCCCCGGTGGCGTCGGAGGCGGCCAGGAACGCCTCGCACATGTGCATGTTGCTGTTGGCGCCGCGGTACGGCTCCAGCTCCTCCCAGTTGAGAGCGAACGACTCCCGCACGGCGCCGTCGGCCTCGGACCAGAAGTGCTCGTCGATGACGGCCCGGACGTCGTCGTACAGGCGCCGGGCATCGTGGCCGGCGACGAGGGCGCTGGAGGCGGCCAGCAGTACGAACGCCTGGTCATAGGCCGACTTCGTCCCGTCGGCGAGCCCGTCGGGCCCGACGATCCGCACGTAGCCGCCGGCCTCGGGGTCACGGTGCTCGTCCCACAGGGCGCGCAGGCCGTGCTCCACGATCGGGGCGCAGCCGGGCACGCCAAGGAGCTCGCCCAGGGCGTAGCAGTGCACGGCCCGGGCCACCGTCAGCAGCCTCTGGCCGGGCACAGGCTGCGACGCGTCACGCAGGAGCACGGCGTGGCCGTCGTCGTCGAGGTCGGCAAAGCGGCCGTCCGGGCCCAGCGAGGAGCGGAAGAAATCGAGCAGACGCTGCGCTTGGCCCATCAGCCAGGCGCGGTGAGTGTTCAGTCCCACCCACGTGCGCGCCGCGCCGGCATCGGTCGAGCTCATGGACGCAACCTAGCCCCGCGGCACCGCCCCACGCTCTCCGAACCTGCCCATAGGACTGACCAAACCCGGCGCCACCGGTTACAGTGCGCAGGGCGCGCCGAGCATGGCGCCCACGCACCGACGTCGAGACGAGGAGGGACGGTGTCGAAGAGCGCTAACCCGATCTGGGGTGACGACTGGGAGGAGGTGCGACGTTTGTGGATCCTCGACCCCGAGGTGGCGCACTGCAACCACGGCTCTTACGGTGCCGTCCCCGGCCCCGTGCTGGCGGCTCAGAACGAGCTGCGCAACCGTATGGCCGTCCATCCCCAGCGTTGGTTCTTCCGTGAGTGCCCGGGCCTGGTGACCGAAGCCCGGGGCGAAGTGGCCCGGTTCATCGGAGCGGGCCCCGAAGAGGTCGCCTTCGTCAGCAACGTCAGCGCCGGCGTCTCGGCCGTCGTGCAGTCGTTGACGCTCGAGCCGGGAGCCCAGGTGGTCTCGACCAACCACGCCTACGGCGCCGTGGCCACCGCCCTCGACCGGCTGTGCGCCCGCACGGGAGCCACCCGGGTGGTGGCTGAGGTCCCCGTCGACAGCACCGGTGAGGAGATCGTCGCCATCTTCGCCGAGCACTGTTCAGAGCGCACCGGCCTGGTCGTCGTGGACCAGGTGACCTCGCCGACGGCCCGCCTGTTCCCCATAAAGGCGGTGGCCGCCCTCGGCCATCGCTTCGGTGCCGCGGTACTGGTCGACGGCGCCCACGCCCCCGGCATGTTGCCCCTCGATGTCCCGAGCTACGGCGCCGACTTCTGGACGGGCAACCTTCACAAGTGGGCGTGCACGCCCGCGGGCACCGGTGCGCTGTGGGTAGCCCCAGAATGGCGGGAGCGGATGCTCCCCCTGGTCATTTCGTGGGCCGAGCTGGACGGCTTCCCCCTATCGTTCGAACGGGTCGGGACCGACGACCTCACCGCCTGGCTGGCCGCGCCCATCACCCTGGACCTCCTCGGGTCGTTGGGCTGGGAACGCGTACGCGCTCACAATGAAGCCCTCGTCTGCTGGGCGCAGGCCACCGTGGCCGAGGCCCTGGGCGTGCCCTCGAGCGAACTGCGCCACGACGCCGGCCTCAGCATGGCTCGCGTCCCGCTGCCGCCCGGGCTGGCCGACACCCGCGAGCAGACCCGGGCGCTGCAGGAGCACATGGTGGCCATGGGGGTCGAGATGGGGGTCGGCGCCTGGGACGACCATGGGGCGATCCGGCTTTCAGCCCAGGTCTACAACCGGCCGTCCGACTACGAGCGCATGGCCATCGGGGTGCGGGACTACCTGGGCGGCGTCAAGCCGCGCTCCGAGCAGTGGTGAACGGGGTCAGGAGGCGAACGGGGTCAGGAGGCGAACGGGGGCGGGTCGTAGTTGGCGCCGTAAGGGGCGTCGGGACGGGCGAACTCGCCCATGAGGGCCCGGCGCAACGGCGTGGTGCGCTCGAGGAACTCGGGCGAGTTTTCCAACCGGTCGGCACTGCGGGCCCAAGGCGGGCTGTATATATAGTGCGCTGTGTAACGGTCGCGGTCCCCGTCGTGGGCGTACGTGCGGTGCCAGACGGCGTTGTGAAAAACCAGGACCGACCCCGCCCGGGCACAGATCACGTGCCCGATGGGCACATCGTCGCCGGGGCCGGCGACCTCGGCCGGGAGCGGGACCTGGCTGCGGTGGCTCCCGGGGACCAGCTCCATGTTCCCCCTCCGCGGCTCGGTCTGGTCGGTCAATAAGAACGACGCCCGCAACTGGACCAGGGGGACGGGGTAGCCGAGCAGCTTGAAGTCGTAGGCGTTGGAGCCGTCCTGGTGCCAGCGGCCCATACCGGCGTGGGCGGGCTGCATCGTGGTCCAGCAGGCCTGCAAGATGAACCGGTCCCCATAGAGCCCGCGGACCTTGGGCAGGACGGCCGGGTGGTCGATCAGCTGCTCCAAAGCCGGTTCGGTCTCATAACCCCGACCAAGCTGGCCGAAGCCGTGCTCGCGGTGCGAGTGCATCCGTTCGGACGCCGCGTAGCACTCGGCGACTTCGTCCGCAGAGAGCACATCAGGGATGATGAAGTAGCCCCACGACTCGAACACGAACCGGTCGGTGGCCGTCAGCTCTCCTGGCTTTACCTCTGCGTTCAACATGGGGGGGAATGCTACCAGCGACCTTAAAGGCTGAGCGCGCCTCGAAAACCGATGGTGGCGCACCGGTCCAGGGACGGGCACCAGAGGATGAACTTGGCCGACCAGTCGGGCGGGCGGGGGCCTCCGTCGGCGTACCACTCAGAGCCTGAGGCCTCGTATTCGGCACCCCCCTTCAGCACGCACCAACGGGTGTGGCCGTCCGACCTCTCGCTCCTGGTCCATTCCCAGGCCCGCACCGGCCCGTAACCCACGAGGGAAGACCCGAGGGCGTGCTGCCATTCCTCGGGGGTCGGGAGGCGCCTCCCCGCCCCAGCCCACTCGAGGTAGGCGGCCGCATCGTCGAGGTCGACGAAGACGACCGGCGCGTCCATCTGCTCGGGCGCCGGCCGGGCCGGGCTCGGCCAGTGCTTCAGGAAATTTTGGCCGTCGCCCGGTGTGTAGCCCGAGCCGTGCAGGAAGGCCAGGAAGTCGCCGTTGCTCACCGGCCTCAAGTCGATGGCGAACGGCCCCAGGACCACGCTCTCGGTCTCCTCGATGCAATGGTGCAGCTCGGGATAGGCGACGTCGGCGAACGGGGCCGGCCCGTCCATGCCGCACTCCCGGGACCGGTAGCGACGGGACAGCCGGCGGGCAGCACCGTCGAAGGCCACCATCCCGTCGGGGCACGCCGGCCTCCGCGGCGGGCCGGCCGGCATCCCGTCAGGGCCGGCCCTGCCCTGGTCGTGGGCCGGTCCCCGCACCGTGAGCGGCACGGCGGGGACGGGGGCGCCGGTGGGTGGGCGGGGGTACCGGGGATGCTCGAGCACGGCGGACAACCTCGGGCCCGGGCGCGGCCCGGCGGAGGCAGCGAAGGCGCCGATGCCCCGGGGCCCGATGTCCCCGGACAGGGCCGGTGCCCCG
>JBKQUU010000217.1:0-56436 GCA_052325485.1 Acidimicrobiales bacterium | reverse complement strand
AATGCCTGGCACCAGCTGTGCGCCCGATCGGCAGCGCCCGCGCTCGGCGGCTACCTGATCGGCAAGGGAGCCCACCCGCATGTCGAACCGGTACCCACGGGCGAGGAGACGATCTCGATCCTGCTGGTCCTGGCACCGATGGCGGCGAGCAACGGGAACGGCGAGGAAAGCTGATTGGCGAAGTGGTGCACCCGGAAGTACGCCCCGTCGGCACCGAGCTCCTCGGCGGCGACCGCTAAGTCGATGGACTGCAGGAGGGCATCCGAGGCCGAGCGGGCCTGCGAGTGTGGTGGGGGGGACCAATGGCCGAACGACAAGAACCCGATGCGCTTCATGATCAATTGAACACCTCGCAGGCCATTGTTCTTCCTCGTCAAGCGTGGAGGCCCTGGTGGTCATGGGCGTGGCGGGGAAGCCGTCCGGCTCGCCGGCTCGCCGGCCCACCAGGCCCTCGTCAGCCGTCTGGTGCCCGCCGGACGACCTGCCCGGCGCGGCACGCCGCCACCCTGGCACCAAGATAAACTACGACGCCATTCCGACCAGGCAGGCTGGGCAAGCACCACGGGGCCCCCTCCTTGGTGCTGCCGGACCGGCCCCTGGGCCAAGGTGGTGAGCGCACCAAGCTACTCGCCCGCCGCCGTCGGCCGGGCGGCGGCCGCTGGTCGCCTCGCGACTGTCCGGTAGCCAGTTTGTAGAGCTGCCCGAGGAAGTGCGGCCTCGGAGCGAGGTCGAGGGGTACCTCGCCCAGCGAGCGGCGCACGCCCTTCTCGAAGAGGCGGGCCTGGGTAGGCCGGGAGGATGGAAGGTCGGCTGCACCACGGCGACAATGCAGGCCTACTTGGGCGTCGGCGGCCCCGTCGCGGAAGCGATGTTCCGCGGGAACATGTGGTATGGCCGCTCGCTCGGCACACCAACCCCGGTCGCCGACGATTTCTTCCACTACGGTTGCGTCCTCGGCGACGAGGTCGAGATCGTTGGCCCGGGCAATCTGGCCCTGGCCGCCGCCGCCATGACCGTAAACCAATGGACGAATTGTTCGGGCAGGTCGCCGCATCGTTTACAACTGAGCCGACGGGACCTACAGGGGAGGACCGAGGGTGAACGAGGTACTCGCGGCATTCGGTGCCAATGAAACCTTGCTGACGCCCGAACAGGAACGGCAGTTGGACGAAGAGGGGTACCTTGTCTTCCCCGGCGCCATCGGGGGTGAAGACGATCGCGGCCGGGTTCGTCCCGCGCCAAGCAGTGCAACAGACCGTCCAACGCGATTACCTCCGACTCGGAACTGTGAGGCGGTTGACCTCCGCTCAGAGGTACTTGCTGGAGGTCTGACGGCGTGGCGGGGAGGCCACCATGGAGAGGATGAACCCAGTCGAGGACCGTGCCCTGCCGGCCTACGTAGCCCATGCCGACTGGAGCGTCGAACGCGCAAAACGCCAGGTGGCCATGGCGCGCCTCGATGGCGACAGTTACAGAGTGCTCTTTGTCCGCCCCGCCGAGCAAGAAAGCACCTGGGGCCAGGGCCTGCGCAGAGCGCTTGGCGTGCCCGACGAGGAAGCTACCTTGCTGGCGGCTTTTGATTTCCCCATCGGGCTTCCCCGCGCATACGCCTGCAAGGCGAACATAGCGCTGTTCCCGACGTTCCTCAGGAAAATCGGCCAGGAGCCGTGGGCCAGGTTCGCCACAGCCGCGGGCACTCCGGCGGAGATCTCGTTGTACCGACCGTTCTACCCGGCGCGCCCAGGTGGAACGCGCCGAGTGCACCTCAGCGAAGGGCTGGGCCTCGAAGCCGGCCAGCTAAGGCGCGTGTGCGACGGCAGGGACGCCGAGACACTGTTCTGGACATTGGGTGGCAAGCAAGTCGGCAAGGCAGCGCTGTCGGGGTGGCGCCTCTTGACGAGGGCCCAAGAGCGGGACCACCTGGCCCTGTGGCCGTTCGACGGGCCGCTCCGGCACCTCACTTCGTCCTGCCCCACCGTGGCGGCCGAGAGTTACCCGCGTGAGTACTACCGCTACGTCCTCCCGCCAGACCGGGTCGCCAAGCGTTGGAGCAAGACAAGACGGGATGACAGGGCGCCGTTTGCTCCCCAGATCTTCACTTGGGCCACTACCCTCGGTGTGACCTGGGAAGGCGCCGTTCGGTCCCTCGTCAGCGCGGGCTTTGACAAGGGAGCGAGGGGTGAGGACCAGTTCGATGCTGTCATGGGGCTCCTTGGTACCATCGCCTGCCTGCGCGGGGTGATCTTGCCTGGCGAGCCTCATGACGACCCGTTGGTGACCCAAGTCGAAGGTTGGGTACTCGGCCGGTCGGCCTCCGACTGCTAGAGGGTATTGACGGGCCCGGTGGCAGCTCCGCCCTAGGAAGTCCCACAGCCCGCCATTGTGACGAGCTAACAAAACGTGCCCTACTACTGTGCCGCCGACCATGCGAACTGGTCCGACCAGAGGACCTGGCCGTAATAAGTGGGCCATGGGAGCTCCAACAAGGGTGCTGCTATTTCGGCCGGCGTCTGGTCCAGCCCAGGCAAAAGCCACAGCCCGTTGCCGGAAACGTACAGCAGGTTCGCGCCGTCACGGGACCAGAGGGGCGCGCTGGCGCCCTGCGTGCCGGCTATCTCCAGCGGTCCCGCAGTAGCGCTGTTGAGTACGAACAGATGGTGACTGGCGTACCAGTGCGTGACGGTGACGGGGAAGAAGTTGCCGATATTGCTCGAGGGCGCCTCTACGAAGGCCAGCCTCTTACCGTTTGGGGACCAGGCCGGGTCAAGCGAGAGGGTGCCCTTCGGGGCCGGCACTGGGGAGCAGTGCTCGTCAGTGGCCTGGCAGACGAGCACGGACTTGGTCATCCAGGCGTAGCGGTCAGGCCCGGCCCCCAAGGCGAACGTTCCGTTGGTGCCGAACGAGACCGTCCCGCCCGCCTCGGGGGCCAGCATGAAGCCCAGCTCGACGAGAGGGGCGCCGGGGGAACGGATCTCGTAGATGGGGCTACCGTCGGCATCGTCGTCGAGGTCGGGGTCGATCTCGACCAGCAGGCCCTTGTGCCCGGGGACGACGAAGACCCTCGTGATGTAGTTGCCGTGGGCGCCGCTGGCGTCAACCGTTATCGTCGTGCGGTACCAGGTGGTGCGCGGGCCGTCCGGGGAGGAAGCTACGGCGAGCCGCCAAGGGGTTTGGGACGTGCTGCCGGTGGTCACGGTCGGGCCCGAGCCCAAGGAAACGTACTCGTGGCCATTGGCTGACCATGCCGCCAACCCGTCGGCGCTGCCCGCGTCCCGCAGTACACCCGTTGAGGAGATGGCTGACAGTTCGTCGCCGACCATGAGCAGGTCGTTGGGCAGCCACTGAGGGGCGCCCTGGAGCGCGACCCGCTTGGCGTCACTGCCGTCCGCCCGCGCCAGCCATTCCGAGCCCCGGCCTAGGTCGTAGGCCAGCCATTGGCCGTTGGGGGAGAACTCCGGGGGCAGGCCCACGTCGGCTGCCTCCCCTAGGTCGGTTATCTTGCCGGTCGCCCCGTCCAGTACGAGGAGCTGTCCCTGAGAAATGAAGGCCAGGTCCCCATGGCCGGCGAAAGCGGCTGTGTTGGCGACGGACAGGCCGTCGGGCAGGTGGCCAGCTCGGCCGGGCTGAACTTTGCCGTTGGCCACGGCTGGAGGTGCCGGGCTGGCCAGGACGAGGGCAGCTACGAGAACGCCGGCAGCCGCTCGGCGCGTTCGGGGGCACGAGCGTCGCTGTCGACGGTGTAGTCCGAGATCAGCCGCAGCCAACGCGGCTCCAGTGGTCTCGTGGGCCAGGCGCGAGGGCGTTGACCGAGGCGTCCCGGGGCAACGCTCGCCCGCACCGGCGTGGCCAGAAACGAGGGATCTGCCTCTGTCGTGGAGCCAAGCCGCTCCTTGGTGCTGGAAGGCGGGGACGAAGCCCAGTGCCAGTCGCCGGTGGCGACGATGCCCGCCTTTTCTATCATGTCCCGACGGGGGCAGGCCTTGGCCGGGTACCTGGTCCGTCCCCATGCTGGCACGAGGCCCGGCGCACTGGCTGGCCACCTTGGCTGTTAGGCCTGGACGGGAGACACTAGACCAAGGAGGTCGCCTTGGGGGTAGTCGCGCTGGTCTTCCGTTCCGAGATGCGCCGTCGCTGGCGGTCCTGGCTGGCCCTTGTCCTGTTGACAGCCCTCGTCGGTGGAGTAGCCCTGGCCGCGACCGCCGCCGGGCGCCGGACAGCCTCTGCGTTCCCGAGCTTTGTGGCCAGGTACGGCTTCGACGTCGGTGTGTACACAGACGGGCCCACTCCACAGCTGTCCCGGCTTCCCCTGGTCAGCTCCGCCACAGAGGTGCTGGGCCCCGACAGCGGCCAACCGACGTGCCGCTGCACCCGCCCCATAAACCCGACGGACTTCGGGGTCATCGTCCCACCTAGGGCCAGGTCGATCTTCAAGCTCGTATCGGGGCACTTTCCCGACCCGAACGCTACAGACCAGGTGCTGGCGTCGTTCACGCTCCAGCAGGGCTACGGCATCCACATCGGGAGCATCGTCCGCGTCCCCTTCTACGCCGCATCGCAAGCGTCCGCGTACAGCAACACCGTCAGCGCGCCGCCAGCACCGCGCGGCCCTACGGTGGCGCTGCAAGTCGTCGGGTTCGAGGCTGCAGAGTTCGAGTTCCCATCCGGCGGGGCCCCCAGCTACGACCTCTACACCACACCGGCGTTCGCTCGCGTAGTGCTCCCGCGGACCGCATATGGCTATCTCTACCTGGTAAACCTGCGTCACGGCGCCGCGGACCTCCCACGGTTCACAGCTGAAGCCAACGCCTTGGGCGCCTACCCGGAAAACCTCGGGAGCGAGGTCGCCTCGGTCCAGGCGTCGATCCACCCCCAGGCCATGGGCTGGTGGGTCCTTGCCGTACTGGCTGCCCTAGTCGGCCTTGCGGTCATCGGCCAGGCCCTCTTCCGCCAAAGCGGCGTCGAGAGCGAGGATTACCCCACACTGTCGGCCGTCGGCGTGGACCGGCGACAGATCGTTGCCCTCGGGATGGCTCGGACCCTGGTCGTGGCGGTTGCCGGTGCTGTTGGCGCGCTGATCGTGGCGACGGTTCTCTCGCCCATAGCGCCCCTCGGCGAGGCACGCACCGCCGAGCCATCGACTGGCCTTAGCTTTGACGCTTTGGTCCTGCCGCTAGGGGCGCTCGCAATCGTGGCTATCGTCCTCGCGCTCGGGATATGGCCGTCGCTCAAGGCTTCTCGAACGCTGCGGACCGAGGAGAGGTCCCTAGCTTCCCATCCCTCGCCGGTGGCGGGCCTTATCGCAAAGATGGGCGCACCCCCGAGCATGCTGATCGGGGCACGCCATGCCTTGGAACGACGCAGCGGGGGTGGCGCGGTCCCGGTGGGCAGCGCTCTCCTCGGCACGGCGCTGGCGGTGGTCGCCTTGTGCGGGACCGGGGTTTTCGGTGCCAGTCTTTCGCACCTCATGACCACGCCGAGGCTGTACGGCGACCCGTTCCAGATTAATTTCTCGGACAGCTCCGGTGGCAAGGGCGGGCCCGACCCAGCGCTGCTTGCCAGTCTCGAGCACGACCCAACGGTCACCGGCCTCACCGAGGGCTTCGCAACGGATATCTCGATCGACAAGGCCACCGTCGGAGCCATCGTGGCAACGTCGCTCAAAGGGCGGCTGCTGTTCTCGACGGTCAATGGGCAGCTCCCGAACGGCGACGGCCAGGTCGGCCTCGGTGTCAAGACGATGCGCGAGGCCGGCGTTCAGCTCGGGTCCGTCGTACGTGTCACCCTGCCGCGGCCCTCGGGCGCCAAGGTAACATCGCCTTTCCGGGTGGTCTCGCAGGTGTCCTTCCCCGTGCTCGGCGGAGGGGGGCTCACGAGCCTTGGTAACGGCGCGGTGTTCACGGTGGGCGGCTTCGAGCACATGGCGTGCCCGCCGGGGACCGGGCAAGTGGCTTGCCAGCACGGGTTATTTGTGAACGCGACCGCCGGAGGGCTTCTGGCCAGCTTCGTCCCTGGCCCCAGGGGAGAAGCGGCGGTCAACCACTACCTCGATGCCTACCGGTCGATCGCCGCTCCCTCCATCACGCCGACGTCTCTGGTCAATTTCGGCGAGGCGGTCAACTTCCCGCTCATCTTCGCGGCGATGCTGGCCGTGTTCGGTGCTGCGACGTTGGTCCACCTGCTCGTGGTGAGCGTGTCCCGGCGCCGGCATGAGATCGGCCTGCTCAAGGCACTTGGGTTCGTGAACGCCCAGGTCTCCGCGGCCGTTGCTTGGCAGGCCACCACACTGGCCGTCGTCGGTACCGTGGTGGGGGCCCCGCTCGGGGTCGTGACCGGCCGGGCGGTGTGGAGCGCGTTCGCCAACAACCTCGGGGTAGTGCCGGTGTCGGTCGTCGAGCTTTGGCTCATCGTGGTCCTCGTCGCAGGCGTGCTCGCGGTAGCCAACCTGCTCGCGGTGGCGCCGGCCCTGGTAGCAAGACGGTCCAAACCGCAAGAGCTCTTGCGTGCTCAGTGAGGTCAACTACTGGGCAAAAAGGGACGAACTGACCTCTGGAGCGAGAAGCCGAGACTTTTGCCCGCACGGGCCGGGCGGCAAGACGTGAGGCACGCCTTATTGGACGCCGCGCCGAGTACCCGACCAGAGCCGCCGTCGCTCATCGAACATGATCGAGGGGTGACAGAAGCGGACCGGCAGATCAGGGCTACATCGTTCGGGTCGGCGGCTGACGACTACGCCCGCTACCGCCCCGCTCCGCCGGCCGAAGCGGCGCAGTGGGCTGTTGGACGCTCACCTGGCCTGGTGATCGACGTGGCTGCCGGTACGGGCCATCTGGCCCGGCACCTGCTGGGCGGGGCCAATAGGGTGGTAGCGGTCGACATTGACCGGCGGATGCTGGCCACCCTGGGCGAACGGCTGCCGGGGGTGCCGCGGGTAGCGGCTCGTGGCGAGGAGTTGCCCTTCGTTTCTGGGGCCGCAGGGGCGGTGGTGATCTCCTCCGCGTGGCACTGGCTGGACCCGGAACGGGCCTGGCCGGAGATAGCCCGCGTGGTCAGGCCCGGTGGGACTTTCTCAGTGGTCTCTAGCGGTCCCGACCGAAGCGTGGCGTGGGTCGAGGCGGTGCTGGGTGGCCGAGGGACTGGTCAGCGCCCGGGCGTTGCCGGCGACCGCCCGGACGGCCGCCGATGGCGTGTGGAGCTGCCGACGGGAACGCCGTTCTCGCTCGTGGAGGAGCGTACGTTTACGGCCGCCGTGCCTTACAAGGTGGCGGACCTGCCAGGCCTGGCCGCGTCTTATAGCCGGGTGATCGTACTCCCGGCCGCGGAGAGGCGCGCCGTTAGGGAGGAGGTGGCCGCCCGAGCGTCCGCCCGTCCTGAGCTGGCCACCGGCACAACGGTCGATCTGCCGCTGCGGTGCCGGGTCTGGCGGGCGGTCCGGGCCTAGGACAGCCGTCCGGCCCTCGCTCCCGCCCACCGACTTGCCGGCCGTCGCGCACGGATCGCGCACGCCCATTGGCCTCCTGCTGGTGCCCCTCCTCCGGGAGGAGGCAGTGCGCGGCCGTGCGAAATCCGCGTGTGGGACCTCCAATCAAGGGGCTATCCGAAGCGCCGCCGTTCGAGCTCGGCTCGAGTGATGCTGTGATTGGGTGGGCCACTTCGGCGACGATGGCCGCCAAGGTGCCGACTCTGAGCGGCCCCCTGCCGGCACGGTCACGCGGTGCTCGCCACCCAAGGTCGTCACCAGGCGCAAGTGGCTCCCGCTTTGACGGGCGACTTCGTTGCCGTAGTGGCGTTCAAGGAGCGCGGCCAGCTCCCGGCCGCTCAGGTCTCGCGGCAGCCTCACACGGCCAACAGCTCGTCGTGCACCAGGTGCAGGCGCAGGGCCCGCGGCCGGTCCTCGTCCTCGAAGTGGCACATCACGGCATCGCGATGGGCTACCGACCCTTACCCGGTGTGCCGCCTAACAATAGGAACACACCCTGTCAGATCGTCGAGGCTCAATGGGTCGCCGATCGCCGCGGCCACGAACGCTTTCGCACCGAACAGCCCCCCTACTCCATGCTGACCCGGGCGATTGAACACGACGTACTGTCGACGTGCCTACGCCACGGAATGGGCGTGATGACCTACAGCCCACTCGCCGGCGCTTGGCTGTCGGGCAAATACCGCAAGGGACAAGAGGTCAGTGGGCCGAGCTCCGCCGCTCGGAAGCAACGCCTTCCAGCGCGTTACGACGAGAGCGGCCCCTCAAACATTGCGAAGCTCGACGCCGCTGACGCGCTCGGCGCGCTCGCCGGCGAGGCCGGGCTGACGCTCGTCCAGATGACAGTCGCGTTCGCGACCCGCCACCTCGCGGTCACCTCCGCCATCATCGGTCCACGCACTATGGAGCACTTGGGCGGCTACCTCGCCGCCGATGGGATCGACCTGTCGGACGACGTGCTCGACCGCATCGACGGGATCGTCCCCCCGGAGATCACGGTCAACTTCGCCGACAGCATGTGGAACTTCGGCACGACGGCGCTGGGCTCTGCATTCCGCCGTCGGTAGAGCTGATGCCGAGTCGCCGAAGGTGCTCCCGAATTAGCGCCCCGAACTGGCGATCGCCCTAACTTTGTTTGCCGGTTTGCGCGCGCACAGAATGACGGCCTCAGCTCGATCGCAAGGCGCACCGAGTCGGCAGGTCATTGAGGGTCAACCCACGAGCGCTGCGACCCGCACAAAGGCCACCCGACGGAGCACGTCTCGGCGGTAGCGGCGCTGGCCGCCGGATGATCGCTCGGAGCGGATCAAACCCTGGCGCTCGTAGAAGCGCAATGCCGACGCGACCACAGCCGTCCTCTCCGCCACTTCACCGATGGTCAACGACCTGGCGACCTCCTCTTGACTTAAACAATAGTTCAGCTTTTATAGTGGTTTTCGCAATAGGTTACACAGACAAGGAGGCAATGAAAAGTGAACGCCAAGGGCGTCTCGTGGGTTGGGGTCAAGACCGAGGAGTTTGACCAGATGAGGTCCTTCTTCGCGAAGGTCATCGGGCTCAGGGTGATGTTCGAACGCGAGGACTTCGTAGCGTTCGGCTTACCCAATGGGGACAAGATTGAGATCTTCGGCCCAAGGGCCGGCAACCCGCCCACGCAGTTCGCGAACAACCAAGTGATGACGAGCATCCTCGTAGACGACATCAACGAAGCGGTCGCGGAGCTAAAGGCTGCGGGCACTGAGCTGGTCGGTGACCTGGAGCTCGGCACAGATGGCTACGCCTGGCAGCACTTCCGCGCTCCCGACGGCAAGGTGCTCGAACTGGCGTGCCTCAGTAGGTCTTGACACGGAGGGGGTCGCGTTGCGGAGGGCGCGGCGGCGGCATTCGGCTGTCCCAGGCCCGGGTTCCCCAATTTGTCGTGGCTCTCGTGCTGAGCATGCAGGTCCCGTTCGGCTCGGGACTTCGGACCTGGGCGTTCAGCTGTCGCCCCGGGGTCGCTGCCTCATGCGACCGCCTTGCGGAACACTCGCGTCGCCCATATCAACACCAGCACACAAAGTGGTGAGAGCACGGCGAACGCCTGCCACACAGCCGAATTGCCGAACGATCCAACCGCGAGCGCCCGCGAAGCCTGCACGAGGTAGTAGAGCGGATTGAAGTGTGCGATGACGCGCATCCAAAGCGGTCCCAGCGAGATCGGAAGTAGTACGCCGGCGAGGAGCAGCAACGGTAGGTTCAGCCCGTTGATGATCGCCGCGAAGCTGCTGATGTCCTTCGTCACGAGCGCCGTGGCAACCGAAAACGCGGCCATCAGCCCCGCCAGCAGCGCGAGGAGCACACCGAGTACCAGCAAACCGAGCCAATGGACGTGGAAGCCGAAGCCGTAACCGACTGCGACAACGACGGCATCGAACACGAACATCATCACGAGCCCGGACAGGATCGGTCCGATGAGGATCGCGAAACGGCTCGCCGGAGTTACCCGGAAGCGCTCGATAACGCCGGCCTGAAGCTCGAAGATCGTGCTGAAGCCCATGGCGCTCCCGCTTGCATACGCGAGAAGAGCAAGGATGCCCGGTAGGAAGACATCGAGGACACTGCCCTTCGGAAATCCCGGGATCCCGCTGAAGTGCTTCAACAGCGGCGTGAACAGCGCGAGGTACAGTATCGGTGTCGAGAAGCCGACGAAGAGCCACACGGGGTTGCGCAGCATTTGGACCGTATAGCGTTCGAACAGCAGGCTTATGTCTCGCATGGTCTTCACGCCGCGACCCCCTCGCCTGCTCCGGTGTCCCGTAACGAACGACCGGTTTCTCGCAAGAAGACGTCGTCGAGTGTGGGCTCGGACAAGCTGATCGACCGAAGGGCGATGTGCTCGTGATCGAGGAGGCGCATCAGCTTCGGAAGGGCGGTGCTGCCATCTTCGACATAGAGGCGTAGCTGGTCGCCCTCGGCGTTGACCTCGCGTACGAAGGACTGTCCTTCGAGGAGCGACCGAGCCCGCAGGAGCGCTCTGTCGGTGTCGTGCAGGCTCAACAAGACGGCATCCCCGGCGACGTCCCGCTTGAGATCTCGGGGTGACCCCTCGATCACGATCTTGCCGTGGTCGATGATCATGAGGCGGTCGCATAAGGCGTCGGCCTCCTCGAGATAGTGCGTCGTAAGGAAGACCGTCGTGCCGTGCTCACGGAGCCTTCGTACGTGGTCCCAGAGATTGGCCCGGTTCTGCGGGTCAAGCCCAGTGCTCGGTTCGTCCAGGAACAGCACCTCCGGCTCGTGGACGATCCCGAGCGCCACGTCGAGACGCCGACGCTGTCCGCCGGAGTAGGTCTTCACGCGCCGGTCGGCGAATTCCTCGATGTCGAGGATCTTCATCAAAGTCTCGGCACGCGCCGATACCGAAGCGAGGTCGCCGCCGTAGAGCCGACCCTGCAAGATGAGGTTCTCCCGCCCCGTGGCGAGGTCGTCGGCGCCACCCAGCTGGCTGACGTAGCCGATCCGCTGCCGGACCTGCTGAGGTTGACGGGCGACATCGAACCCCGCGACGGTCGCGTTGCCCCCACCGATAGGGAGCAACGTCGTCAACATGCGTAGCGTCGTCGTCTTCCCCGCCCCGTTCGGCCCGAGGAAGCCGAAGATCTCACCCTGTTGCACCTGGATGCTCACGCCGCGGACCGCTTCGATCGGCCCACCCTTCGCGGGAAAGCTCTTTCGGAGCTCGGTGGTCAAGATGACGGTGCCCAAAGCCATGTCCTCCTTGCTCAGGGTGGCGAGCGTGGTCACGCCGCTCCCCTAATGATAATATCTGACCATGGAAGATTCTTCCATAGGAAGGTATCTGCTCAATGGACCGTGAGGCTCTCCTTGGTCGGCTGTTCGAGTTGGTCCGGGAGTCGCAACGCCAGAACGACAGGTTCGACCAGGCGGTCGCGGACTACCTCGGTGTCTCGCGGACCGAAGCGCACTGTCTCGACATTCTCGACCAGTTCGGGCCCATGACTGCCGGGCAGCTGGCTGAGCTGAGCGGCTTGACGACCGGTGCGATCACCAAGGTCGCCGACCGCCTCGAGGACGCGGGTTACGTAAGTCGCGCCCGTGACCCAGTCGATCGCCGTCGCGTCATCGTCGACCTCACGCCGGAACTCCGCCGGCTCGCTGGGGAGCTCTACGAGATCCCCGAGCCCCTCATGGCTGACTTTCAGGCCCAGTTCAGCGAGCGCGACCTTCGGGTCTTGATCGCCTACTTCGAGCGAGGCAGCGAACTTGCCGACGTACGGCAGGCCCGCTTGGCGTCGAAGATCCACAAGTACGCTGGCTCGAGCGGCGCGCCATAACGACGCGCTGCTGGGCCGTTGAAGCCTCGACGGGCTCGCAAATAGTCGGCAGGGGCGCCCCGTCGATCTCACCACGCCGCCGGTTGCCACTATCTGTGGTCAGGCGAAGCCGGATGACTCCAGGTACCCGCCCTGCGGCGCCGGGAAGACCAGAGCGTCTGGCTCGGGACGGAGGGTTGCCATGCGCCTGGAGACGGGGACGACGTTGGGAAGGATGGCTACGGTGCGGCGTCCGGCAGATGTCTTGGGTGGCCCGGGGAAGCGGTCGCCGCTCGCCAGCTCGGTGATGGTCTCGGCCACCACCCTGACCTTGCCGGGCGACAGGTCGGCCCCGTCCCGGCGCAACGCCGCCAGCTCGCCGAAGCGGAGCCCGCACCAGGCCGCCATGAGGACCATGGCCCGGTACAGACCAGGGACCGCCGCAGCAAGTGCTTCGACCTCGGCCACCGTCGCGAGAGGCTCCTCGTGTACCGGCTCTTTCGACGCGCCCTTGACCTCGACTGGGCTGCGGGCGATGCAGCCGTCGCGGAGCGCGGCGCGCAGGATCGTGGCCATAAGGCGATATGCCTTAGGTGCGGTAGCGGCCACTTAGCTTAGGTGGCCCTGGCGCCCGGCCCACTTGTCTACGAACTCGCCGAGGCTGATTTTGGCGGCGGCAGGGGCGGTCCTTTCCCCCCGGAGGATATCGGTCTCTTTGGTCGCCAGAAACGCGAGAGCGTAGCGCGCCCGACGCTCCCCATCTTGCGACTTCCCTGTCGGCCTTACCGCCTGTTACCTGCGAGTTCTTGGTGGGTTGGTTGGTTGGTCGGGGAGGGGGGACTTGAACCCCCGGCCTCCTGCTCCCAAAGCAGGTGCGCTACCAACTGCGCTACTCCCCGGTACGGCCGTGCACCCTAAGGTACCAGGCCTTTTGGCGACCGGGGGCCCGGAGGAGCTCGCCCGGCCGGGGAAGGGGCCTGGCGGCGCGCCTTCACGTACAGCGGTCTGGCGGCCACTACCGGCCGCGGCACTTGAACCCGTCCCCAGCCAAGTAGGCTCCGCATCTCATATGAAAACCCAAGTAGCTCCACTGGAGGGCAACAAGGTCAAGCTCTCGGTCGAGGTGGAGGAAACAGAGGTCGAGCAGGCCATCGACGAAACGTTCGCCAAGTTCTCCCGTGAGCTCCGGGTGCCCGGGTTCCGTCCCGGCAAGGCGCCCCGCCGGGTGCTGGAGGCCAGGATCGGGCGCCCCGCCGCCCGGCACGAGGCCCTTGAGCAGCACATTCCTTACTGGTATGGCCGCGCCGTGCGGGACAAGGCCGTCGACGTGATCAACGAACCCGAGATAGAGGTCACCGCCGGCGAAGACAATGGTCCCGTCGCTTTCGACGCCGTGGTGGAGGTCAGGCCCCGGCTCAAGCTCACCGGCTATGAGTCCTTGAAGGTGACCGTGCCCAACCCGGCGGTGACCGAGGAAGAGATGAGCAGGCAGATCGACCGCCTGCGGGGCAACTTCGCCTCGCTCGAGCCCGTCCAACGCGAAGCCCGCGCCGGTGACAGCGTCGTCATCGACATGAGCGCTACCAATGACGGCCAAGCAGTGGCGGGGATGTCCTATACCGACTACTCGGTCGAACTGGGCGCCGGCAACGACCTACCCGAGCTCGACGAGCACCTGCCCGGCGCCAAAGCGGGCGAGACGGTCCAGTTCGTTGCCGACCTGGGGGGCACCCCGGTCCAGGTGCAGGTCGTCGTGAAGCAGGTGCAGGAGAAAGTCCTACCTGAGATCACCGACGAGTGGGCGTCTGAGGCGTCGGAGTTCGCCACCGTGGTTGAGCTGAGGCAGGACATCGAGACCAGGATGTCCGAGATAAAGAAGGTGCAGTCGGCCATGAGCCTGCGCAACGGCACCCTTGACGCCCTGGTCGCCCTGGTGGACGAGGAGCCCCCGGCCGTGCTGGTCGACGCCGAGGTGCACCGCAGCGCCGAGGAGCTGGGCCGCCGGCTCGACTCCCAGGGCGTACGCCTGGAGAGGTACCTGGAAGCGACGGGCCGGAGCCTCGAGGACTTGATCGCTGAGCTGCGTACCCAGGCCGTGCCCACCGTGAAGATCGACCTGGCCCTGAGGGCGGTGGCCGACGCCCTGGGCATAGAGCCCTCGGAGTCCGAGCTCGAGGCCTACATGGAGCGCATGGCGGCGGGCTCAGGGGTGGACCCGGCGTACTTCAAGGAGCAGGTCGAGCGCGCAGGGCGGCGTCTCGCGGTACGCTCGGATCTAAAGAAGAGCAAGGCTTTCGACTGGCTGGTCGAACATGCCGAGGTAACCGATGAGGAGGGCAACGGGGTGGACCGGGCACTGCTGGTAAGTGCAGGTCAGGGCACTGACCGGCTTGGGTCTGTGGGTGCCGCGAGCGTCGTCCCCGAGGCACCGGGAGCGGCGGAATGAAAGTCGTCAGCCAGTACCACGTCCCGGGCATCTTCGAGCAGACCAACCGGGGCGAACGGGGCTACGACCTTTTCTCTCGCATGCTCGAGGAAAACATCGTCTTCCTGGGGACCCCGATCGACGACTACGTGGCCAACGCGGTGTGCGCCCAGCTCCTCTACCTCGAGTACAAGAACCCCGACAAGGACATCAGCATCTACATCAACTCGCCGGGGGGCGACATCACGGCCCTGTTCGCGGTGTACGACACCATGAAGTTCGTGCGCAACGACATCTCGACCTTCTGCTACGGCCAGGCCGCTTCGGCGGCGGCGGTCATCCTGGCCGGAGGCACCAAGGGCAAGCGCTACGCCCTGCCCCACGGCCGCATCCTGTTGCACCAGCCCTACGGCGGGGCGGCGGGCCAGGCGGCCGACATCGAGATCCAGGCCAAGGAGATCATCCGGATGAGGGACCTGCTCAACGAGATGATCGCCTTTGACACGGGGCAAAGCCTGGATAAGGTGGTTTCCGATACCGATAGGGACTTCATCATGAGCGCGGCTGAGGCCCAGGAGTACGGCATCATTGATGAAGTGATCACGACCCGTGAGCTGGCCAGCGTGCCTCAAGCCGCCGGCGTAGCCTGAGCACCGAGGAGAGACATGGCCAAGTTCGGCGAATCAAGCGAGCTGGTCAAATGCTCTTTTTGCGGGAAATCGCAGAAGCAGGTCAAGAAGCTCATCGCCGGGCCGGGCGTCTACATCTGTGACGAATGTATAGACCTCTGTAACGACATCATCGAAGAGGAGCTGTCCGAGCCGGCGGAGGTGCGCTTCGACGAGCTCCCCAAGCCCACCGAGATTTTCAACTTCCTCAACGATTACGTAATAGGCCAGGAGCGGGCCAAAAAGATCCTCTCGGTCGCCGTCTACAACCACTACAAGAGGGTCCAGGCGGGCGGCTATGCCGATGGTGACGTGGAGCTGCAGAAATCCAACATCCTCCTGCTCGGCCCGACCGGCTGCGGGAAGACGTTCCTGGCCCAGACCCTGGCCCGGATGCTCAACGTACCTTTTGCCATTGCTGATGCGACCGCCCTCACCGAAGCCGGCTATGTCGGAGAGGACGTCGAGAACATCCTCCTGAAGCTCATCCAGGCCGCCGATTACGACATCAAAAAGGCCGAGACCGGGATTATCTATATCGACGAGATCGACAAGATCGCCCGCAAAAGCGAGAACCCGTCGATCACCCGGGACGTCTCCGGCGAGGGTGTCCAGCAGGCCTTGCTCAAGATCCTGGAGGGCACCACCGCTTCGGTGCCCCCCCAAGGCGGCCGCAAGCACCCCCACCAGGAGTTCATCCAGATCGACACCACCAACGTGCTGTTCATCTGTGGGGGGGCGTTCGCCGGCCTGGACCGGATGGTACAGAGCCGCCTGGGCAAGCAGGGCATCGGCTTCCGGGCCGAGATCCGCCGGGCTCACGACGCCGACGAGGATGAGCTGCTTTCCCACGTGCTCCCCGAGGACCTGCTCAAGTTCGGTCTCATCCCCGAGTTCGTCGGCCGCTTGCCCGTGATCGGGACGGTTTCGACCCTCGACAAGCAGGCTCTAATCCGCATCCTGACCGAGCCCAAGAACGCGCTGGTCAAGCAGTACCGCAAGGTCCTCGAGCTCGACGGCGTCGAGCTCGAGTTCAGCTCCGACGCCCTGGAGGCGGTCGCCGAACAGGCCATGCTGCGAGGGACGGGTGCTCGGGGCCTACGGGCCATCCTGGAAGAGGTCCTGCTCGAGGTCATGTACGACCTGCCGAGCCGTTCTGACATTGGCAAGTGCGTGATCGACCGCTCGGTGGTGCTGGAGAGGGTCAACCCTACGCTCGTCCCCCGCACCGACGCCGTCCACAAAGAGCCCAGGACGCGGCGCGCTGCCAGTTAGAAAATGAACCTGGGCGACGCTCTGGCGTGGCTCGACCGCCATCAAAACCTCGAGCGCATCCTCGCTGACGCGCGCCTGCGCGTCCCCCGGCCCGAGCGGGTGCGCGCCCTGGTCGAGCTGATGGACGACCCGCAGGACAAGCAGCCAGCT
Organism: Acidimicrobiales bacterium; assembly: GCA_052325485.1. Classification (GTDB taxonomy): domain Bacteria; phylum Actinomycetota; class Acidimicrobiia; order Acidimicrobiales; family Palsa-688; genus Fen-671. The sequence goes on along the minus strand of JBKQUU010000217.1, from coordinate 40,128 downwards.
GTGCATGTGACGGGCACCAACGGGAAAACCTCGACGGCCCGGGCCCTCACCCAGCTGTTCATTTTCAAGGGGCTGACCGTCGGCACCTTCATCAGCCCTCATCTGGAAAAGATCAACGAGCGCATCATGGTCAACCTCGGGCCGATCAGCGACGCCGACCTGGCGGAGGTCCTGAGCGAACTGGCCGACCTCGAGCCGCTGCTCGGTGAGGGGCTGCGGCCCAGCAGGTTCGAGCTCATGGCGGCCGCCGCTTTCGGGTATTTCGCCAACCGTCCGGTGGACGTGGCTGTGGTCGAAGTGGGCATGGGTGGGCGCTGGGACGCCACCAACGTCGTGGACGGGACCGTTTCCATTGTGACCAACGTTTCCCTGGACCACACCGAGCTCCTGGGCCCGACCCGTGAGCACATCGCCCGGGAGAAGGCCGGCATCGTCAAGCCCGGGGCGACCCTGGTGCTCGGGGAGACCAGTCCCGAGCTCTACGACATCTTCGCCGCCGAAGGCCCCGAGACCCTATGGCTCGCCGGCCGGGACTTCGCCGTCGAGTCCAATGTGATGGCAGTGGGAGGCCGGCTGGTCGACCTGCGCACCCCGGGCGCCCGCTACGAAGGCATCTACCTCCCCCTCCACGGCCGCCACCAGGCCGACAATTTCATGGCCGCCCTGGTGGGGACGGAGGCATTTTTCGGGCGACCGCTCGAGCCCGACATTGTGGCCGCGGCGGCGGCGTCGGTGAGCTCGCCCGGCCGCTTGGAGGTCGTGCGCCAGCGACCGCTGGTGGTGCTGGACGGGGCCAAGAACGTGGCCGGGGCCCAGTCGTCGGCGGCCGCCGTGCGCGAGGAGTTCGGGCTCGACCGCGCCCACGTCCTCGTGGTGGGCATGTTGAGCGGAAAGAGCGCCCTGGAGATGCTCGAGGCGCTCGATGCCCCCACGGCCCGGCTGGTGGTGACGTGCCCGCCTCCATCTCCCCGGGCGCAGGGGGCCGAGGACGTCGCCGCCGTAGCCCGGTCCCTGGGCTGTCGAGCCGTGGCCACCGGGTCGGTGGCCGACGCGCTGGAGGTGGCCTTGGCCGAAGCCGGCCAGGACGACCTGGTGCTCGTCACCGGCTCTCTCTACACCGTCGGGGCCGCCCGCACCGTCCTCGTGGGCGGGCATGACCTAGAGCCGGGCCCGCGCCTCGCCTGAGCGTGGAAGCAGCGCTAGAAAGTCTCGAAGGGGTGCTCGACCGCTCCCATCACCCAGCGGATCTGCGCCCGGCGTTCTCACCGACCGAGCCCGAGGGGCCCGAGGCTCCCCTGAGCTTCAACCTCCGCTCGCCCGGTGTAGGCGCGGGCGCGCCTCCTCTCTCGTCCACGTGGAAAGGTCAAATCCTCGCGCCCCCCGATCTTGACGGCAATCCCCTAAGACAGCCAGAGGGCAACACCTTTTGCGGCCATGGCCTCCGATCGGGAGGTAAGGAGGCCCCTTCACCAGGGCGTTTGTCCTCAGCAATTGGCCCGCGGGGCCGTTTGCCGCTATCCTCGCCCGGTTGTGGGACAGGGACAGCCAGACAGCACATCTGATGCCGGGACCGGAGCCGCCAACACGGGGCGGACACTGGTCATATGCAAGCCGGACGCCGTCGAGCGCGGCCTGGTGGGCGAGATCATCGGGCGCCTGGAGCGCCGAGGCTTGCGCCTGGTGCGGGCCGAGATGCGCCACGTGGACAACGAGACGGCGGCGTCCCATTATGGGGAGCACGTGGGCAAGCCTTTCTACGACAGCCTCATCGCCCATATCACCCGTGGCCCTGTCCTGCTGGCCGTGATCGAAGGTCCCGTGGGCACCTGGCAAGTGGTGCGGACCATGATGGGCGCCACCAACCCGGCTCAGGCCGCCCCGGGCACCGTGCGCGGTGACCTGGCCACATCGATGACGGAAAACCTGATCCATGGCTCGGACAGTGCCGAGTCCGCCCAACGCGAAATAGCCCTTTTCTTCCCTTAGGGACGGGCGAGGACCGAAAGGCTCCCTGAGGGCGTAACCTGGGCTCAGCACTCAGGCTGGCACCAGCCCAGCCACCGCATTAGCCTTGTGGTCGGGCTCCCGTGCCGCGTCATGCTAGGAGGCTTCCCGACCGTGCGCGACAGAATGTTCTCATCCTTCAGACGGGGTCTGGCAGTGGACCTCGGTACGGCCAACACACTGGTGTACCTCCAGGGTCGCGGCATCGTACTGAACGAGCCGTCAGTCGTCGCCATTGACATCCGCGACGGCCGGCCCCTAGCGGTCGGTCTGGAAGCCAAGCGGATGATAGGCCGCACCCCCGCCCACATCCTGGCCGTGCGGCCGCTGCGGGACGGGGTGATCGCCAACTTCGAGATTTGCGAGAAGATGCTCGCCTATTTCATCCGCCGCGTCCACCCGGGACGGTTGTCCAAGCCCGACATGGTCATATGCGTGCCTTCCGGCGTCACGGGCGTCGAGAAGCGGGCTGTCATGGACGCCGCCGAGGCGGCCGGCGCCCGCCAGGCGTGGATCATCGAGGAGCCCATGGCGGCGGCCATCGGGGCCGGGTTGCCGGTGCACGAGCCCACCGGGAACATGGTCGTCGATATCGGCGGGGGCACCACTGAAGTGGCGGTGATCTCCATGGGGGGCATCGTGACCAGCCAGTCGGTGCGCATCGCCGGTGACGAGCTGGACGAAGCGATCATCCAGTTCATCAAGAAGGAGTACAGCCTGGCCCTGGGGGAGCGCACGGCGGAGGAGATCAAGATCGCCCTTGGCTCGGCCTGCCCCCTCCAGGACGAAGTGAGCGCTGAAATCCGGGGCCGGGACCTCATCACTGGGTTGCCCAAGACCATCGTGACGAACACCGAAGAGATACGGGAGGCGATCGAGGAGCCGGTGGCCGCCATCGTCGATGCCGTCAAGGTGACACTGGACAAGACCCCGCCCGAGCTGGCGGCAGACATCATGGAGCAGGGCATCGTCCTGACCGGGGGCGGCGCCCTCTTGCACGGTCTGGACTCCCGCCTGGCGGCGGAGACGGGCATGCCGATCGTTATCGCCGACAACCCGCTGCAATCGGTCGCTTTCGGCAGCGGGCAGTGCCTCGAACAGCTAGGTGTTCTGTCTGACGTGCTCATGACCAGTTCCCGATAAGGGCTGTTCGCAGCCGTGGCTGCTCCCCATCGCCCCCGCGGCGGGTTCTTGCTTTTGGTCTTGGTGCTGCTGGGCGTGACGTTGGTCACTCTTTCCGACCGCGATGGCAACAGCGGCATTTTTGCCCGGGCCCGCTCTTATGCCCGGGAAGTGGCCAACCCTTTCCAGTCCGGAGCTCATTCTCTTTTACAGCCGGTGGGGAATTTTCTTTACGGCGCCCTCAATTACCAGGCATTGGAAAAACAGAACCAGTCGCTGCGCCAGCAGGTGGCCGATGACCAAGCCGCGGCCGTACAGGCCATGGGGGAACAGTCCCAGGCGGCACAAGTCCTGGCCCAGGAGGGCCTCCCGTACCTGGCCGCCATCCCGAGCGTCGCCGCGCAAGTCATCGACCTCGGGTCCGCCAATTTCGAACAGACCATCGAACTGGACCGAGGTTCGGCCAACGGTGTTTCGGTCGGCCAACCCGTGGTTTCGGCGGGAGGGCTCATCGGCAGCGTCACGTCCGTCTCCTCTCACCTGGCCACGGTGACGCTGCTCGACGACCCCAGCGTGACCGTGGGGGTGCGGGTGATCGGCACCGGTGTCGTGGGTGCCGCCGTGGGCGAGGGGGAGGGCGACCCGCTCCAGGTCGAGGACGTCAACGTGGGGTCGCGGGTGGGCCGGGGTGACGACCTGGTCACGAGCGGTCTTCAGCTCGAGCACTTCCCCGCCGGCATCCCCGTCGGCCGGGTCCTCTCCGTGAGCTCGCCGGCCGGCGCATTGCAGTTAGCCATATCAGTGAGCCCGTTCGCCGACCTGGTCGACCTGCAGTACGTGCGGGTGCTGCTGTGGTCGCCCCAGACCGGGTGAGCAGACCGGGTGAGCGGGCCGGGTGAGCGGGCCGGATGACCGGTCCGGGTGAGCGGGCCGGGATCAGCGGTCCGGGTGAGCGGGACAGGATGAGCGGGGGGGGACGATGAGCGCGCCCTGGGCCCGGACGGTGCTCAAGGTCGCCCTGCTCCTGGCGGTGGGGATCCTCCTGCAGACCACCTTCGGCGACGACCTGCGGGTTGATGACGTCGCCCCCGACCTGCTGATGCTGCTGGCCGTTTGCGCCGGCTTCGTCGCCGGTCCCGACACGGGCGCCGTCGTCGGCTTCGCCGCCGGCCTGGTCAGCGACCTCTTCCTCCAGAGCACGCCGTTCGGGCTCTCGGCCCTGGCCGCCTGCCTGGCCGGCTTTGTCGTCGGGTGGGCGGGCACAGAAGTCCTGCGGTCCCGCCTGTTCACGGTCCCCCTGGTGGCGGCGGGCGGCACGGCGCTGGGCGTGGTGCTCTTCGTCGTGGTCGGCTACCTGGTGGGCCAGTCCCAGCTGATGGCCGGCGGCGGCCATTGGCTGGCCGGAGTGGCGCTGGTCGAGGCCTGCTACGCCGCCTTGTTCTCCCTGCCCGCGTTCGTGATGATGCGTTGGGCCCTGGCAGGTCCGGCTGTGACACCGGGGGCCTTGAACGCGGCGACACCGGGCGGGACGGCCACGGGAGACCTGCCGAGCCGCCGCCGCGCCAGCGTGCGGGCCCGCCGCCGGCGCCGGGCCAGGGCCGGGGTACGGTAAAGCGCATGGCTCAAGCGGTTACCCCGCCTCCGGCGGAGCCAAGTTCGCTGCGCCTGCGGGCCGCGGCCGTGCTGGTGGTGGTGGCCTGTCTCTTCGCCGCTCTTTTCGGCCGGCTCTGGTTCCTGCAGGGTGTCGAGGCCGGCACCCCCGCCGTCGCCCAGGTCGCCACTCAGGGCGTTGTAACGGTTTACCTCCCGGCGCCCCGGGGCGAGATCTTCGACCGCGATGGCGTGTTGCTGGCGGGCAACCGCATCGAGCAGGTGGTCAGCGTCCTGCCCGGGGCGCAAGAGGCCCACCCGGGTATCGTCGAGGAGCTGTCCGCCCTGCTGGGCGAGCCCGTGGCCAGGGTGAAGGCGGCCATCGACAGTGTCCAGTACAGCCCGTACCAGCCGGTGCCCGTTGCCCAGGGCGTCAGCACCGCCACCGTGCTCGCCATAGACGAGAACCAGTCGCTCCTGCCCGGCGTGGTGGTCCAGGCCCAACCGGTGCGCTATTACCCCTACGGCGATACGACGGCCAATATCCTCGGTTACGTCAGCCAGATCACCGGGGCCGAGTACGCAGGGGACAAGGACGACAAGTGCGGTGCCGGCGTCGACTGCTACGGGACGGGCTCGATGATCGGCCAGGCCGGGGTGGAAGAGAGCTTCGAGAACTACCTCCGGGGCCGTCCTGGAGTGGAAAAGGTGCAGGTCGACTCCCAGGGCCACGTGCTCAACAGCTACATGGTCTCCCCGCCCGTGCCCGGCGACAACCTCGTCCTTTCCATTTCGTTGACGGACCAGCAGGCGGCCGTGCAGGCCTTGGACGACTGGGTGGTCAAGGCCAGGGGGATGTGGGACAAGGTCAGCAACCACGACTTCCGGGCCCCCGGCGCCTCGATGGTGGTCGAAGACCCGCGCAACGGGCAGGTACTCGCGCTGGCCACGTACCCCGACTACAACCCGTCGGACTTCATCGGAGGCATTAGCCAGGCCAAGTGGTCGTACTACAACAACCCGGCCAACAACTACCCCCTCATCGACCGGGCCGTTAGCACGGGTTACGCTCCCGGGTCGACCTGGAAGCTCGTTACCGCCACGGCCATGCTCCGCTATGGCCTGCGTACGCCCGACACCGTGTACTACGACGGAGGCAGTTACTCGATCGGCGGGCAGATTTTCAACGACAACGACAACACCCAGCTGGGCGACGTCGACCTGGCCCAGGCCATAACCGAGTCCAGCGACACGTACTTCTACAGCATCGGCGGCCAGTTCTACCAGCAGTACGACTACGGGAAGAACGTGCAGGGCCCGGATCCCCTACAAAGCGTGGCCTCGCAGTACGGTCTGGGGCATTACAGCGGCATCGACCTCCCCGTCGAGGCGCCCGGGCTCGTGCCCGACGCCCAGGTCATCGCCAAGATGCACGCTCAGTACCCTCGGGACTACCCGGACGGCAATTGGGAGCCCGGCTTCGAGGTCCAGGAGGCAATCGGCGAGGGCCAGGATCTGGTGACCCCGCTGCAGCTCGACGATGCCTACGCCGCCTTCGCTAATGACGGCACCCTGTACGTCCCCCAGGTGGCCCTGGCCGTGGAGGCCCCCGGCCACAGGGCCCGGCCCAACGGGAGGATCCTTGAGCTCTTTTACCCTCAGGTCAAGGACCACGTGACGATGCCGTCCAGCTATGACCGGGACGCCATGTTGCAGGGGTTCGAGGGCGTCACCGCCTCCTCTGTCGGCACCGCGTACCCCGCTGTCCATGACTTCCCCCTGAGCGAGTCCCCCGTGGCCGGCACGACGGGGACGGCCCAGGTCGACAGCTACTGCTCCACCAGCACCGGCTGCGGGGCCGGCTATTTGACCTGGCCGGCCTACAAGCAGGACACCTCGGTATTTGCCAGCTTCGCCCCGGCCGACAACCCCCGCTTTGCCGTGGACGCCATCTTCGAGCAGTCCGGCTACGGCGCCTCGGTCGCCGCGCCCGCGGTCGAACAGGAGTACGAGACCTTGTTCGGGCTCAACAAGCCGGCCCATAAGGCCCAGAGCACGACCACGACGGCCGGCACGGGGGGCGCGGTCACGACGGCCGGCGCGGGCACGACGACTAGCACGGGAGCGGCGGGCTGATGGCGTACACCACCCTGCCTCGCCCGGCCCCCAGCGCCACGACGACGGTGCCGCGCCGGCCCGTGGTCAGCCCGGCCTGGCGCCACGTCGACGTGCTGCTGATCGCCGCCACCGCCGCCATCTCGGCGCTGGGCGTGCTCATGGTCTACTCGACCACCCGCACCCCCCTGGCCGTGGCCGGGGACAACCCGCAGTCGGAGATGAAAAAGCAGGCCATTTATGCCGTGGTGGGGTTGGGTGCCTTCATTGCCACCGTCTTTTTCGACTACAAGCGCTACCTGTCCTGGGCGCCCGTGCTCTACATCGGGAGCCTGCTGCTGCTTATGGCCACCCTTGTCGTGGGCCGGGCCGAACTGGGCGCCACCTCGTGGATCCAGGTCGGCAGCATCCAGGTCGAGCCGTCCGAAATAGTCAAAGTCAGCCTCATCCTGTCGCTCGCCGCCCTACTGGCCAGCCGCAAGGGCACCGTTTCCGGTCGGGTGCTGCTCCTGGTGCTCGGCCTGTCTGTCCTGCCCTTCCTGCTCATCTACAAGCAGGACGCCCTGGGCAGCGCCATGGTGCTGGCCGTGGTGATGGTCGGGATGCTGCTGATGGCCGGCACCCGGGGCCGGCACATGGTCGCCCTGGCCCTGGTGGCGGCGCTGGGCATCGGGGGCGTGCTCCAGCTCGGGGTGCTGAAGCAGTACCAGAAGGACCGACTGACCACGTTCCTCACCGCGCCGAGCGGGGTGGCTAAATCGAGCGCCGGTAGCGCCAACCCCTACGCCGCCACCATCGAGTACAACCTGGACCAGTCCAAAGCGGCCATCGCCGACGGCGGTCTGTGGGGCAAGGGCCTGTTCAAGGGCCTGGAGACCAATCTCTCCTACGTGCCCAACCAGTCGACGGACTTCATCTTCACCGCCGTGGCCGAGCAGTTCGGCTTCGCTGGTTCGGCCCTACTGTTAGCTCTGTTCCTGTTCGTCGTCTGGCGTTCCGGTCGAGCCGCGGTCACGTCCCGCGACCTGGCCGGGACGCTGATCTGCGTCGGAGTGCTGGCCATGTTGGCCTTCCAGGCGTTCGAGAACGTGGGCATGACCATGGGTATCATGCCCGTAGCGGGCATTACCTTGCCTTTCATGAGTTATGGCGGTTCTTCGATGGTTATCGACTGGGTGGCCATCGGCCTGGTGGTCAACGTGAGCATGCGCCGGTTTAGCTAACGCTCAGGCTGACCTCAGGGTCGGCTCAGGTATCCCACGAGGTTGACGGGCATTCGTCGCTACACTCGTTTGTGGAGATGACTCGTTAGGGATGGCCTGGCAACCTGAGCCGGTGGGCGCGTATGCGCCTGGAGCAAACAGGTGAGCCGGCTGTGGTCCCGCGTTTGTAGCAGCTTCGCCGCGGTAGGCCACGCGCGAAGTGCGGTGCCGGCGAGCAGTTCGCGCCGGCCGGCAGGGGTGTCTTCACGCCGGTCGGTCCCGGTCGGGCACTCGCCCGGACGGGGGCTTGTCGACGGCGTAAGCCCGCAGGTTTATTTAGTCATGGAGCGCGACGGCGCGTGGCTGCAGCCCATATGGCTCAGCCGGGGAAGACACTCAGAGCCCTGGTCGCGAAGTGCGCAGGGCACGCTGCGGAGCGTGCCCGCTTGGAAGGGAAGATCTCGATGTCGGAACCACTGCTTGGCGAAGCAGGCCCCCTTAGGCCTGAGCCGGCGCGCGCCGATGGCAACGGCGCTCAGGACGTCCCCGCTGCCGCCCGCGCTTGGGCCCCGGCCGGCGACCCATCTCAGGACCAGGCTGCAGGCCAGCCCATAGACAACGAAAAGGCGCCCAAGCGCCGACGCCGGGGGTCGCGCGGCGGGCGTGGGCGTCGTGGCGCGGCCGTGGCGCTGGTCGAGCCCGGGGTAGGCCCAGAGGGTGGAGGGGACCTCGAGGCCCCTGTCGAGGCCCTGGAGGCGAGCGAAGTGGCAGCGCCGGCGACGGTCTCGGCGACCGTCCCGGCCGTCGCTCCGGCCGTGGTCAAGCCGAGGATCGGTGATACTCGGCCCGGTTCGCCTCCGGCGCCCAAGCGTCGGGCACGCAGAGAGGCGCCGGCGTCGCCGTTGGCCCCGGTCGACGGCAATGGGGCCGATGGCAACCTGGCCGACCAGCCTGCCGGCGCCGGGGCGGTCGATGGCGACGACGGCGGCACCCGGTCCCGCCGCCCCCGCAAGCGGCGGAGCTTGTCGGGCGATGTCGGCCCGCTCGCCCGTTCGTCGGAGAGGCCGGTCCCCGATAGGCAGGCGACGGCCCGCCAGGCCCCGACGGCAGGTGCCGGGGCGGGCCTGGGCGGTCCTGGGGCGGCGCTGGCTGGCTCGGTGCGCAGCCCGGGCAAGGCGATAGCGTCCGACGAGGCCGCCGGTCGCGACCAAGAGGGCAGAGCGCGGCGGGGGAGCGGCAGCATCGAACGCCGTAACCGCCCCTTGGGCCGTTACCTCATGGTCGTCCACGTCGGTCCTACGGCGACCCAGATCGCCGTGCTCGAAGGACGGACGCTCATCGAGCACTATGTGAGCCGCCCAGCCGACGACGCCACCCAGATCGACGGCAACATCTACCTAGGCCGGGTCCAGAACGTCCTGCCGGGCATGGAGGCGGCGTTCGTCGACATCGGGACGCCCAAGAACGCCGTCCTCTACCGGGGCGACCTCAGGTACGACGACGACGAAGTGGACCGCCCCGCGGCCGACGACGCCAAACCGACCCGGGGACGCCTGGGCGGTGTGGCCCGCGACGCCCGTATCGAGCAACTGCTGCGCACGGGCCAAAACGTGATCTGCCAGGTCACAAAGAACCCGATCGGCACCAAGGGGGCACGTCTCACCCAGGAGGTGTCGTTGCCCGGGCGGTTCGTGGTCCTCATCCCCGAGAGCGATACCTACGGCATCTCGAAGCGGTTGGGCGACGATGAGCGCCGGCGCTTGCGCAAGATACTGGACGACATCCGCCCCGTCGGGCACGGTTTGATCGTGCGCACCGCCGCCGAGGGGGCGACGGCCGACGAACTGGGCCGGGACGTGGCCCGGTTGATGCGCCAGTGGGACCACGTCCAGGCCCTGGCCAAGTCGTCCCGGGCGCCCCAGCTGCTCTACCGGGAGCCCGACCTGGCGGTGAGGGTGATCCGTGAGGAGTTCAACCGCGACTACCGGGGCGTGGTGATAGATGACGCCCGGCTCTACGACCAGGTCAAGGAGTACGTCACCAGCATCACCCCGGACCTGGCCGACCGCGTCGAGCTGGTGGACCCGGCCGAAGAGGCCCTGCCCCTGTTCGAGCGGTTCCGGGTCCATGAGCAGGTGCACAAGGCGCTCGACCGAAAGGTCTGGCTCCCCTCCGGTGGCTCCATCATCATCGAGCGCACCGAGGCGCTGACGGTCATAGACGTCAACACGGGGAAAAACGTCGGTACTTCCAATCTCGAGGAAACGGTGTTCCGGAACAACCTCGAAGCGGCCGAGGAGATCTCCCGCCAGCTGCGGCTGCGGGACATCGGCGGCATCATCGTCATCGACTTCATCGACATGGAGATAATGGCCAACCGGGCCGAGGTCATCCACACCTTCCGCGAAGCCCTGGCCCGGGACAAGACCCGCTCCCAGGTCTTCGATATCTCCGAGCTCGGCCTGGTCGAAATGACCCGCAAGCGTATCTCCGAAGGTTTGGTCGAGTCGTACTCCGAGACCTGCCCCACCTGCGGCGGTCGCGGCATCGTCTTCGACGAGTCCCTGCTCTAACGGGCCGGGAACAGCCTGCCGCCCGGCGCCTGCTCCGCCCGGTGGTGGCTACTCCACCTGGTAGGTAGCCGTCAGCGTGGCCCGGGCGATGGTGTGGAACACCATGTTGAACCCGAGGATGGCGGGCGCCGCGCTCGGCTCGATGTCGAGCTGGCCCGTGTCCAGGGCGTGCACGGCGAAAATGTAGCGGTGGGCACGGTCGCCCTTGGGCGGCGCCGCTCCCATGTAGCCGGCCCGGCCCGAGTCGTTGCGTAGTTGGAACGCCCCCGCGGGCAGCCCGTGGCCCGCCGGCCCGCCAGCGCCCCGGGGGAGCCCGGTCACCGAGGCGGGTATGCCGGCCACGGCCCAGTGCCAAAAGCCGCTGCCGGTGGGGGCGTCGGGGTCGAAACAGGTGACGGCGAAGCCGGCCGTCCCCGTCGGGAAGCCGGACCAGCGCAGGTGTGGGCTGGTGTTGCTACCGCCTGCCCAGTCGCCCACGTGGGCCTCGGCCAGGCGCGAACCTTCGCTGATGTCGTCGCTTTCCAGGGCGAAGCCCGGCACGGGGGGGAGCAGGTCGTAAGGGCTGGGGCTGACGGGGCGTTCCAACATCGGTTACCTCCTGGGGGCGTGGGCCCGAGCGGCCGGGACGGCTACGGAGCGGCGTGCCCGCGCCCGGGCACGGGCCGCTCGGCCGGTCCCGTGTACACCTGCGTCGGGCGGTCGATGCGGTTGGCGTTGGAAGTGGTCATCTCCAGCCAGTGGGCCACCCAACCGGCGGTGCGCCCGACGGCAAAAAGAGGGGTGAACATCTCGTCGGGGAACCCGATCGCCCTGTAGATTACGCCGGAATAGAAGTCGACGTTCGGGTAGAGGCGCCGGGAAATGAAGTACTCGTCAGCCAGGGCCACCTCCTCCAGTTTTAGAGCGATGTCGAGCAGGGGGTCCTGGGGGGCCAGCTTTTCCACCAGGTCCAGCGCAATGCCGCGGATCACCTTGGCCCGGGCGTCGGTGGTCTTGTAGACACGGTGGCCGAAGCCCATGAGGCGGAACGGGTCGTCGCGGTCCTTGGCTTTTTCGATGAAATGGCTGAGGGGGAGGCCGGAGTCCTTTATCTCCTGCAGCATCTTGATCACTCCCTGGTTGGCACCGCCGTGCAGCGGTCCCCACAGCGCATTTATGGCGGCGGAAACGCCGGCATAAAAACTGGCGCCCGACGACGCCACCATGCGCAGGGTGGCCGTCGAGCAATTGAGCTCGTGGTCGGCGTGGAGCACCAGGAGGGTGTTGAGCGCCCGGGCGGTGGCGCTGTCGGGGAGGTGGCCGCTGCCGGGGATGGAGAAGCACAGCTGGAGCAGGTCCTCGGCGTAGTCGAGCGAACGGTTGCTCTTCCCCCGGGGCAGGCCCCGGAGCGTGGACAGGGCGTAGCCGGCGAAGATAGGCATGGCCGACAGCAGGCGGACACCGGCTTGCTCCACGGCGGCGGGGCTGTCGGTCTTGGTCCCCTCGTCTGTGTAAGCGCTCAAGGCCTCGGTGGCGATGGCCAGCATGGCCATCGGGTGCATCGACTGGGGGAAGGCGTCAAAGAGCCTTTCGATGCCGACGTGGAGGACCAATTTGGGGTCCCGCACCCTGCTGGTGAACTCGTCCGCCGCCTGGGGGCTGGGGAGCTCGCCGTGGCTGAGCAGGTACGCGACTTCGAGGAACGAGGCTGACGTGGCCAATTGCTCGACCGGGTAGCCCCGGTAGTACAGTCGCCCTCCCTCCCCGTCGACGAACGTTATGGCCGATTGGTAAGCGGCCGTGCCCGCGTAACCTGGGTCGAGCACGGACAGGCCCTTTGGCCCGAGGGCGGAGATGTCCAGAGCGGTCCGTCCGAGGGTCGGCAACACCACCGGCAATTCGATGGTGGTCCCTTCATAGGTCAGCGTGGCCGAGCTTTTGGCCCCTTCAAGATCGGACATCCTGGGCGCCCTTCCTTTCATCAACCGATCGCCGGAGGATCGTGCAACGAAGCTCGTCCAGCCTATCGGGGGGCCGCCCCCGCCGATTACCGGTATACTTTGTCTCCCGTGTACGCAGTGATCAAAACAGGCGGTAAGCAAGAGCGTGTCGAAGAGGGCCAGCGCGTGGCCGTGGAGCTGCTCGGCGAGGCCACCGGCGCCGAGGTTTCCTTTGCTCCCGTCCTGGTCGTGGACGGTGAAAGCGTCCTGGCGACGCCCGCCCAGCTGACCGGCGCGAAGGTGAGCGCCCGCGTCGTTGGTGAGGAAAAGGGCCCCAAGGTCCGGGGCTTCGTGTACAAGAACAAGACCCGTGGGCGCCGTTCCTGGGGCCACCGCCAGCGGTACACCACTATTGAGGTGACGGCGATCACCAGGGAGGCTTGACCAAATGTCCAAAACCAAAGGCGGCGGCAGCACCCGCAACGGCCGTGACAGCAACGCCCAGCGTCTGGGGGTCAAGGTCTTCGCCGGGGCGTCCGTGAGCGCCGGGTCGATAATCGTGCGCCAGCGGGGCACCCGCTTCCACCCCGGTACAGGCGTAGGGCGCGGCCACGACGATACGCTCTTCGCCCTCGTGGACGGCCAGGTCCGTTTTGCCAACCGCAACGGCCGCCGCCTTGTGGACGTCGACCCCGTGGTCGAGGCCAGCAGCTAGCTGTTGCCGCTGGCGGCCCCGGGGCGGCTCCTTCCCCCGCCTGGCTGCGGGGCCCGACCAGCCGTAGAGTCCGTTGCCCGGGGGCCTTGAGTGTTTGTTGACGAGTGCCAAATCCATGTGAAGGCGGGTAACGGCGGCGCGGGTGCCGTTTCCTTCCGGCGGGAGGCCCACGTGGCCTTCGGCGGCCCCGATGGTGGAGACGGGGGCAAAGGTGGCGACGTGTGGCTGGTCGCCGACCACAACGTCGCCTCGCTGCTATCTTTCCGGGACCATCCCCACCGCAGCGCCACGTCGGGCGCGCACGGCCAGGGCAAGGCCAAGCACGGCCGGTCGGGGACCGACATCGAAGTCCCCGTCCCCGAAGGCACCGTCGTGCGCGACCAGGCCGGCGAGGTCATCGCCGACCTGAGCGAGTCGGGGACGCGCTGGATGGCGGCCCGGGGCGGCGAAGGGGGCAAGGGCAACGCCCGGTTCCTTTCCAACCGAAGGCGGGCGCCGAGCTTCGCCGAACAGGGCGAGGTGGGTGAGGAGGCCTGGCTCAACCTGGAGCTGAAGGTCATGGCGGACGTGGCTATCGTGGGCTTCCCCAATGCCGGCAAGTCCACCCTCATCTCGGCCATCTCGGCGGCCAAGCCCAAGATCGCCTCCTACCCGTTCACCACCCTGCAGCCCCACCTGGGCGTCGTGCGCTTCGCTGGCCACGAGCTGGTGGCGGCGGACATCCCCGGACTGGTCGAGGGGGCCAGCGAGGGCAAGGGCCTCGGCCACCGGTTCCTCCGCCACATCGAACGCGCCCGGGTCTTGCTGGTGTTGGTGGACATGGCGCCCGACGATGGCCGGGATCCGGCCGACCAGGAGCGCGTGCTGTTGAAGGAGCTGGAAAATTACGAGCCGGCGTTGCTCGAGCGCCCCCGCCTGGTGGTCGGTTCGAAGGCGGACCTGGCCACCGAGGAGGCACGCCGGGACGGCCATCTGCCCCTCATCTCGGCCCGTACCGGCGAGGGTACCGACTGGTTGTTGGGCCGCCTGGCCCAGTTGGTGGACGAGGCCCGGGCGGCCCAGCCCCGGGCCCGCCGGCTCGTCGTGCACCGGCCCCCGGCGTCTGGAGTGGTGGTCCAGAGGGGGCCCGATGGCGCCCTCGAGGTACGGGGCCGCCAGGCAGAGCGAGCTGTGGCCCTGTCCGACCTGACCGACCCCGGCGCCCTGGCCTACGCCCAGGGCCGCCTGAAGCGCCTCGGTGTGGACCGGGCGCTGGTCAAGGCGGGTGCCCGCCCCGGGGACCGGGTACGCATCGGGCGTCTCGAGCTCGACTGGGAGCCGGACTGAGCGGCTCCGGGGGTGCCGGCGGCACCACCGTGGTGAAGATCGGCAGTTCGTCCGTGACCGATGAGCAGGGCCAGGTCGACGACAAGGCCTTGGCCAAGCTCTGCTCCGAAGTGGCCGAGCTGAGCGCGGCGGGCGAGCGTGTTGTGATCGTCACGAGCGGGGCCATCGCCGCCGGCCTCCGGGTCCTCGAACTGCGTCCCCGCCCCAGCGACCTCTCGGTCCTCCAAGCCGTGTCCGCGGTGGGCCAGAGCCGGCTCATGGCCCACTACGAACGGGCGTTGGCCGCCGAAGGCCTGGTCGGTGGCCAGGTGTTACTGGCCCCCCTCGATTTCATGAACCGTGCACAGTACCTGCACGCCCGTCAGACCTTGCACGTCCTGCTCGGCCTGGGCGTCGTCCCTGTGATCAACGAGAACGACGCCGTGGCCGACGACGAGGTCCGCTTCGGTGACAACGACCGCCTGGCCGCGCTGGTGGCGCACCTGCTCCAGGCCGAGCTGCTCGTCCTGCTGACCGACGCCGCCGGGCTGTTCACCGCCGACCCCCGCGTCGACGAGGCGGCGTCGTTGGTCGAAGAGGTGATCGAGGTGGACAACGTGCTGTCGCTGGCCGGGGGCGCGGGCACGGAGCGGGGCAGTGGGGGCATGGCGTCGAAGTTGGCGGCGGCCAAGATAGCGGCGTGGTCGGGCGTTCGCGTCGTCATCGCATCAGCCGAGCGGCCCGGCGTCCTCCAGGACGCCCTGGCCGGCGTCCCCGGAGTGGGCACGGTCGTAAAACCTCGCCCGGCCCGCCTGCCAGCCCGAAAGCTCTGGATCGCCTTTGCCCTAGCCGCGGCGGGCACCCTGGTCGTCGATGCCGGGGCCGAGCGGGCCCTGTGCCAGGACGGCGTTTCCCTGCTCGCCGTCGGTGTCCGCGAGGTCAGGGGCAATTTCGCCCCCGACGACGCCGTCGCCATCGCCGGCCCCGACGGCCGGGTGTTCGCCAAAGGACTGGTACGCCACAGCGCCAAGGCGCTGACCGGGTGGGTCGGCTGGCAGAGCTCCCGCCTGCCCCCCGATGTCCCTCACGAGGTTGTCCATCGCGACGACCTCGTCATCCTGCCCTGAGCGCTTGGAGGAACTGGGCCCCGGCCTGGCCTCCCGACCGGCCTAGGAACCGACCGAGCACAAGCCCCAGGCGGCGGACACACCGCTGGGGACATTGGTGGGGCAGGACCCGGGCGGGAAGGCGCCGACATAGCGCCACGCATGGCCGGGCACCTGGTCGAACACGGACACGTTGTTGAACTGGGCGAGCATCACCTTGCCGATGCGGGAGGAGGCGGTCTGCTCCAGGAGCGGTGACGGGACGAAGCGGGATATGGCCCAGTAGATGCCACCCGAGGGCTGCTCGGCATAAAACACCGAACCTGCCAGCGTGGACGCGATGTCGCGCCCCAACAGGCCCGACCGTCCGGGGTTGGCGGCGACCCAGGCCTTGCGCAGCAACGGGCCAAAGCCGGCGGGGACGGCCAGGTTGACGGCGGGGCCGGCCGTGGCCGCGGGGCTCGTTGTCCCCGTGGCCCGGGGCCCGGCGGCCGTGGTGGTGGACGGGCTGCCGCCCGAGCTCCGGCCCCGGGTATGGAGCCCACCGCCGCCCTTGAGCGGGGCCCCCTGGAGCGACGACGTCGCCACCGCCCGCCCCGGCCCGGTCCCACTCCCGGGAAGGGAAACCGCGACTATGACGGCCACGATGAGCAGCGTCACCGAGCCGGCCGCGACCACACCGATCGTCCGCCGACGATTGGAGGGGATCGGCACCTCGATCGGGACGCCGTGGCGGGGCTGGTAATGGCTCACGAGGGTATTTTCGTCCACCCGGCCCGGCGGGACGCGGATGGTACCCCCACCAGGGCCCGAGCTTGGCCGGTGCAGGCGATAGGTTGCAACACCGGGCCACCGGCCAACTCTTTGGGCCCGGGCCAAATTCGGACCAACTTTAGGAGGAAGGCATGCAGCTGGGGATGATCGGGCTCGGGCGCATGGGCGCCAATATGGTGCTCCGGTTGATGCGGGCCGGCCACACTTGCGTTGTTTATGACGTCAATGCCGAGGCCGTAAAGGCTATGGAGAAGGAAGGGGCGACCGGCGCCGCCAGCCTGGAGGAGTTCGTGGCCAAGCTCACGCGCCCGAGAGCGGCGTGGCTCATGGTGCCCGCCGGGTACACCGGCGACACGGTGACAAAGCTGGCCGCCCTCCTGTCCCCTGACGATGTCGTCATCGACGGCGGCAATTCCCACTATCTCGACGACATTTCTCACGCCGCCAAATTGAAGGAGCAAGGTGTCCATTTCGTCGACGTGGGCACCAGCGGTGGTGTCTTCGGCCTCGAGCGTGGCTACTGCCTGATGATCGGCGGGGAGGCAGAGGTCGTCGACCGGCTAGAGCCCCTTTTCGCTGCCATCGCCCCCGGGGTGGGGGCGGCTCCCCGCACGGAGGGGCGGAGCGGGCCGCCGAGCCGGGCTGAGCAGGGGTTCCTGCATTGCGGCCAGGCCGGCGCCGGGCACTTCGTGAAAATGGTCCACAACGGGATCGAGTACGGCATGATGGCCGCCTACGCCGAGGGCTTGGGTGTGCTGGAGAAAGCCAACATCGGCAAGTCCGCCTCCGCCGCCTATGACGCCGAGAACACCCCGCTCGCCGACCCCGAGCACTATCAGTACGACATGGACGTGGCCGAGATCACCGAGGTCTGGCGCCGGGGCAGCGTCATCGCCTCGTGGCTGCTGGACCTCACCGCCCACGCTCTGAACCAGGACCCCAAGCTTTCCAGCTTCAAAGGCCGGGTCTCAGACTCGGGCGAAGGGCGCTGGACGGTCAAGGCCGCCATCGACGAGGCGGTGCCGGCTCACGTCCTGACGGCGGCCTTGTACGAGCGCTTCAGTTCTCGCGGCGAGGCCGATTTTGCCGACCGCGTCTTGTCGGCCATGCGCAAGGAGTTCGGGGGCCACGCCGAGCAGGCGTCCACCTAACGCCCCGATAGGGACCAGCGCCCGCAGGCCGAGCCCGGGCCGGCGGCTAACAGACCCCCCGGGCCGTTTTGGGTGGTACCGGCTCGTGGCGAGCTGGTGCCGCGGCCGCGATCCGGGGCCGGGCATGGCCGGTGCCGGGCTGGCTCGTCCCGAGGTGGCCAGTCCCGGGCTGAAGGCCGGCGGCGTGGACGGCGTCGGAGTGGTCAAGCCCAGCGTGGTGAAGCCCGGCGTGGTCAAGCCCGGCGTGGCCGCGACCGGAGCGGGCGGCGGAGGGGATAGGGCCGTGCGTCTCCAATAGCCGCACCGTGTGACGGAGGTCGTCGGCCAGCAGGTCGGCCATGTCGCGGGAGAAGTTCTCCCGGACGACGACCCGCAGCACGGATATGTCCTGGGCGTTGGGGGCCAGAGTGTACGCCGGCACTATCCAACCGCGTGCCCGCAGGTGGTCGGAGATGTCGAACACGGTGTAGCCCGGTCCCGTCTCTCCCGCCTTGGCGTCGCCCACCGTGCCCGGGGCCAGCCGGAAGCAGACCAGCGGGACCGTCCCCGGTTTGCTCAGGATCTCGAAACAACCCACGCTCTCGATGGCCTGGGCCAGGTAAGAAGTCGTGGCCTCCAAACCCTGCATGATCTCCGTGTACCCCTGCCGGCCCAGGCGCAGGAAGTTGTAGTACTGGGCGAGCACCTGGCCTGCCCCCCGGGAGAAATTGAGGTTGAAAGTGGGCTGGTCGCCGCCCAGGTAATTGCAGTGGAAGATCAGCTCGTCCGGCAGGTCCTCCTCGCTGCGCCAGATGGCCCAGCCCACGCCGGGGTACACCAGCCCGTACTTGTGCCCGGAGGCGTTGATGGAGGTCACCGCGGGGAGGCGGAAATCCCATTCCAGCCCGGGCCGGGTAAAGGGGGCCACGAAGGCGCCGCTGGCCCCGTCCACATGCAGCCCGACGTCCCAGCCCTGCCTGGCGTTGACCTCGACAATGGCGTCGTTGAGAGCGCGGATGGGCTCGTACTCGCCCGTGTAGGTGCTGCCCAGGATGCCCACCACGCCGATGGTGTTCTCGTCCACGAGCGCCATCGCCTCCTCGACGCCTATCACGTAGCGCTCGGGGGTCAAAGGCACGTACCTGGGCTCGACGTCGAAATAGCGGGCGAATTTTTCCCAGCACACCTGGACGTTGCCACCCATAACGATATTGGGGGTGTCAGTGGCCCGTCCCTCTTGGCGCCGCCGGCGCCGCCAGCGCCATTTGAGCGACAGGCCGGCCAGGTGGATCGCTTCGGACGAGCCGACAGTGGCGCAGCCCACGGCGGCATTTTGCTCGGGCGCATTGAACAGCCGGGCCAGCATGTTGACGCAGCGGTTGTGGATCTCGGTGGTCTGGGGGTACTCGTCGGCATCGATGTAGTTGCGGCCGAACGACTCGGTCATCAACTTGTCCGCCTCCGGCTCCATCCACGTGGTCACGAAGCTGGCCAGGTTGAGAGCCGGGTTGCCGTCGAGGTTGAGCTCGTCGTGGATTATCTGGTACGCCGCCGTGGGCGGCATCTGGCTTTCGGGAAGTTCGTAGCGGGGTACCGGCTCCCTTAGATGGCGAGACCCGTACATGGGCGAGAGCAGGGAGCCGTCGTCTTCCAGCTCCGACTTCTTGAGCTTTTTGGCAAGCATTGCCGTGCCACCCTAGTGCTGGGTGGTCCGGATCCACGCTCCGTCGCGTACCGACTAGCGGCCGGACGTGCACAGCTGGACCGAAGCACCGAACTTCGGGCCCAGGGCTTGGGCCTGAGCGTCCAAGCCTTGCATCTGGCTGATATCCTCTCGCATCGCGGAGGTGTCCCTGGCCTGCGCCGCCGTCAGGTAGGCGTTCTCCAGGAACACCAGCGAAGTCAGGAGCTGGACCGTCTGCTGGCCGAGCGCCGTGCCCTGCTGGCAGTCGGCGGCGTTAGCCTGCGTCGCCGACAGGTTTAGCTGCGTGCGCCCGAGCGCTCCCTGGGCCTGGCCGGCCTGACTTTGCGCCTGCCCGGCTCGTTTTTGTGCTTGGCGGGCCAGGACCTGCGCCTGACCGGCGCGGCTCTGCGCCTGACCGGCGCGGCTCTGCGCCTGGCCGACCTGGCTCTGGGCCTGGCTCAACTGGTCCTGTGCCCGGCCAAGCTCGGCCCTGGTCCGCAGCAGCTGGGCCTCGTCCTGGGCCAATTGCCCCTTCAAGATGTCCCACCGCCGGGTGTTGTCACTTAGTTCGGCCTGCAGGGTGACGGCGCTCCGCCCTTGAGTGCTCAAGCTCGCCTTGGCCGAGGTGAGGGTGTTCTCCAGGGCGGCGAGTTGCCGGGTGCGCTGGCTCAGGGCGCTGCTCGCGGTCCTTTGCCAGGCCAGCGATAGGCCCAGACCGGCGGTAGTGAGGACGGCGACGGTCAGCGCGCCGGCCACGATCGCCCGGCGATAGGAGCGGGCGGAGGCGGGCTCGGTCTCCGCCGGTCCCCTGGACTTGCGCCCCCATCTACGGGACATGGGCGTGCCCACGGGAAAAATGTCAGCCTGTTCGTCAAATTTCGGTGCCGGTCCCTGCGGCTTGGCCCCGACGAGGTCTCGCCCGGAAGCCGGTGCCGGTGCCGCTACGGGGGCCGGCGCCGGGGCGGCGCGGGGCTCAGGGCGTGGCGGCTGGGCCACGACCTCGGCGGGTGCCTGGGCCATGACCGGGGCGGGTGCCTGGGCCATAGGCCTGGCCGGTGCCTGCGTTGCCACCCTGGCCGGTGCCTGCGTCGCCACCGGGCCCGGTGGCTGGGGTACGGCCGAGCCGCTGACCGCGCTACGCGCCCCCGGTGCAGGGCCGGAGGGCGACTCGCACAGGGAGGCCTCGAGGGCACCGGCGGGCAGGACGTGTTTCAAGCCTGCCGACCGGGCTATCGGGGGGAACGCCGGGCCGGCCGGCGCCGGCCCGGCCGTCGCGCGGCCGGCCGCCCCCGCCGCGTCGGGCACGTCCACGGTCTCGTCCAGCCCGGGCACGTCGAGACAAGAGCTCAGCTGGGACAGGAACCAGCTCAGGGCGGCGGCCAGGCTCTCCTCGTGAGACAGGTCCCGCTGAGCCACCACGGACGCGGCCCCGGGCGGCTCCGCCTGGCTCATTTGGTCTGCCCGAGGCATGAACTACTTCTCCTCCGGGGCCGCCGAACCAGGGAGCCCCAACAACGCCCAGCGCCTGAATTTCCACTCTGCTTATCGGCCCTCCGGAGGGGCGTCTTGAAATTGCGGGAATCGTCGGAAAACAGGCCATATTTCCGAAACACAGCGTGTGACCATTGACTGGGCCACACCGGCTCCCTTGACCGCTGGTGGATGCTGCCAGCGGTGCTCGTTCGCTGTCCGGTCTGAGCGAGAGCTCTCGCCGGATCCGACCCAAGGCCCTGTCCCAGCTAAGTTGGCCCGCCGTGCTTAGGTCCCCTGTTGCCGGGGTGCGGACGTGGTCCTTGAACAGTCCCCATTAGGGTGAGCGGTGGTGAAGCCCCCGGTGCGTGCCCTGACCCTGGGGGTGGCGGGCCATCATCCTCTGGGCCGGGCCGCCGTCCAACAAGGCGCGGACGCACTGCACCACGCCGCCCGCGGGTTCGTTCAAGCGGGCTACGAGGTCCAGACGCTGCGCCTGTCGACCCGCCCGGTCTTGGCCGACCTGGCCGGTCGGCCGCCCTCGTCGGTCATCAAGTACGCGGCGGAGTTGCAGCGGTTCCTCGACGAATCGGGTGTGGCCTTCTGTTCGCTTGGACCGGTCGGCCCCCACGGCGGGGCCGACGACCCGGAGATCATGGCCGACCTGATCGCCGGGAACGAGTCCGTCAACTGTTCGGCGCTGGTGGCGACGGTGGAGGGGGGATTGGACGTCGCCGCGGCCCGAGCGGCGGCCCGGACCATGGTGCGCTTGGCTGCCGAGACCGACGAGGGGTTCGGCAACTTCAACTTTGCCGCCATTGCCTGCACCGGGCCGGGCACCCCCTTTTTCCCGGCCGCTTACCACGCCGGTCCCGCCAACCTGACCCTGGCCTTGCAAGGGGCGGGCCTGGTCGCCGAGGCCCTGGAAGGCGGGGCCGAGCTGGCCGAGGTCACCGGGCGGGTAAAGGAGAAATTGGCCGAGCACGCCCGGCCCGTGGTCGAGCTCGCTCGACGCCAAGCGGCCGAGCTGGCCGTGGAGTTCGGAGGTATCGACCTCTCCCCCGCCCCCAACGGCTCGGACAGCATCGCCGCCGCCATGGAGCTAGCCGGGCACGGGCCCGTCGGCACCCCGGGCACGCTGTCGCTGGCCGCCGCCCTGACCGAGGCACTTAAAGGGACGGACCTGCCCACCTGTGGCTACTGCGGCCTCATGTTGCCCGTCATGGAAGACGACCTGCTGGCCCGGCGCTGGGAGGAGGGGTGGCTAGGCGTCGACCAGTTGCTGGCCTATTCGGCGGTGTGCGGCACGGGCCTGGACACGGTGCCCTTGCCCGGCGACAGCTCAGTCGGCCAGCTGACGGCGCTGATCTGCGACATGGCCACCCTGGCGGTGCGCCTGAAGAAACCCCTCTCGGCGCGGTTATTACCCGTGCCGGGGAAAAGCGCCGGCGAACGGACCGATTTTTCCTCTCCGTATATTGTGAACACCCTGATCAAACCGCTGGCCCCCGAGCCCTCGTAGCCCGAACCCTCTTAGCCTGGGCCCTCGTAGCCTGGGCCCTCGTTGAAGGCTCGCCCGTACCCCCGCGCGTCCGGATAGGAGAAAGCATGCCCGAGACCCGTGAGTACGACGTCATAGTCATCGGGGCCGGCCCCACAGGCGAGAACGTCGCCGACCGGGCCGCCAAAGGGGGCCTTTCGGCCGTGGTGGTCGAGTCGGAACTTGTCGGCGGCGAGTGCTCCTACTGGGCGTGCATGCCGAGCAAGGCTCTCTTGCGGCCCATGCAGGCGCTGCTCGCCGCCCAGCGGGTGGGCGGGGCGCGCCAGGCGGTGACCGGTGCCCTGGACGTGGCGGCCGTGTTCGAGCGCCGGGACGACTTCACGCATCACTGGGACGACGCCGGTCAGGTCCAATGGTTGGAGGGCGCCCACGTCGACCTCGTGCGCGGTCATGGGCGGCTGGCCGGCCGGTGCCGGGTGGAGGTGGCCGGGACCGACGGGCCCGTGGCCCTCGTCGCCGGCACGCCGTGGTGGTGGCCACGGGGTCAGCGGCCGCTCTGCCTCCCGTGCCCGGGTTGGCCGAATCCAAGCCCTGGTCGCCTCGGGAAGCGACCAGTGCCAGGCATGTCCCCCGCCGGTTGGTCGTGCTCGGAGGCGGCGTCGTGGGCTGCGAGATGGCGCCGGCGTTCACCAGCCTGGGTAGCCGCGTGACCGTCATAGAGATGGCCGCCGGGCTGCTCCCCGCCAATGAGCCTGTCGCCGGCCGCCTGGTGGAGCAGGCCCTGACCGAGTCAGGGGCAGAGGTGCGCACGGGACAGTCGGTCCGGCACGTCGAGCGCGACGGCGCCGGCGTGGTCAGGGCCCAGCTCGACGCGGGCGAGGTCGAGGGGGACGAGCTGCTGGTGGCCACCGGTCGCCGGCCTCGTACCGAGGACATCGGCCTGGGCACGGTCGGCCTCGCCGCGGGCAGTTGGCTGGACGTGGACGACACCTTGGCCGTGCGGGGCGTGGAAGGTGGTTGGTTGTACGCCGCCGGGGACGTCAACCACCGCGCATTGCTCACCCACCAGGGCAAGTACCAGGCCCGGGCGTGCGGCGACGCCATCGCCGCCCGGGCCCAGGGCCGGCTGGGCCCTTCCCCTGGGGCAAGCACAATGCCACGGCGGACCATCGCGCCGTCCCCCAGGTCATCTTCACCGACCCCGAAGTCGGCGCCGCCGGTCTCACCGAGGCCCAGGCCCGCCAGGCCGGCCTCAAGGTCCGCGCCGTCGACTACCCGCTCGGCGATGTAGCCGGCGCCAAATTGTACGCCGACGACTACCGGGGCCACGCCCGCCTCGTGGTGGACGAGGACCGTCGTGTCGTCGTCGGGGCCACCTTTGTGGGGCCGGCCGCCGCCGAGCTGGTCCATTCCGCCACCGTCGCCATCGTCGGCGAGGTCCCGCTGGACCGCCTGTGGCACGCCGTGCCCTCCTACCCCACGATCAGTGAGGTCTGGCTGCGCCTGCTGGAGACCTACGGGCTGTAAGCGGCGGGGCGAAAATCGCTTGGCTTAGGGGGCTGCGGCCGTTAGCATCGGCCCCGTGCGCAACGTCGTCTTCCTTTAGGTCCCGGCGCGCCCGAGGGCGCCACCGCCAGACCTACCTGCTAGCCATCTCGTTCATCGGCTTTCTCGTCAGGAGACGACATCTAAAATGCGCGTTCGCGAAAAACCCGGGCCTTTGCCCGCGGCCACGGGGCCGGTCGGGCTCCGTCCGCCGCCGCTCGATATCCACGACGTCACCAAGGTTTTCGGTACCGGGCCACTGGCCCGGATAGCGCGCCGGCACCGGCCGAAGACCTCCCCCGCCGGGCCGCGAGCAGCTCTCGACGCGGTCAGTTTCCGGGTGGGGGAGGGCGAGATCTATGGCGTCCTGGGCGCCAACGGGTCTGGGAAGTCGACCCTCATCCGCATCCTGAGCACGCTGCTCCTGCCCGACCGGGGCACGGTCCAGGTCTTCGGCTACGACGCCGTGGCCCACCCGCAAGCCGTCCGGCCCCTGATCAACAGGGTCTCCGTGGACCCTTCGTTCTTCAAGCCCATGTCGGCTCTGGAAAACCTGCTCTTTTTCGGCCGGGCCTACGGGATGAGCGGCCCCGAGGTGCGCCGGGCCAGCGCCGCCATCCTCGAGCGCCTGGGGGTCGGCTTCGAGCAGGCCCGGGAGCCGATGCTGCACCTTTCCCGCGGCCAGCAGCAAAAAGTGGCCGTGGCCCGGGCGTTCCTCAGTTCGCCGCGCCTGATGTTGCTCGACGAGCCGACCACCGGCCTCGACCCCCGCAGCAAGCGCGAGGTGCAGAGCTTCATCGCCGAAGTCCGGCGTGACTCACAGGTCACGGTCCTGCTCACCACCCACGACATGGACGAGGCAGAGCAACTTTGCGACCGCATCGGGTTCTTGTCGGGCGGGAAGTTGGTGGCCGAGGGCACCCCGCTCGAGCTCCGGGAGCAGGTGGCGGGCGGCCGCCCGGTCGACGAGGTGGACATGGAGACGGTCTTCATCGACCTCACCGGCCGGCGTATCGAAGAGGACGAGGGCGAGGATGCCGAGCAGGTAGGCGAGAGATCCGGCCCGGTCGACCACCGGCCCGATCAGCGGGGCCCGGGAGGTGACGAGCGGTGACGACAGTCGAGCTCGGCCGCCGGAGGCCACCCCGCCGGGTGGGCCTGGGGTGGGCCTTTTTCGAGCGCCAGACCAATATCTGGAAGCGGTACTGGGCGTGGGAGCTCGTGTGGCTGCTTTACGGTGTCGTCAACACACTGTCCATCACCTTCATCGCCAACGAGGCCGGCCGCACCGGAGCCGTGAGCCACGGCCAGCTGAGCCGTCTCACGATGTTCTTGCTGATCGGCACCCTCGTTTGGGCCTACCTTTCGGCCGTGCTCGACGACATGAGCCTGACGATCATGTGGGAACGCTGGGAAGGCACCATCGAGCACACGCTGATGGCACCGGTGCCCCGCACCGTGCACCTCATGGGCATGTCGGCCTTCGGGGTCCTGCACGCCTTCTTGCGCACGAGCCTGATAATGGCCTGCTCGCTGCCATTTTTCCATGTCGACCTGGCCGGCGCCGACTGGGCCACGGCCGTGGCCGTGGTGGTGATGGGCAGCGTCAGCCTGGTCGGGCTCGGGATCCTGGCCGGGATCCTGCCCCTTCTCTACCCCGAGCGCGGCGAACAGATGTCGTTCATGGTGCAGGCCCTGGTCCTGCTCGTCTCGGGGGTCTATTACAGCGTCGACGTGCTCCCGGGCTGGTTGCAGGCCGCCTCGAACATCTCGCCCGCTACCTACCTGCTCCGGGGCATCCGGGACGCCCTGATAAACGGCCGCAGCGTGAGCCAGGAGGCCGGCGTCATCGCCACCCTGGCCCTGTTCGGGGCTGTCCTGGTACCGGCTTCGCTCGCCATGTTCGCCGCCGCCGAGCGCTGGGCCAAAAAAACGGGCCGGCTCAAGCGCCAGGGCTGAGGCGCCCCCCCCAGGCGACCGAGCCGGTCCCGGTTTCGACCGGCCCGGTGCGGGTAATAGCGCGTTATGGCTACAGCAAAGCAAAAAGAAGTCGCCACAGAGATGAGCACGGCCGACAAGGACCGGCTCGAGGACAACGAGTTCGCCTTCCCCGAACAGCGTAAGGAGCCCCTGGTGGACGCCCGGCACGTGCGCAATGCGGTGGCGCGTTTCAACCAGGTCGAGGGCGTCAGCGACGCCGAGCGTGACCGAGCCTGGCAACGCATCCGCACCGCGGCCCGGAAGTACGACGTGGACCTTTCCGAAAACGACTGGCGCGACCTGGCCCACGGCGGCAAACCAGGCTGACGCCGACGAGCACCCGGGCCCGGAACGGTGGGGAGCAAAGCTTAGGTCGGCTCCCGGGCCCGGGGGTCAGTGCCGGTGCGTCGAGCCCGGCAGCCCGCGGAACAGCGGGTGCTCGGCGCCAGCGGGGACGCGGATGGCCTCGGCCACCCGACGGTCGAGCCAGTCGAGCCAGGCCCGACGGCGCCGGTACCCCGACAGTTCGGCGGCGATCTCCGAGCGGCACTCGGCAAAACCGCGGTCGCGGCCCGGTCGTACCGCGTCCACGGCGAGGACGTGCCAGCCGAAGGGGCTGGGGACGGGGCCGATGACCTGGTGGAGCTCGGCGGCGAAAATGGCCTCCTCAAGCGTCCCGGCCAGCTGACCTCGTCCGACCCAGCCCAGGTCGCCACGACGGTGGCGGCTGCCCTCGTCCAGGGACGCCTCCGCGGCCAGGCGGCCCAAGGTGTTGGCGTCGAGGGCGGCCTCGAACACGGTCCGGGCCGACTCCTGGTCGGCCACCAGGACATGACGCACGCGCCGGGCTTCGCTCACTTCGAAGCGGCGGCGGTTGGCGGCGTGATAGGCCCGCATGTCTGCTTCGGTGGGGGCCGGGTCGGGTAGCTCGCCGGCGGCTTCGAGCCGGGCCATCCAGTCCGAGGGCGACGTGGCGTCGGCCACCCCGAGCCGGGCCGCTTCGGTGCGCAGGAGGACGTCCACCAAGAGCGCCTTGGCCCCCCAAGTCCGCAGGCTGTCGGCCCTCGAGTAGGGGGGACCGGTCAGGGCGCCGGGCTCGTCGGCCACGCCGAGACGGGTACCCGCCGGCCCGACGGCGAGCTGGGCCATGTAGGGGGCCAGAGCCGCCGCCGGCACGGCCACGCCGTGCACCCAGCCGGTGACGGCGTCTTCGCAGGGGCGCGCCATCATCGGCCCAGGCGCAGCGCTACTGCGGGCGAGTACCAGAGGCGCCCGAAGTAGGTCACCTTGAACAAGGCCCACGAGCTCAGCCAGCCGCTCTCCGGACCGTGCACCCACGCTTCGGCCCGGCTGCGCTGGCCGGGCCCGAGGGCGAAGCCCTGCGCCCAGGGGCTCACGTAAGGCCACGTCTCGACGGGGGAAAGCAGCTGCAGCTCGCCCCGGATCTGGGCCGCGGTCCGGTTGGTCATGACGATACCGATGGTGGCTCTTTCCCCCGGCGCCACGGCCACGTCCAGGGTTTCCAGGGCCAGTTCCAGTTCCGCCTCCACCTGGCCGCCGGGGTGGCCGAGGGGGGCGGCCTTGGCCAACAGGGCGTCGGCCGCCGATGCCGGGCCGCTCCTCGCCCCAGCCGTCCCGGCCTCGGCCAGGGCGGGCACCACGTCGACGGTCAGGACGTCCTCCTGGCCCTGGAGAGCCGGGCCGTTGACGCGTACGGCTACGAAGTGCCGGCCGGGCCGGCAGGAGGGCGGGACCCGCAAACGGACCGGGACCTGTACGGACGCCGCTGCGCTCAGCGAGAAGAGCTGTCCCGACGGCTCGACGTCCCAGCCGTCCGGGGCCAATATTTCCACCCGCCCCGACTGGGTGGCGTGCGCGGAGCCCGAGGCGACCTGGGCGATGAACTCGCCTGCGTCTCCGCCCCGCACCA
Source organism: Acidimicrobiales bacterium (assembly GCA_052325485.1). Lineage (GTDB taxonomy): Bacteria > Actinomycetota > Acidimicrobiia > Acidimicrobiales > Palsa-688 > Fen-671. The sequence goes on along the minus strand of JBKQUU010000217.1, from coordinate 12,463 downwards.
CCAGGCCTGTCGGCAGGACGTGCACCGCCAGCGACTGGTTGCCCATCGGCGCCGGCCCCTTGTTGTGCAGCCAGTACCGGCTGAACACGGGCTGGGCCACCTCGGCACCCGGATCCTCGCCCGGCCCGTCCGGGCCGCGGGTGCCCGAGGGGCTGACGACGGGGCCCAGGCGGAGGCGCACGGTGGCCAGCTCGGACGCCATGAGCCGGAGCCTCACCCGGCTGCTGCCACCGCCGGTGCCACCCCCGCCCTCGGCGGCCACGGCCCCCTCGGTCAGGGCCAGGGGCTCGCCCGGCTCCTCCAGGAGGTTGGCGCGGCTGGCCCCCACGATGGGGAAGAGGCTGTCGACCTCGATCTCGGCCGGGTGGCCGTGCGCCTCGTAGCAACGCAGGCTGACCTCGGTCCCCGAGCTCGTGGCGTCCCCCTCCGGGGCCGGGTCGCCGGCGGCCAGGGAGTTGCCGGCCGGCTTGAGGACGGCCAGCACGGCCCAACCCTCCGCCCCCCCCGGGCGGGCGCGGCCCGCCCCGTCACCGGCCGGGGCGGCCATATGTGACGCAGGCCGGACAGAGAGCAGGCGGGCGCTCGGGGGCAGCGGGCCGGGGTGGGAGGTGGCGAGGCTGGCCCGCAGGGGCCGGTTGTAGGCCAGGGCCTCCTCCACGCAACCGGCCTGGCGCCAGTCGCCCCGCCCGAGCAGCAGGGCGTTCTCGAAGACATGGCTCCAGTGCTCGAGCTCGAAGGCTGAGCCGTCCGGCGCGAAGCGGCGGGGCGGGTCTATCCACACCCCCGAAGGCCAGCCCGTGCAGGCGCGCAGCAACGAGACGTGGAGCGCGCCCGACGAGTCAACGGCAAAGCCCGGGGTGCCCCGGTTGAGCAGGGCCGCCGTCCACTCGGGCACCTGCTCGGGGTGAGGCACCAGGGCGGCCGGTTGCTCCACCACGACCCGTCCGGTGACCACCTCGGCCTGTAGGGCGTCCACCGCCCCCACCGTCCTGGCCTCGTCGGTGCCGGCCACCACCATCACGGGCAGGTCAAGAGGGCCGCGAAGGTCGGCTCCCGGCTGCCACACCTCGCGCAGAGAGCGGGCCGCGGGCACCAGGAGGCGCGCCCAGCCCTGGCGGGCAAGCTGGGCGTCCAGGGCGTCGGCGTAGGTCGGGCCGGCGGCCTGGAGGACGGCGGCCACGAAGGGGTTCTCGCCCGGGCCGCCCACCGCCACCCGGAAGTCGGGCAGGTTGCTGTCGCCTTCCAGGCCGCCGTAGCGGTTGCGGTCGGCTTCGGAGCAAGTGGCCGTGACACCCTTTTGCACCAGGGCTACCACCAGGCGCCGGGCCCAGGGGGCGGCCCCGGCCCCCACCGGGGTGACCACCTCGGCCACGCCTATCGACCGGCGGTGGTAGGAGCGGCCGGCCTCGGCCGCCTCCACCACCAGGGTGGTGCTCACCCCGAACCATTCGGCCGCCGGGTTGTCCAGCGTCCACGGCTGCTCGGACGAGTCCACGTCGATCAGGCCGAAACCCCGGGCCACGACGGCGTCGCCCACGGCCGAGACGGGGGTGCCCCCGGCCAGGGTGGTGGGGAACCGCAGCCGGAGCAGGTGGTCCTGGAGGGCCCAGCCATGGATCTCGGTGCGCAGTTCGGCCCGGCGGGCGCCGTCCCAGAGCGTGACCACCTGGCGGTAGCCGAAGCCCCGCAGGTCTCCCTCCACCACCAGCCTCTGGCCGAGGTCGGAACGCTCGGCCCGGACGGTGGCGGCCTGCGTCCCCGAGCGCGCCGGCGGCCCCAGGGGCAAGAGGTGCCAGGGGCCTTCGCCGAAGCGGGGATGGGTGGCGTACTCGGGGTAGACGAGCAGCTCGTTGCCGACCTCGCCCCCGGGCACGAGCTGGAAGCCGCTGGCCCGGTCGGTGACCCGGCTCAAGCCCCCGCCCCGGGCCGGGTCGGCGGCGATCTCGAGGTGTTCATTGGCGATCTCGGCCCCGGGCATGCTTTCCCACCCGGACCGGCCGCCGGCCGCCCCGGGCCTGTGGCGGACCCGGTAAGTGCTGTAACCGATGCCGGGCACGTCGGCCGCCCGGAAGCTCAGGCGCACCGAGCCTGGGAGGGGGCTGGGCCCGGACACCGCGGGCAGGGCGTGGCCGGTGCCGTCGGCCACCTCGAGCGCCTGCCCTGCGGGCGGGGCCGGCGCGTCCAGGACGGCCAGGTCGGAGCGGTCCCAGCCCAGGGTGTTGACCACCACCGCCGGTTGGCCATCGTCGCCACTGCCGCCACTGCCGCCACTGCTGCCACTGCCGCCACTGCTGCTGGTGCTGCCGGTGCTGCCGGTGCCGATGGCGTCGACCAGGTACCGGCCGGCGCGGTCGGTCACCCGGTCCGCCAGTTCGTAGGCCTCCCGCCACCCGCCCAGCAGGTCGAGGTAGACCTGGTCGGACTCCGAACCGGTGATGCCGTCGTGGTGGGCGTTGAACACCAGCTGGCGCCAGGCCTTGTCCAGCTCCCGCCGGGGCACCGGCGCCCCCAGGGCGGCGGCCAGGGCGGCCAGTACCTCGGCGTCGGCCAGCTCGGCCTCGGCCAGGCGTTGAGCCTGCTTGGTGTCGATGAACGAGACGTCCTTGCCCGTATAGAGCGGGTTCATGTCGCGCGTCTGGGGCGATGGCGTGCGCCCTTGGCGAGCGAGCTCGGCCCGCACGGCGTCGAAGAAGTCCCGGGCGATGGCCACCTCGAAGCGGGGCCAGGCGTAGCGCCGTCCCCAAGCCCGCGCCACCTCGGTCACCCATCGGCTGGGCGGGGTGTAGTCGGTGCCGACGGGTAGGAGGGTGACCCTGGTCGCCGCCACCCGGGCCAGATCCTCGAGCAGCTCGTACGCCCGCCACATGGCCCCCTCCAGCGTGGTGGCCCGTTCGAGCTCCCAGCCGGACGAGTAGTGGGTGGGCATGTAGCTGGTGAGCAGGCCCCGGCCGTTGGGGGCGACCCATTCGAACTCGGAGGGGAACTGCATCCACGCCGTGCTCCCGGTGGAGGCCTTGGGGCCCCACTGGTGGAACGGGCCCCGGGCCCAGGCCGAGGACGTGAGCCCGCATTCGGCCATGATCCCGGGGAACTGGGGGTCGTGGCCGAACACGTCCAGCTGCCAGGCGCTCTGGGGGTCGGCGCCCATGACGTCACGCTGGAAGCCGAGCCCGTACACGGCGGCCCGGATGGCGGTCTCCGCCCCGGTCAGGTTGGTGTTGGGCTCGTTGTAGGTGCCACCGACGATCTCCACCCGCCCCGCCGCGATCAGGTCCCGGAGCTCTTGGCGGCGGTCGGGGTAGAGGTCCCAGAAGGGCTTGAGGTAGTCGACCTCGGCGAAAACGACTTTGTAAAGAGGGTCGACCCGCGTCCGTTCCAGGTGAGCCTCGACGAGGGCCAGCCCGGTGTGCTGAAACGTCTCCCGCCGGTCCTGGGCCCAGACCAGCTCGTCCCAGCCAGAGGTGTAAGCGGCCTGGGTGTTCCACCACACCGGGTCGTAGTGGAAGTGGGGGACCATCAACATGCGCCAGCCCGGTTCCCGCACCACCACCTCGGCCTCCGCCTCGGCCCAGGCCTCGCCCGAGTGCGCCCGCGCCCGCAACGTCACGGCGCTACCGGGGGCCAGCGCCGGGTCGAAGATGACCGGTACCTCCACCACGACGCCGTCGGGTAGCCCGGGGGCGGCGGTGAAGCGGGCTGGGGCGGCCAGGCCGGCATCGGTGCCGGGCGCCCAGGCGGGGCCGTCGGCGCCCCCGGCCCGCTCCACGTCTAGCGACCCCCGCCAGGGCTCGGTCCAGCGCAGGCCGTCGCCGGCCACCGTGACCTCGGCCTGGTCAGAAGGGGCATCGGCGACCACGACGCGCACCACCTGAGCCAGCTGGTCGCCCCGGGCGACGAAGCAGTAAGTACCGCGGACAGAGCTGATGCGCATGAGAGAGGTCCTTTCTTGTTCGGCCCAGCATGTCTTGTTCGGGCCAGTGTCACCCGGGCCCCGGCCACCGGCAAAGTCCTTCTGGCGCCCAGGGTCGTAAGATCTCGTGATGGTAGTGCTCCTGGCCGTGGGTTTCCTGGCCGGGATCGTCACCGGGTTGTCCCCCTGCGTTCTACCCGTGGTGCCCGTCTTTGCCGCCGGCGGGGCCATGGGCGGGGGCCGGTGGCGGCCGGTGGGCATCGTGGCCGGGATGGTCCTGACCTTTTCCGCCGTCACCCTGGCCGGGAGCTCGCTGCTCAGTTTCCTCGGGCTGCCCCAGGACCTCCTGCGCGACCTGGGCATAGCCGTGCTCTTCGTGCTCGGCGCCAGCCTGGTGGTGCCGGCCGTGGGCTACCTGGTCGAGCGCCCCTTCGCCCGCCTGACCCCCCACAGGGCGCCGGGGGCCCGCAACGGCCTGCTGCTCGGGGCCAGCCTCGGGCTGGTCTTCGTGCCCTGCGCCGGCCCCGTCCTGGCCGCCATCACCGTCGTCGGTGCCACCCACCGGGTGGGGGGCGAGGCGGTGGCGGTGACGCTGTTCTACGCCGCCGGGGCCGCTATACCCCTGCTTGTCATCGCCTACCTGAGCCGGCGGGCGGCGGCGCGGGCGCGTTCCCTGCGCCGGCGCGCCCCCCGGGTGCGCCAGGTCGCCGGCGTCCTCATCGTGGCCAGTGCCGCCCTGGTCCTGTTCGGCGCCGCCCAACCGCTCCAGAAGGACCTCCCCGGTTACGCCAGCGCCCTCGACACCCGGATCGAAGGCAGCGCGTCGATCGCCTCCCGCCTGCGGGCGTTGAGCGGCGAGCACGCCCTCAGGCCCGTGGCGGCTCCGGCCGTCAAGGGGGCCGGGAAGCAAGTGGCCGCCCCCACCGCGGCGCCCGCCCGGACGGGCCGGACCGCCCCACCGGGTACGGCGGCGGTGGCCGCCTCGACGTCGTTGGGGTTCGGCACGGACCTGCCCGACGCCTCCAATAAGACCCTCACCGACTACGGCACCGCCCCCCGCCTGCTCAAGATCGCCGCCTGGCTCAACACGCCGGGGGGACGGCCGCTGTCGCTCGCCTCGCTCAAGGGCAAGGTCGTACTAGTCGACTTCTGGACCTACTCGTGCATCAACTGTCAGCGCTCCCTGCCCCATCTGGAGGCGTGGTACCGGGAGTACCGCCAGTACGGGCTGGTGATAATCGGCGTCCACACTCCCGAGTTCGCCTTCGAAAGGGTCATCGGCAATGTCCGCCGGGCGGCGCGCAGCCTGGGCGTCGATTACCCCATCGCCATCGACAACTCCTATCTGACGTGGGAAAACTACGGTGCCCAAGAGTGGCCGACCGAGTACCTCATTGACCAGACCGGGCAGTTGCGCTACATCGAGGCCGGGGAGGGCAATTACGGCCAGACCGGGGCCCTCATCCGCGACCTCCTCTCCGCCTACGGGAGGCGGCTACCTCCTCCCACCGACGTCCCCGACCTGACGCCGAAGGAGACCACCACCCCGGAGACGTACCTGGGTATTTTCGGGCTGCAACTGTACGCCGGTACCCACCTCGTGCTGGGGGCGACGGAAAATTGCGTTTTCGCCCCCGTGCTCCCCCTCAACTACGTTTCCTTCCAGGGGGTGTGGACCAATAACGGCAATTACGCCCTCTCCCGCTCCCGGGCCGCGTTGCGCCTCCATTTCCAGGCCAAGGACGTGTACCTGGTGCTGGGCGGGAGCGGGACGGTGACCGAGGTGCTCGGAGGCCACGTGATGGGCAGCTTCAAAGTGGGTGGCTACCCGCGCCTATATACGATCGTCAAAGGCACCCGGGCCACCACCAACCTGCTGCAGCTCGACATGACAGCAGGCATATCGGCCTACGATTTCACCTTCGGCTAAACGCGCGTCAGGTGGGCCGTGTCCGGGGCGTAGGCGGCGTGGAGCACCAGTGAGGCGGCGCCCAGGGCGGCACCCTCGTCGGCCAGGTCCGATATCTCCACCCTCACGATGTGGTTGCGGCGGGCCAGCGGGCGCGACCGCAGGAACTCGCTCATCTTGTCCCTGTAGATCTCGGCCACGTGAGCTATGCTCCGCCCCCCGATTATGAGCAGCTCGAGGTCGAGCGCATTTGCGATCGTTACCGCACAGCCGGCCAGGTACTCCGCCGCCCTGTTGACCACCCTCTGGGCTACGGGGTCAAGTTCGGCCGCGGCCAGGCAGATGGCGGCGTGGGTGACCAGGGCCGGATCTTCCTCGTACATGAGGGCGAGCTTGCTGGCCCGGCCCACGGCCAGTTCGGCGTGGACTTCTTTCACTATGGCGGCGGGGCTGCACATGGCCTCGAGGCAGCCGCGGTTGCCGCAATAACAGGGCGTCCCATTGGGCTCGACCACCACGTGGCCGAACTCGCCGGCGTTCAATGACACACCCCGATAAATGTGGTTCGACAGGAACAGCCCGGCCCCGATACCGGTGCCCAGGTACAAAAAGGCGAAGTCGGAGACATTGCGGCCGTGACCGGACCAGCGCTCGCCGATGGCGGCGGCATTGGCGTCGTTGTCGAGGATGACGTCAAAGCCGGTGTGCTGTTCGAGCAGCCGCTTGATCGGCACTTCGGTCCAGCGGTCACGCCGGGGCGGGGAGGTGACCAGCCCCTGTCTCTGGTCTATCGGGCCGGGGCAGGCGGCACCGACACCGAGCACCCGCTGGCGCGGTATGCCCAGGTCCGGGAGCAGGGACAGGGCGGCGCGCGCGGCCTGAGCGATGAGGGCGTCAGGGTCGAGCCCGGGGGAAATGTCCTGTTGCGAGCGGGCCAGGGGCCGGCCGTTCATGTCCACCACGACGATCGACACCCTGAGCGGGTCGAAGTGGATGCCCAGGGCGTAGGCGGCAGCCGGGTTGATGCGCAGGGTCTTGCGAGGCTTGCCCGCCCCCGAGGGCCGGGAACCGCTCTCTTCGACTATGCCCTGTTGGATCAGGCGACGGACGATGACCGAGACCGTCTGGGCCGTTAGCCCGGTCTGCTGAGCGATCTCGACCCGGCTGGTCCCCTCCGAGGCCTGGATGACGCTGAGCACCACGTTGACGTTGTAGGTGCCTACTCTTGGTAGGTTCGCACCGCTGAACATGATCGGTCCTTATGTCGACCTGGGGTGGTCGGGACTCTAACATTCGACGAACCGGTTAAGTAAGATTGATGGCCTAACGGAACGCTCAGGGTGTTAACTATAGCCGCGGTCCGTGGTGGGGTGGCTTGACTTCCTAAGTCAGGTTGACTTAGCTTGAGCCGAAACCGATCCTAGGCCGCCAGGACTTCTGGGGGGGCACTGGTCAAAGGAGGAAACGTTATGCGTGGAAAGATCGTCGTGTCCGGTGTGGCTATGGTGGCGCTGACTGCCAGCGGGGTGCTCACAGCACTGGCGCCGCCGGTATCCGCCAGCTCGGGTGGCGTCATCAAGGTCGCCTACGAGAACTACGGCACCAACATCACCCTGAACACCCTCATGCAAAAGGCCGGGGCCGAGTTCGCCAAGGCCTACCCCGGCTGGACGGTCGACCTGGAGCCGATCGCCGCGCCCGAGAACCCGTACTACACCAAGCTCGACCTGATGAGCCAGTCGGCGTCGACCGCTCCCGACGTCCTGTACGAGGACACCTTCCTCGTCAACAGCGACACGGCCGCCGGCTACCTGGCCCCCCTGGACTCCTACCTGGCCAAGTGGTCGGGCTGGAACCAGTACTCGGCTGCCGCCAAGGCCGCCGCCAAGGGTGTCAACGGCGAGATCTACGGGGTCTCCATGGGGACCGATACCCGCGGCCTGTGGTACAACAAGACCCTGCTCCAAAAGGCCGGGATCGCCGTCCCCTGGCAGCCCAAGAGCTGGGCTGACATCATCTCGGCCGCCCAGGCCATAAAGAAGGCCGAGCCAAGTGTCATCCCGATCAACGTCTACTCCGGCGTCGGGACAGGCGAAGCCAGCAGCATGCAGGGCTTCGAGATGTTCCTGTACGGGACCAACAACCCCCTGTACGACGGCACCACCAACAAGTGGGAAGAGGCCGGGGCCGGTTGGCAGGCCTCGCTGACGGCCATCAAGACCCTCTACGGTGACGGCCTGGCCGCAACCCCGCAGGACGCGTTGAACCCCAACTGGGGCTCGACGGTGGGTGAGCAAGAGCTGCCCCAGGGCAAGCTGGCCATCGACCTCGACGGCAGCTGGGTCTCCAGCGACTGGGTCAAGGCCGGGGTCGCACCGTGGCCGCAGTGGAGCTCGGTGATGGGCGAAGCCGCCATGCCCACCGAGAACGGGCAGGGCGCCGGGAAGGTGAGCATGTCCGGAGGATGGCTGCTCTCGGTCGGCTCCCACGCCACCAACAAGCAGATGGCGTTCAACTTCATAACGATCGCCCTGGACCAGCAGAACTCGCTGTTCTACGACATCGGGGCCGGCCAGATCGCCACCCGGGCCGACGTCGCTTCGGCGCCCTCCTACAAGGCGTCCAGCGCGTCGATCACGGCGTTCTCCAGCTTCGTCCCCTTCACCCACTTCCGCCCCGCCTATACCGCCTACCCGAAGCTCTCCAATGAGATCCAGGTAGTCACCGGGGAGGTCATGACCGGTCAGGCCACTCCCGCTCAGGGCGTGGCGACGTACAACAAGTACCTCATCTCGTTGGTCGGCTCGAGCAAGGTCGAGTCCGCACCGATGTAGAGCGTCACGGTGACGCCCGGGCTACAATCTGCTCGGGCATCACCAGTTCCTAGTTAGCCGTGTGTCCTTAGAAACGCAACCGAGCCCCCCTGCGGGGGGGCTCGGTTGCTCTGTGGAGGGCTTATGTTGGCAGTCAGATCGGCCAAGCGTCACAAGATGCCGACCTTGCAATGGCTTGGTCCGCTTTCACCGGCGCTGCTCATCATGCTCCTGTTTTTCGCCGGGCCGATCATATGGGCCTGCTACATCGCCTTCACCAACAAGGCGCTGACGGGGGTGGGGGCCTCCCACGTCAAATTGGTGGGCTTCAGCAATTTCACCCATATGTTCTCGGACCCGTTGTTCGTCCACTCCCTATTGCTCACCCTCATTTACGTGGTCGGCTCAGCCATAATCGGGCAGAACACCCTGGGGTTCCTCATCGCCCTGCTCCAGCGGAGCAAGAACGCCATTTTCACGGCCGTCCTCAACACGTTTGTCATCGGCGCCTGGGTCATGCCCGAGACGGTGGCCGCCTTCTGCTGGTACGCATATCTCTACCAGGGCGGGACGCTGGACAGCTTCTTGCACCACGTGGGGTTGAGCCAGGACTGGCTGTACACGACACCGATGCTGGCCATAATCATCGCCAACGTGTGGCGGGGCACGGCTTTTTCCATGCTCGTGTACTCGGCGGCGCTCTCCGACCTGCCCACCGACCTGCTCGAGGCGGCCCAGGTCGACGGGGCCAACCAGGTGTCGATGCTGCGCCGGGTCATCATCCCCTTGCTGCGGCGGGCCATAGTCACCAACCTGATGCTCATAACCCTGCAGACCCTGGCCAGCTTCACCCTGATATTCGTGCTGACGGCGGGCGGCCCGGGGGAGGAGAGCCAGACGACGCCCCTGTACATCTACCAGCAGGCTCTCCAGTTGTACGACATCAGTTACGGGACGGCCATGTGCATCGTCCTGCTGCTTATCGGCGCCCTGTTCTCTGTCGTCTACATCAAGCTCATCAAGGTGGAGGACGTGTCATGAGCGGCGCCCTTACCCTCAGCGAGCCACGCGTGGCCCAGACGGCCCGGACGGCCCGGGCCTCCCGGGGCCGCTTCCAGATCACTTCGCCCCGGCGCACGATGGCCAAGGTCAGCGCCTACGCCGTCCTCGTGCTTGTCGGCCTCTTTTTCATCACACCGCTGCTCTGGCTCGTCCTGGCCGCGTTCGAGCCTGAGGCCTCGGTGGGCGCCAATACCCCGCTCGTACTGTCGTTCAGCAACTTCGGCAAGGTCCTCAACTGGAGCGGCACGTTCCTGCCCCTCATAAACTCGGCCATCCAGTCGGGAGGTACGGCCGTGTTGACGGTGGCGGCTTCGCTGTTCGCCGCCTACCCGCTCTCGCGCTACCACATGCGCTTCCGCCGGCCCTTCCTGTACACCATCATCTTCTCCACCGGCCTGCCCATCACCGCCATCCTGGTGCCGGTGTACTCCATGTTCGCCCGTTTCGACCTGGTCGACAACGTCTTCGCCGTCATCTTGTTCATGACGGCCACGTCGTTGCCGTTCGGCATCTGGCTGATGAAGGGGTTCATGGACGGGGTCCCCATCGACCTCGAGCAGGCGGCGTGGGTGGACGGGGCCACATGGGTCCAGTCGCTGCGACGGGTCGTGGCGCCCCTGATGATGCCCGGCATCGCCGTCATCACCATTTTCACCTTCGTCACCCAATGGGGCAATTTCTTCGTGCCGTTCATCCTGCTCCAGAGCACGAGCAAGCTCCCGGCGTCGGTCGCCATCTACCAGTTCTTCTCGCAGTACGGCCAGACCGATTACGGTCAACTGGCGGCGTTCTCGATCCTGTACACATTGCCCGTGGTGATGCTCTGGATCGTGATGTCCAAGTTCCTGCGGGGCAATTTCACTTTCGCAGGCGCAGTCAAAGGCTAAGAGCCGAGAAAGGATCCCCATGCACGACGACCGGGCCAGGACGGAGTACCGCGTCCAGCGCGCCCTGGAGGGCCGCATGCGGCCCCGGGTCTATGCCAAGCGCGAAGCCTGCGAGGTGTCCGCCTTCGCGTCCGGGGCACCGGTGGCGGTAACGGAGGCGTTGGCGGCGGCGTACGTGCCCATCGAGCGGGGGGCACCGTGGGGGGCGCCGTGGTCGACGACCTGGTTCCGCATCTCCGGCAAGGTCCCCTCCGATTGGGCCGGCCTGAGGGTCGAGGCCGTGTTCGACCTCGGCTTCAACGACCGCAGCCCGGGGTTCCAGGCCGAGGGGCTGGCCTTCGGCCCGGACGGGGCCCCGGTCAAAGCGCTGTCGCCCCGCAACAACTGGCTCCCGGTCGACTTGTCGTTGGCCCTCTCGGGCGGCTGGACGTGCTTCGTAGAGGCGGTGGCCATGCCCGGGATCATGGGCCAGGGCCGGGACGACCCCTTCGCCCCCACCCCGCTGGGCGACCCCTCGACGGCGGGGCCGGCCCCCCTGTACGTACTGGAGGGGGCCGACCTGGTCGTAGTCGACGAGGACGCCCTGGCCCTGGTCCTTGACGTCGAGGTCCTGCTCGGGGTCCTGGGCCAGTTGGCGGTCGCCGACCCCCGGCGCCACGAGATCCTCCGTGCCCTGGAACGGGCCGTGGACGCCCACGACCTGGACGGCGACCCCGTGGTGGCCCGCAGGGCCTTGAGCGGCGTGATGTCGGCGCCGGCGGCCCGCACCGCCCACCGCATCTCCGCCGTGGGCCACGCCCATATCGACTCGGCCTGGCTCTGGCCCGTGCGGGAAACGGTGCGCAAGTGTGCCCGCACATTTGCCAATGTCGCCGCCCTGGGCCGGGAATACCCCGAGCTCGTCTTCGCCTGTTCCCAAGCCCAGCAGTGGTGGTGGATGAAGGAGCATTACCCGACGGTCTACGAGGGGATGAAAGCACAGGTAAAAAAGGGCCAGATCGTCCCCGTGGGGGGCATGTGGGTGGAGTCCGACACCAACGTGACGGGCGGGGAGGCCCTGGTCCGCCAGCTCGTGTTCGGGAAGCGCTTCTTTCTCTCCGAGCTGGGCGTGGAGACGGAGGAAGTGTGGCTGCCGGACTGCTTCGGCTATTCCGCCGCCCTGCCGCAGCTCATCCTTCTTTCCGGTTCCCGCTGGTTCCTCACGCAGAAACTTTCCTGGAACGACACCAACAAGTTCCCCCATCACAGCTTCTGGTGGGAGGGCATCGACGGCAGCCGGGTCTTCACCCATTTCCCCCCCGTCGACACCTACAACTCCGAGCTCGTCCCGTCCGAACTGGCCCACGCCGCCGACAATTATGCCGAGAAGGGGTACGGGTCGCGCTCGCTGGTGCCCTTCGGCTACGGCGACGGCGGCGGGGGCCCGACCCGGGAGATGATGGAAAGGGGCCGCCGTATGGCCGACCTCGACGGGTCGCCCCGGGTCGTGATAGAAGCGCCCTCGAAGTTTTTCGCTGCCGCTCTGGCTGAGCTCCCCGACGCCCCGGTCTGGTCCGGTGAGCTCTACCTCGAACTGCACCGGGGCACGATCACCAGCCAGGTCGAGATAAAACAAGGCAACCGCCGGTGCGAGCACCTGGCGCGGGAGGCGGAGCTGTGGTCGGCGGCCGCCCTTATGGCCGGCGCCGGCGCCTACCCCTACGACGAGCTGGAGGAGATCTGGCGGGACATCCTCCTCAACCAGTTCCACGACATCCTCCCGGGCTTCGATCGCCATGGTCAACGACGAGGCCGTGGCCAGCTATGCCCGCAGCGCGGCGCGCCTGGAGGCCCTCATCGGCCGGGCCATCTCCGCCCTGGGGGGCCAGGGCGACGTGGCGGT
>JBKQUU010000216.1:0-59241 GCA_052325485.1 Acidimicrobiales bacterium | reverse complement strand
GCACGATGTTCGCCCTGACCACCACACGGTGCGGGGCGCTGTAGCAACGACACCGCTGCTCCAGGACTGCCCGCTCAGCCTCGGAAAGATCGATGAAATAAGGGGAGGTGCGGGACACCGGGCGACTCCTATCACAGCGCCCACACGCGCCCAGCGCCCCTACGCCTCTGGCAATCTTACACGGCTGTAATTATCGGCAGGTGTACTAGTGGCACGAGGGGGACAGGCACGTGGCCGACGACACGTTCGCGGCCAAGAGCGACGCTCAGGCGTGGCTGTCCGCCAAAGAGACAGACATCAACCGGGGGCAATGGGTGGTCCCGAACGCCACCAGGCTTACGTCTCCTCGCCCAGGTCATGAGGGCGACGGTCACCGACGGCTGCATCATGAAGAGCCCCGTCGCCGTCAAGGGTGCGGCCCGGGAGCGGGCCGTCCAGCGCTTTGTCCCCACCGTGGCCGAGGCCGAAGCTCTGTCCAAAGCCGTGTCGGCAAGTTCCAGGTGGCTCGCCTTGGCCAAAGTCGCGGCATCAATGCCGGTCACCTGCTCGGCGAGCCACACGTGCAAGGCCCCTCTCTCAAAGAGGTCTCGATATGGCCCCTGAGCAGGACTTCGTCGAGGACTGACGCTGCACTCCGGGTAACGGACCGCCGCCACGGCGGTTCTTAGCGTGCTCCGCCTGCGGGAGGGAGAAGGGAGGGGCACCAGGAGCGGCGGTGGCCCGGTGTGGACCGGGCCACCATCACCGCTGCCAAGCTAGCCGGGAGCGAGGTGTCTCAGGGGCCTCCCCTGATCGGACCGGTAGCCGGTCGGGACCGAGCTAGGAGGACGTTGGTCTCTGGGCTAAGACTCGACGAGGATGACCAGGGTCTCGGGTAGCACGCCGTCGTGGGCCATGGCCGCGGTCGCACCCTCGGAGTGCATGGCAGCGTTGAAGGCGTCCATGTCGGCCACGTCCATAATCAGCGCGACATGTTCCGGGTTCTTTGGGTCTATGAAGGTGCGGATGTTGGTGACACCCAGGGGGCCGAAGAACTCTTCCCTCTTGGGTGACGCAAGCCAGTGGGCGCGGTCCTTCACGTCGTGGTGGCCAAGGATCGTGGGCATGGTGCCTCCTAGTCATCCTCAGGCGGCGGCGCCGCCGGGTATGGCGACCCTACCGCCCAGGCTCCGGCTCACGGCCTAGGCCCAACTGCAAGAAGAGGTCCGGTTGGACCTCACAGGCCTTGGTGGAGCGGTCGTCCAGCTCAGAGGACTAATTGAACTCCTAATTGAACCTCAAATTGAACGCGGTCGGCCAACCTTGGTGGCGATGGGGTGGGCTGAGGCAGGATCGTTAGTCGAAGCGTGAGCGAGGCCGACGCCAGCCACTAGTGGGCACGTCGAAGGAGACGACCATGCGTAGAGTCCATATAGCGGCCAAGCTCAGGCACTGGGCTATGGCGTGCTGCGCCATCGCGGCCTTTCTGACGTTGGTGTTCGGCGCACCGATAGGCACGTCGCCCGCGGGCGCTTCTCGTCCCGCCGCACGACAAACCGTGCTGAGCGACCTTTGCCACCTGGCCATTAAGCCGGAGCTTGACGCCCTCAGCGTAACCGGGCACTGCCGCTTTTCCCATGGCGCCAGCACGGCCTATTACGACCACGCCAAGGTATCCGGGGCGGACTGGGCACCGAAGTTCCCTCCCGGCGGAGAATATTTACTTATAGAGGTGTGGACAGGGCCCCCATCGCTGAGAGCGCGCTTTGAAGCGCTGTTCAAACAGGCCATGCCTGCCGGTTCGCAGGTCTCGTTGGGGTCGTGGGGTAGGCAGTACACTAGCTCTGTAGCCTCTCTCGTCGCGGCGTGGCTCGGCGGCGCCGGCCTGTGGATCACGACCGACCATAACGCTCTCCATTCGAGGCTCGCTCCTGGTACTGGGGCTCGCCTGTTCTCGTTGGCAACCGCCGTCGCCGACCAGGTCGAAAGGGTTTTCCCGTCGAAGAGGCGTTCCCGTCTGGGCAGAGTGGGTGGAACGGCGTTCCACATCTAGGACATGGCGCTGCTCCCGGGCGGGCGACCTTGTCTGGCCGTTGAGCGGCGCCGGGCCGGGCGGAACGTGAGCACCCCACGGGACCGGTCTTGACTACAGGCCCCGTCGCCGTTTGTTTGGACCGCTCACTTTGGCTCGGCTGCTCGACGCCGGTTGTAGAGGCGGGTGGCCCAGAGGTAGGCCACGACGGCGATGCCGATGCTCCACGCCACGGCGGCGATGGCGTGGTCACCGATGGCGGCGCCGGTGAGGAGCCCGCGAACACTGTCGGCGTCGGGCGTGAAGGGCTGGTACTCGGCGAACTGGCGTAGCCCGGCCGGCATCGTGGCCGTGGGCACGAACCCGCTGCTGCGGAACAGGAGCAGCAACAGGATCATCGGGCTGTTGCTGGCAGTCTCGACGCTCTTGGCGGCCAACCCGAGCGCCACCGCCAGCCAGGTCAGGGCGAAGGCGAACAGGGCCAGGATCCCGATGGCGGCGGACCAATCGAGCGGCCCAGCGCTGGAACGGAACCCAAGACCGAAGGCGACGCCAATGAGGACGGCCATGCCGGCCAGGATTTGGATCAGGCTGCCGAGCACGTGCCCCCTGAGGACAGAAGCACGGGCGATCGCCATAGTGCGGAACCGGTCGATGATGCCGCCCGTCATGTCCATGGCGACCATGATCGAGCTGACCTGGACGGCCGAGGCCACGGTGATCAGCAGCACCCCGGGCACCACGTAGTTCAGGTAGGCGTGGCGTCCCAGGTGCGCGCCAAGGCCGGTGCCGAGCTACCTCAACGCTCACGGCCAGTTGGTGGCCCACGTCGCTCTGGGTTGTCTTTAGGCCGTGGTCCCAGGGAAAACGCTCTGCGGAGCCCCGTCCTGTTCGGCCAGAAGCCGTTCTCCCCGTTCCTGAGCACGCCGGCCGTAATTACGAGTCCAGACGAAGGTGAGCACGAGAACGGCAACGGGGAGCAGGTTGGAGGTCTGTTTGGCGGTATTTATGGAGGCTGTCTCCACGATAACGGCCTGGACGGCGGACTCAGCCAAAAAGACCAAACCCCACACGACCGTTATCACCCGGAACAGCCGGCGGAACTCGGCGTACTGCCACATCCCGGCAAAAGCACGTCCCTTTGCTGTTCCCTCCCCCATCGTTTCCAGGGCGAGCCGGAACATGACCGGCCGATGCGAGAGCAAAGAGAGCAAGCAGACAAGTCCCAGTACGACCGGGGGTACGAGGCCGTCCAGAAGGTACAGCCGGGCACTGCCGCTGGCCAATCCCATCACCGTCCCTAGGGCGATCCCGGACAGCACCAGAGCACCGATGGCGTCCAGGCGCCGGTGCCGGACGACGGTAGCGAGGACACGGACGGCGGGCAGCGCCCCGCTCACGACCAGGGCCAAGACCGTCGGCATACCGGCAGCGCGGGCGCCGTAATAAACACCGAGGGGACCGGCAACGTCAAAGACGACTATGGGCGCCAGTGTCCGGAGCCGCTCGGGGGGCCCCAGCGGTCCCGGGGCCGGCGGCGCTGGGGAACCTCCCGCGCCAGCCGCGCCATGACCGACGCTGGTCTCGGTGCTCGGCACGAAACCGGCCGCCGCGGGGGCAGCCGTACCGTCACCCGACGCCTCCAGGCGCCCGACCTCGACCTCCGCCATCCTCTCCTCCTTACCGCGCCCCAGCGTGACCCAGTGGTCGGCGCGGCCACCTGGGCCGGCCTGTCCTCCTCCGATCATATGTCGAATCGACCTATGACGCAACTAAGATCGGTACCGTGCCCGTGCCGCCGCTCACCCACTTCGAACATGTGCTGCTCGGCCTGGTCTGCATGACGCCATCGTCTGGTTACGACCTGAAGCGGGCCTTCTCGACCACTCCCCTCGGGGTGTACCAGCCGAGCTCGGGAGCACTGTACCCGGCCTTGGCCAGGTTGGTAGGCAAGGGCCTCATCCGGCACCACGGCCCGACTGAGCCCGGCCGGCACCGAGTTGTATATGAGGCCACGCCATCAGGTCGGACGACAAACCTCGCCTGGATCCGCCTACCGGTGAGGCCCGCCACGGTCTCAGGCGACCTCGGCCTACACCTCATGCGCTTCGTGATGATGGGAACGTTGCTGTCCCGGGACGAGGTCCTTGACTGGCTGCGGGACCTTATAGACGCCCTTTCGGTCTTCGTTGCCGACGTCGAGCGCTACCGGGCGGCGGTGACGACGGGGCCCCCGCACGTCGTACTGGCCCTGGACCACGGTATTGCCGTGCATCGAGCCAGCCTGGCCTGGGCGACGGGCACTTGGGAGATGCTGGCGACCGCCCCGCCCGGGCCCGAGGCTCTCCTCGAGGCGCCAACGGCGTAAGGTGACGTCCCCACGCCGGCGCCCTCCGCGGGCGCAGGGACTGGTTTGCCAGAGGCAGCTGGCCGCCTTTTGTTGCCTGGTGGGTACCGGACGACACGCACCCGACCTGGCGCGAGGCAGCTATGCGTCTCGAACACCTAAATGACCACGGCCCGACACCCGAAGGCTTCACATTAAGTGCAGAGTTCGGTCAAAACGGGCAGGCGATTACGCGCCGCGGCTAAAACGCGAGGACAACAACCAAGAACGGGGTTCGGCTCTTTCGTTCACCTACAGCGCCAACCCAGAACGGCCGATCACCGCGGTGTGCTCTCCATCCGAGCCGCCCGCCGCTACCGATGGCGCCTCGCCGGCGGCCGCTTGATCGCCGGCGGCGCCCGCGTGCGCTTCGCGCCTAACCGACTGGAACGTCGGCGCGCCGACACCAACTGGGAGACCTCGGCAGAAGAGGTAACGGGAGTGCGAGCGCGCGGGAAAATGTGGTTGGTGGTCGAGACGGCAGCCGGCACCGAGACGTTCCGGGTCTTTGGCGCCGCGGCTGCGGTGCCCAGGCTCAAGGAGGCCCTGCACCTCGGCGTCAGCTGACGGTGAACTAGCCGAGCGGTTCAAGCCAATGAAGAACGGCCCGGGCTATAGTCCCGCTCGGAGCGGCGGACGATGGCGACAAGGTCGGCACGGGCACGGGCCACCCGGGAGCGGATCGTCCCCACCGGGCATTCACAAACCCTGGCGGCTTCGTCGTACGAGAGCCCCAGCACCTGGGTGAGCACGAACGCCGTGCGCCGGTCGACGTCGAGGCTCCCGACCAGGTCGACCAGGGCGACCAGGGCACCCGGGTCGGCGACCGTCGGTTCTCGGGCACTGCGCAGGGCCGTATCGCGTTCCTGGCGGCGAGCGCTGGAGCGAAGCTCGTCCAGGCAGACGTGACGGGCAATGGCCAACAACCAGGTCAGCGCCGATGATTCGCCCCGGAACCTCGCCAAGGCGCCCACCGCCCGGATGAAGGTCTCCTGGGCACAGTCGTCGGCCCTCTGTCCCCCGACAATGGTGGCGCACAGCCGCCAGACCTGCTCGTAGCCGCCCTCCACGAGCGCCTCGAGCGCCCGGCGGTCACCGTTGCCGGCCTGGCGGGCGAGGCGGTCCAGAGGGCGCACAGCGCACCACCATACGTTTGTCACACCCGACAGCTCCAGTTCGGTTGACCAAAGGTGCAGGGAACTTGGGGGCCCCCTCGCCCGACTGTTAAAGGTGTGAACGCCAGAAGTGGGACGTAAGCGTCATGCCCGGCATGAGCAGCGGCCTCAGCACCAACAACCCGGCCATTGTCTCGGCGTTCCAGGCGGCCCTCCTGCACCAGGGCCTTTTGGTCCTGCTGATAGTGGCTTTGGTGGCCGCGGCCTGGAACGTCCTGCGGTCGGCTCAGTACCGGCGGGCCACGTCCTCCGGGGCCGGCTCGGCCTCGGGTAGCGGCACATCGGTCCTTGCCTCGAGCCGCTCGGGTCCCGAGCCCGCCGGTCGTCGGCTATTACGGGTCTCCTTCGGGCTCCTTTGGATCCTTGATGGCATCCTCCAGGGCCAGTCCTTGATGCCCCTCGGCATGGTGCCCCAGGTGGTCCAGCCGGCCTCGGCCGGGTCGCCGAGCTGGGCCGTGCACTTGGTCAACGCGGGTACGGCCGTCTGGGACCTGCACCCGGTGGCGGCCGCCGCCGCCGCCGTGTGGGTGCAGGTCGGTATCGGCTTATGGCTGTTGGCCGCCCCCCGAGGTGACTGGTCACGAGTCGGCGGTGTCGCCAGTGTGGGATGGGGCCTGCTGGTATGGGTGTTCGGTGAGGCCTTTGGGCAAGTACTCGCCCCCGGTCTGTCCTGGCTGTTCGGTGCGCCTGGCGCCGTGCTGTTCTACTGCTGCGCCGGCGTCCTGATCGCCTTACCCGAAGAGGCCTGGGCCGGGCCGCGCCTCGGCAGGGTCGTCCTGCGGGCCATGGGCGCGTTCTTCGTGGCCATGGCCATCCTGCAGGCGTGGCCGGGACGCGGCTTTTGGCAGGGACAGGTGCGGCCCGGCGCCTCGCCGGGCTCGCTGGCCGGGATGGTGCAACAGATGGCCCAGACACCCCAGCCATCGTTCCTGTCATCGTGGCTGACGGCCTTCGGCCGCTTCGACGCCGCTCATGGCTGGGCCGTGAACCTGTTCGCCGTGATCGCTCTGGTGAGCGTCGGGGCTGGCTGGCTCAGCGCTAGGCCCCGGGCCGCTCGGGCGGCGGTGATCGCGGGAGTTGTGCTCTGTTCGGCTGACTGGGTACTGGTCCAGGACCTTGGGTTCTTGGGTGGGGTGGGGACCGACCCCAACAGCATGGTCCCCATGGCCCTGTTGTTCGTGACCGGTTACCTGGCTATGACGAGAGCGCCCGCCGTCGCCGGGCCCGGCGTGGTGGTCCCGATCACCGCGCCGGTAGCCGACTCCAACTTGTGGGGCCGACTAGTGGCCAACCCGGCTTATACCTTCCGCGCCATTGCCGCCACCGGGGCCATCGGGGTCACGCTGATCGGAGCCGTCCCCATGGCGGCCGCCGCCGCCGACCCCCACGCCGACGTGGTCCTCGCCCAAGCCGTCGACGGCGCCCCGCAGGCCATCAACGGCCCGGCACCGACGTTCAACCTCGTCGACCAGCATGGGGCACCGGTGTCGCTGGCTGAGCTTCGCGGTAAGACGGTCGCCCTCACCTTCCTGGACGACACGTGCACAACGGACTGCCCCGTCATCGCCTCAGAGTTCCGCACCGCCGACGAGTACCTGGGCGCCGACGCCCGCCGGGTCGAAATGGTGGCCGTCAACGCCAACCCCCGCTTCATCACCCCCGATTACCTGGTCGCCTTTGACCAGCAAGAAGGGCTGCAGCACCTGAGCAATTGGCTCTTCCTCACCGGGTCGCTCCCCGAACTGCGCCACGTTTGGAAGTCGTACGGGATCGCCGTCATCTTTCTTCCCGGCGGGGCCATGATCGGGCACAGCGAGTACGCCTATGTCATCGACGCCAACGGGCGCACCCGCGACCTCCTCGACACCGATCCCGGGCCGGCGACGGGGGCGACCGAGTCTTCCTTCGCAGGCATGTTGGCCGCCACCATCAGGAACGTGATGGGTAGAACATGAAGTTCGACCGCTGTGCCGTCCTGGCCGGCATGGGCCTGCTGGCGATAAGCCTCTGCGGCTGCTCCGACGGGACCGCTCCGGCCCGGGACGGGGGCGCCGCCGGCGCGCCGTCCTTCCCGACCCCCCTGGCCACCTCGGTGCAAACCTCGGACGGGATCTGGGCCACTATCCCCATGGGCCATCTCGACGATCCCGCCAACACCTTCTGGCAGCTGCTCTTTCGGCCCCTTGGCGCCGCCTCGTGGTCCAACGAGGTCGAAGCGACAGCCACCGCCACCAACGGTGGGCTCGTCCTCGCCTCGCCTGGGGACCAACGGCTGATAGTGGCCATAAGGCCCTCGGCCGATCTCACCTACACACCGCTCATATCGACCGACAACGCCGCCCGTTCATGGTCGGACGGGCTTATCACTTTTGGGCTTTCCGCCCGGCCGGCGGCGTTGGCCGTCGGCGGTGACGGCCAAGCGCTCGCCCTGGTCAGCGGCCGGGACGGGGCCCAGGTCCTTACCACCTCAGGGGACCTGGCGAGTTGGCGGACCTTGACCACCCAGGGCGTGCTCGGGGGCCTCGGGGTGGGGAGGTCCTGCGGCCTGGGCGCCCTGACCGCGGTCGGTTACCTCTCCGGCCAAGCTCTTGTGGGCGCCAGCTGTGCCCGTCCGGGCATTATCGGCTTGTTCGCTGAGCAGAGCGGGGCCTGGCGTCTGGTCGGTCCCGCTCTGCCCCCCAGCGTGGCGCATGGACGCGTCGAGGTCATGGCCCTGGGAGCGGCAAAAGGTGGTGGTGGCGCCCTTCTGGGGGTATCCGGAGCAGGCGGCGCCAGCCTCGTGGTGGTCTGGTCAGCCGGAAATAGACGGTGGGGCACCTCGTCTCCTCTCCCCCTCGTCGCCAGGGAGAAGGTCGTGTCCTTCGGGCCTGGGGACGGGGCCCACTTTTTCGTCCTGCTCCAAGCGCCGTCCGGGCAGGACGCTCTTATGGTCTCCGGGAGCTCGGGCGCATGGCATGAGCTCGCACCGCCCCCAGCCGGCACGGCCACGGTCGCCTTTGGCGGGACGACGGTCGTAGCCCTGGACGCTCAGGGCACCGTGCTCACGGTCTGGTCCCTCGACTCTGACCGTCACGGCTGGTCAAAGGGCCAGGTCATCCATGTCGCCATCCAGTACGGTTCCTCGTCGTGACCTCGGGGGCCCGCCGGCCGGCCGCCGGTCGAGGGCGAAGGAAGAGCCCGCCCATCGGGTGCGAGGAGGCGCAAGAGGCGGTCTCGGCGCGCTTGGACGGCGAGTGGCACCCCTCCCTGGGGGCCGCCCTGGAGGAGCACCTGGCCAACTGCTACGCCTGCCGAGAGTTCCAAGCCGACGTGGCCAGCCTGGAGCGCCGAGGCCGCCTGCGTTCGCCGCAGCCGGTGCCCGAGGATCTGGTGGCCACGCTGGCGCCTCTTCTCGAGCCCGGCCGGCGAGCGCTCTTGGCGTCGGCCCGACGGTGGCACCACCACTGCGGCCTTGGCTCCGGATGGGCCCGCACCGTCCGCTGGACGGTCGCCGTGGCCCCGGCCGTCATAGTGCTCGTTGCCCTCCCGTTAGGGGTCGGCTCACGGCCGCGCCTAGTCCCCACCCGTCCGCCGTCACCCTGCACGCTCGGCCTGGTCGCTCGACATTTGGCCGGCGGCGGCTGAGGCCCCTCGTCTACGAGCTTGGCGCGTACTCGACCGCAGTGTTGTTGTTGAAGTTGACCACCCAGAGGTCGCCCGAGCGCTGAAAGGCCAGCCCGTCCGGCCCATCGAGGCTATTGGACGAACCGGACGAGATCGTGGCGTCAGGGACCTCGGGCCCACTGGTAAACCCGCCCGGGCTGTACTCGACGACCGTGTTGGAGTTGTAGTTAGCCACCCACAAGTCCCCCGAGGGGTCGAAGGCCAAGTCATCGGGGGCGTCGAGGCTGCCCGACCGGTCAGGGGAGATGGTGATCGCCGGGGTGGGCGCCCCGGTGGCGAGCTCGTCGGGCGTGTACTCGACGAGAGTGCTGGAGTTGTAGTTGGCCACCCACAGGTCCCCCGAAGAGTCGAAGGCCAAGCCTTCGGGCTCGTCCAGACTGCCGGAGGTGTCCGAGGATATGACCGCCGTGGGGGCCGGGGACCCGGTGGCCAGCTGGCGGGGGGCAAACTCGACCAGGCTGTTGCCGCTGTAGTTGGCCACCCACAGGTCCCCCGAGGAGTCGAAGGCCAAGCCTTCGGGCTCGTCCAGACTGCCGGACGTGTCCGAGGATATGACCGCCGTGGGGGCGGGGGACCCGGTGGTCAGCTGGCTGGGGGCAAACTCGACCAAGCTGTTGGCACCGGTGACTTCGTCGTAGTTGGCGACCCAGAGATCCCCGGATGCGTCGAAAGCGAGGCCGTCGGGGCCGTCGAGGCTGTCCGAGGTGCCCGAGGTGCCCGAGGTGTCCGAGGATATGACCGCCGTGGGGGCCGGCGACCCGGTGGTCAGCTGGCGGGGGGCAAACTCGACCAAGCTGTTGGTGCTGTAGTTGGCCACCCAGAGGTCCCCCGAAGAGTCGAAGGCGTCACCAAGAGGCCAGTCAAAACCACCGCTGGAGCCGGAGACCGTCACCCTGGGGGACGGCGAGCCGCTCTCTAGCTGGTCCGGTGTGTACTCGACCAGGTCGTCAGCCTCCTCATTGGTCACCCAGAGATCTCCCGAGGCGTCAAAGGCGAGGCCCAGCGGCACGCTGAGCCCGTTGGAAGGTCCTGAAGAAATGGTTGCCCTGGGGGCTGGTGAACCGCTGACCAGCTGGTCCGGTGCGTACTCGACCAGGTCGTCACCTTCCTCGTCCGCCACCCAAAGGGCGCCCGAAGCACCAAAAACCAGGTCACGGGGGCCGCTAAGGCTGGCGGAGAGCCCGGCGCTGGCGGCATGGGGCGAGATGGTGGCATGGGGTTCGGGGGAACCGGTGACAAGCTGGCCCGGGGTGTACTCGATCACCGTGTTGGCCGTCTCGTTAGCCACCCAGAGGTCGCCTTTGGCATCGAAGGCGAGCCCGCTCGGTCCGTCGAGGCTGTCGGCGAGGCCCGAGGAGGAAGAAGAGACGGTGACGCGGGGGACCGGCGCCCCGCCGACGAGCTGGCTCGGGGCGTACTCGACAATCGTGTCGGCCGACTCGTTGGCCACCCAAAGGTCCCCCGCAGAGTCGAAAACGAGGGCGCAGGGCGAGCCGAGGCTTTCGGACCGACCGGAGGACAAGCTGGTACCCGGCAGCCCGAGCAGGAGCTGGCTCGGGGTGTACCCGACCACCGTGTTGGCCGACTCGTTGGCCACCCAGAGGTCGCCTTTGGCGTCGAAGGCGAGCCCGCTCGGCGAGTCGAGGCCGCTGCTCAACTCGGCGACGGTGGCGTCGTTACTGGCCTCCCGAGGCGCAAGCACCCCATGTGAGCTCGACGTTCGTCTCCCTTCGTACCCGGCGCGCAAAGTCGTGACGACCCGGCGATGGCCTGCGGCGTCGGGTACGGGCCGTAACGAGACAAGCACCAGGGCCACGGTGGCCAGGCCGGCGGCGCCAACGGCGACCGCCCCTGCCGTCATCGCCAGGCGTGCGTGCCCCGGCGGGCGTGGGGGCGGTGCTTTGCCGGCAGCGGCCACTGGCCCCTCCGCTCCTTCCACGAGAGTTCTACGGTCCTGGACCCACTATGGACCGCAACTCGCCCGAATGCAGCCGAAGCTGCCTCCGAGGGCTTCTTTGGACACGGCTGTGGCGTTGGGGGGAGCATGGGGCCGTGGACCCGCCAGGCACGCCGGCTCCGGGGCCGACGGGGCACCGCTTGCGGCTCTCCGGCACCGAGGAAGCTCCTCGTGGACGCGGTTTGCTCCACCTGGGGGCGCTTATCGTTGCCCTTCCCGCCGCCGTCGTGCTCGTCTGGCGCGACGGCCCGGGCGACGGCGTGGGCCTGTACGCCCTGGCATTGGTCGGGCTGTTCGCGGTGAGCACCAGCTACCACCTGTGCGCGTGGGCTCCCCCCGCCCGCCGGCGCATGCGCCAGGTCGACCACCAGATGATCTTCGTTTTCATCGCTGCCTCCACGACGCCGTACTGCTTGCTCGCCGTGCCCGGGGCGCTCGCCAATGTCGTGCTCGGCGTGGCCTGGTTCGGGGCCGCCGCCGCCGTGCTGGCCGTCGCCACACATTTCGAAACCAGCCGTCACGTCACGTCTACGGCGTACATAGTGCTCGGGTGGCTGGCCGTCGTCACGCTGCCGGCCGCCGTCCAGCACCTCAGTGCTCGACAGCTGGCCCTGATGGCCTCGATGGCGCTGTTCTATACCGCCGGGGCCGGAGTGCTGGCCGCCAAGCGACCTGACCCGGCACCGGAAGTATTCGGCTACCACGAGGTCTGGCACACGATGGTCATCATCGCCACTGCCTGCGGTTTCGCCCTCATTTGGTCCCTCGCCGGGCATCGTCCCTGAGCAGGTCGTTTTCAACCCGGGGCGCGCCCGCCGATGGCGCGGCCCGCCCCCCGGGCGGAAAGCCCGGCCGAACACGTCGTCTACGGGAGAGGTTTCAAAGGTACGGCGCGTGTGGGTATATGCAGAGGACCCTCTTTAGCAAGGGAAAGGAGCTTAATCCGAGATGGCTGCACTTCTGTTGTTCCTACTACTGGTGTTGGTCCTTTTTGGGCTCGGTTTCACGATCCACTTCCTATGGATCGCCGCCGCGGTGATATTTATCTTCTGGCTAGCAGGCTTCGCCTTCCGGGCCGGCAGCGGTGGCGGTCGCCGCTGGTACTACTGGTAGGGCCCGATCGCCCCTTTAGGCGGCGGGTTTAGCCGTACTGTCTGCGGGAGCACCCGCCCATTTGAAATGGGCCGGTCGCCGACAAGGCGAGGTGCTCCCGCTGGTTTTTTATCAATGCGTTGTTCTTGATCAATTCTGGGAAGGGCGGGGTACAACCGGGCCGTGAAAGCACCTCTCAACCAGGACCAGGCTCGCGCCGTGGGCGTGGCCATCGCCGGCCTGCGGGCCGGGGTCGGAGCCGTGACGCTGGTGGCACCTTCTCTGGCCCGGCTTTGGGTCGGGCCCGGGGGGGCCAGTAGCCCAGGCAAAGTCCTCTCCCGGTCGTTGGCCGGTCGCGACCTTTCCGTAGGCGTGGCCACGGTCCTGGCCCGAGATCACCCCCGTCGCCTGGCCCAATGGGTGGCGGCCGCGGCCTTCGCCGATGCCACCGACGCTCTGGGTACTTGGGCCGCGTTCTCCTCCCTGCCCCGTCGGTCCCGGTCGCTGATAGCAGTGAGCTCGGCACTGGCCGCCCTTTCGGGTGCGGCCGCCGCAGCCTCGCTCGGCGGCCGGGGCTAGCTCACAAAGCCCATGTCCGGCAAAGCAGGCCCGATGGCCCGACTTGGTTACTTCTTGTCCAGCGAGGAGCACGGCCCCGGCCAGCTCGTGTCGTTCGCCCGTATGGGCGAGGACGCCGGCTTCAGCTCCGTGCTCATCTCGGACCATTTCCATCCTTGGACCGAAAGCCAGGGACAGAGCCCGCTCGTACGGAGCGTCATCGGGGCCATTGCCGCGACGACCAAATTGCACGTGACCACAGGGGTCACCTGCCCCACCGTGCGCCTGCACCCGGCCATTGTGGCGCAGGCGTCGACACGGCGACCTCGTCGCTTCTCCTGGAGGGGCGCTCCGCCCTGGGCGTGGGTAGCGGCGAGGCATTGAACGAACACGTGACGGGCGCTCGCTGGCCGGCGGCCGACGAGCGACTAGAGATGCTCGAAGAAGCCGTCGACGTCATGCGCCAGCTGTGGCAGGGCGGGTTCGTGACTCATCGCGGCCGGCATTACACGGGGGAGCAAGCGCGCATTTACTCCTGCCCCGACGAGCCGCCCCCGGTCTATGCCTCCGGAAGCCGTCGCCAGTGGGCCAGACCCTGAGCGTCACGCCGGCGCGCTGCGCAAGCACCTCGAGGCGGGCTACGACACGGTGTACATCAGTCAGATCGGCGATGACCAGGCCGGTTTCCTGGACTTTTTCTTCCGTGAGGTGCGGCCGAGGCTTTCGCTGTAGCGGCGGGCCCGGCGGTGGCGCCCCTGGCCGCGTCCCGCTGGCGCGCTACCTCGAAGCAGGCCACGGCCCCGGCTGCGGCCACATTGAGCGATCCGAGCGCTCCGCTTTGAGGGATGCGCGCCAGCACGTCACAGCGCTGACGGACCAGACGCGATAGCCCGTTGCCCTCGGCTCCCAGGACCAGGGCTATGGGCGCGTCGAGCAGAGGGGTTTGCCACAGGTCGGCGGGACCGGCGGGGTCGAGGCCTATGGTCCACACGCCCGCCTTGGCCAGCTGCTGCAGAGCGGCGGGGATGCCGGCGGCCACCGCAATGGGCAGTTTCTCGACGGCACCGGCGGCAGATTTGAGCGCCGCCGGCGTGAGGGGAGCGGACCGGTGGCGAGCGATGATCGCTCCGGTGGCCCCGGCACAGGTGGCGCTGCGCAGCAAGGAGCCGAAATTGCCGGGGTCGGTCACGCCGTCCAGCACGAGCAAGAACGGCAACGGCGCCGGAGGAGCGCCGTCGAGGAGCTCGGCCAGCGGTACCGCGGCGACAGGTTGTGCCCACGCCACGACACCTTGCGGGGCGCTCGTACGGGCGGCAGAGGCCAGAGCCTCGACCGACTTGAGTTGGACGGGCACATGCTGGCGGCGAGCGAGCGAGACGATCTCGAGCAGGGGCTCGTGCCCGGCCTGGCCCTGCGCCACCCACAGCGCCCTGGCCCGTCGGCGCCCGGTGGCGAGGAGCTCATGGACGGCATGGTGACCCTCGACCTGGTCCCCGCCGAGATCGGCCGGCCCGCCACCGGCCCTCATATTTCTTCGAGAAGAGCCACGGCCAGACAGGCGATCCCTTCCCCGCGGCCTAGCGCCCCCAACGCCTCGGCTCGCTTCGCCTTCACCGAGACGGGGGCACGCAGGGCGTCGCCCAGCCGGCGCTGCATCCTTTCGCGGTAACCGGCCAGGCGGGGCGCCTCGGCGATCACGGTGCAGTCGACGTTGACCGCTCTCCACGGCGGAGAGATCCGCTCCAGAGCGCCCACAAGCAACCCGAGGCTGTCGGCGCCGGCCAGGTCCGGGCTCGTGTCGGGGAACATGGTCCCGATGTCCCCCGCTCCCGCCGCCCCTAGCAGGGCGTCGATGATGGCATGGCAGACGACGTCGGCGTCACTATGGCCCTTCAGGCCGCGCCCCGGCACCGGCACCCCACCGAGCACCAATGGCCGCCCGGGTTCGTCGCTGAAGGCATGGACGTCAAAGCCCTGCCCGATGCGCAGGGTCACCGCGCCGCCCCGGGGCGAGGCGTTGCCGGGAGCAACAGGTGCCCCACCGTCCCGGCCGCGACCAGAGCCTCGGCCAGCACCAAGTCGACGTGGGTGGTGATCTTGAGGTTCGTCGGTTCCCCTTTGACGTGGACCACCTTGCCTCCCATCGTCTCGACCAGGGCGGCATCGTCGGTCGCCTCCCTTCGGGCGGCGTGAGCCGCTGTCAAGGCCGGGGCGGCGAAGGCCTGAGGGGTCTGGGAGGCGAGCAGCCGGCCGCGGTCGAGGGTCACTAGGCGGCCGTCGTCCTGGCGCTCCTTGATCGTGTCGGCGACAGCCAGGCAGGGCACGGCGCCATCAGCACCCTCCTGCACGGCGCCTATCACGGCCTCCCATAGGAGGGGGCTGGACAAAGGCCTGGCGGCGTCGTGGACGACGATGACCTTAACTCCGTCCGGCAAGGCCTCCAGCCCGGCGCGCACGGACGCCGCCCGGCTGTCGCCCCCCACCACGACACGGGCGCCCTGGTCGCGGTAGCGGTCGGCGGCGCCGGCCTGTAGCACGGGAGCCGGCACCACCAGCACCACCCCGGCGCACGCCGCCTGGGCCGCGGCGCACGACCATTCGACCAACGGCCGCCCGGCCAACAGGGCAAACTGCTTGTAGCCCCCAAAGCGGGACCCGCTCCCGCCCGCGACTACTACGGCCCAGGTCGCGGCTTGGCCAGGCACTAGGGAAGAGCTTCGTCGAGCTTTTTCTCGGCCTCCGCCTCGGAGACGCCAATGGCGAAGGTCAGCTCGGACACCAGGATCTGGCGCGCCCGGTTGAGCATGCGCTTCTCGCCGGCCGACAGGCCCTTGTCCTTGTCGCGGTTGGAGAGGTTGCGCACCACCTCGGCGACCTGGTAGATGTCGCCCGACTTCAGCTTCTCGACGTGGTTCTTGTAACGGCGAGACCAGTTCGTGGGCATGCGCACGTCCTTCTTGCGCAGCACGGCGAAGACCTCTTCGACCTCCTCGTCGTTAATGACTTCCCTTATGCCCACGTCCGAGGTGGAGTCGACGGGCACCTTCAGCGTCAAGTCCCCGTACGCCAAGCGTAAGACGAGGTACTCCCGTTGTTCGCCGAAATCGGCCCTCAGCTCCCTCTTCTCGACGACGGCAGCCCCGTGGTGGGGGTAGACGACTTTGTCCCCGACATCAAACGGCATGTGTCCCCAGAGGTCCTTTCGGCTTTTCGCCTACTCCCAGGGTACGGCTTTTCCAGAGATGGATCCAACTGTCCCGTCGCTCGGCCCGCAAAGGGCCCAGCGCGGCGACCAGACAGCGGCTAGCGTTTGGCCTGCATGGACGACCCGTCGGTGCTCGCGGGCAGTGAGCTGTTGTCCTCCCTGCCCGAAGAGGCCTTGGCGCGGGTTGCCGGCAACGCTGCGATATCCCGCCTCGAGCGCAACGACACCCTGTTCAACGAGGGTGACGACGCCCGCGAGATGTTCGTCGTCCTCAGCGGGCGTATCGCGGTCGCCAAGCGTTCGAGCGACGGTCGCGAGTCGTTGGTGGCCCTGATGGAAGCGGGAGACCTCTTCGGGGAGACGTCGTTGTTCGACGGAGAGCCACGTCCTGTCTCGGCCCGGGCGTTAGAACGGTCTGAAGTCGTCCGGGTGAGCTTCGACACCCTACGCCGGGAGCTGGAGGCCCGTCCCGAGCTTTTGTGGGACGTGGCCGCCCTGCTCGCCCACCGGCTGCGGGCGGCCGGCGCCGCCCTCGCCGATGCCATGCTCCTCGACGTGACGGGCCGGACGGCCAAGCGCCTCCTGGAGATAGCCGGCGATGCCGACGAGTTCGCCCTGCCCATCACCCAGGAGGAGCTGGCCGGCCTGGTGGGCGCGTCAAGGGAGCGGGTCAACAAGGCGATCGCCGCCTTCGTCCGCCTCGGCTGGTTGGACCAAACCGAAAGGCGCTACCGGGTCGTCAACCGCGAGCGGCTGGCCCAGCGCGCCGGCTGAACCTCAGCCCAGCCGGTCGAGGATGCTCGTTTCGGCCAGGCGGGCGAGGCCTTCCTTGACGAAGTGAGCACCGGCCACCTCGATGCCCTCGACTTTGTCCAGGTCCTCGACACTGGCCCTGAGCACCTGCTGCAGGCCGCCGTAGCGGTCCACGATGTTGCGCACCACGTGGTCAGGCAGGCGCGGGATCTTTGACAGCAGCCGGTAGCCGTAGGGCCTCAACGCGCTCTCGAGGTCGCCACCCGGGGGGCCGATGCGCAACACGCTGGCCACCTTGGACAGGTCCAGCAGCCGCTCGGTCGTCAGCTGGCTCAGCGCACTAAGAGCGTCACCCACCTCCCATCCCGGCCCCTGGGGCAGGTAGTCGCGCAGGATCTGGCGCCTCTCCTCCTCCACCCCGGCCAGCATCTCCTCCAGTTGCAACCGCACCAGCCGGCTGTCCGTGCCCAGCTCGATGCTGTAGCCGTCGACCTCCTCGGCGATGCGGCGGACCGTCTCAGTACGCTGCAGCACCGTGACGACGTCCCTGACGGTCACCATGTCCTCGACCTCGAGAGCCGAGAGAGCATTGGTCACGACGTCCAGGCGGTCCCGGTAGCCCTCCAACGTCTCCAGCGCCTGGTTGGCCCGGGCCAGGAGGCGCTCGACCGGCACCAGGGGGCGCTGCTCCTCGGCCCGGTAGACCGTGATCACCGACCGGTCCTCGGAGACGGTGATAACGGGCACGTCCAGCGAGCGGGCCACCCGTTCCGCCGTCCGGTGCCGGGTCCCGGTCTCGGACGTGGCGATGGCGGGGTTGGGCACGAGGTGGACGTTGGCCCGGGCGATGCGGCTGGAATCGGCGGCCAGGATTATGGCCCCGTCCATTTTCGCCAGTTCGGAAAGCCTCGGAGGACTGAACTCGGCGTCAAGCAGAAAGCCGCCGGAACAAATGGAAAGGACCTCCGGCCCATCGCCCACGACGATCAACGCCCCCATATTGGCCTGCAGGATGCGGTCCAGGCCTTCGCGTAAGGGCCGCCCAGGGGCAATAGAGCCCAGCACCTCGATCATCGCCGCGCTCAGCCTGTCCGGCACCGGTTGATGCTAACCCATCCGCTGGGGGCTCGCGAAGGGCGGCGGGCCACCCTTCGCATAACCCCGGGGACGGCTCACAGCTGGCGCCCGTTGCGCCCTCCGCCCACGCCGCCGTACGGCACCCCCGGGTCCCAGTCCGTCGGCGCCGGCACCGGGGACGCCGCCATGGGCAGGTCGATGGCCGCTCCCGTCCGGTTGGAAAGGTAGGCCGCCTCTACCACCTCCAGAGCTCGCACCGAAGAGCCGGGCACGTCGTAGTCCAGCGCGCCGTTGCTTATCAGGTCAGCCAGGTGCTCCAGGTGGCGCCGGTGGCCGGTCACCTCCGAAGGCACCACCGAGACCGCCCGCTCGCCGGCCCGGGCGCTTACCAACCGGTAGTCGTCCCGCCAGGCGCCGTACTCTATGTAGCCCTCGTCGCCGATTATCCGCATCAGACAGGGGACGTCGTCTCGAGCCATAGGCACGTAGTCGCCTGTGTGCAAGACCAGGCGGGCACCTTGGCCACAGGTGACCAGGGTCACGGCTTCGGTCTCGACTTGGAACCCGTCCCGATAGGTGCGGGTAGTGGCGTCGCAGGCACAAAGGACTCGCGTCGGGACGGCCGGGTGGGCCAAGGCTATGAAGTACTGGGCCCAGTGGATGCCGGCGTTGAGGATGTCCCAACCGGTGCACTCCATTTCCACCACGCGCAACGCGCCCACGGCGCCCTTGTGCACCTCGGCTATCACTTCCAACGGCGCATCGCGCGCCATGAGGCCGTGGGGGACGACCAACGGGACCCGCCGGGACCGGGCCAGCTCGACCACCTCGCTCCCGGCCGCCGTCGAATCGCCCAGGGGCTTTTCCACCAATATCCCTTTGACGGGAAGGTCCATGGCTGCTTTGGCGATCTCGAGGTGCGTGGGCGCATAGGTGGAGACGCAAACGACATC
Organism: Acidimicrobiales bacterium; assembly: GCA_052325485.1. Classification (GTDB taxonomy): domain Bacteria; phylum Actinomycetota; class Acidimicrobiia; order Acidimicrobiales; family Palsa-688; genus Fen-671. The sequence continues at coordinate 40,411 of JBKQUU010000216.1, read as the reverse complement.
GGCGGCCACGGCGGCGAACATCTCTTGGTAGCTCCCGAACTTCGCGACCTCCGCGAACTCGTCGGCGCCCAAGCGCGCCAGTGCCTCGGCGCTGGTGTCGGCCACGCCCACCAGCTCGAACCGGGGCGATGCCAGCAGTGCCCTGGCGCTCAGCATCCCGCCCGTGCCGGCGCCGACCACCACGGCTGAGATGGGCCCGGCGACCGGTGACATATAACTATTGACACTACTTCTCGTCGAGCTTGGCACGGCGCCGTCCGAGCCCGGCACGGCGCCGACCGCGGCCCTACTAAAGCAGCGTGGCGCTCACCAGCCCGCGCCGGAAGAACTGCTGCGTGGCTAGGAACAATACGAGGGGGGCCCCGATGGAGATCAGGTAGGAAGCGTTGGGGTTGCCAATAAAGCCGTTCAGGATCTGCAGGGGCAAGGTGGCCAGCCGGTCGCTGTTGAGCACGGCCTGGGCGATTGGCACCTCGCCCCACACCCACACCACCACCAGGACCGACAGGGCGACGATGGTACTGGCCGAATGGCGCAGGACCAGCCTGCGCAATATCCCGAGCTCGGAGACGCCATCGACGCGCATGGCCTCGACCAGAGGCCGGGGCACGCTGGCGAAGGCGGGGCGTAAGAAGAAGATCGCCAAAGGCAGGTTGGTGGTGACGTACAGGAACACCACGCCCGCTCGGGTGTTCACCAGGTGCAAGCGCACGATCTCCTCGAACTGGGGGAAGATGAAGACGATGCCGGGGATGGCCAGGCAGAAGAGCACGAACAAGAACAGGGCCCCCCGCAGGCGGAACTTCTTGAAGGCGAGCAAGTAGGCGGCGGGCACGGCCAGGGCCAACGTCGCCACCAGCGTGGCCCCGGTGGCGATCAGGGTGTTCCACAAGCCGGTTTCGACCCCGGGCCAAAACGTGCCCGCCAGTTCGTTGCGCCCGAGCCAGCTCGGGGCTTCCCCGGCGAAGGGGACCAGGGTCAAGACCGCCATGGCCACCAGAAGGGCCCAGCGGGCCCTCTTGCTCCACCGGACCGAAGCGCCCAGGCGGCCGTGAGGCACGCTTGCGGGCCCGCCCGGGGCCCGTCGCCACCAGCGGTGACGGGCATGTAGAGCGTGGCGCGGCGGCCCGCCCGCGCCGGGGGCCCGTGGCCTCGCCGGAGGGGCCCGGAAAGACCGCCGACGGCCGACAGGGCGGGGGTAGGCGAACCTCCAGCCGGTGAAGGCCACGATAACCAGCGCCGCTCCGAGGAGCGTCCCGATGGCCGAAGCCTCGCCGAAGTTGTAGTACCCGAAAGCCACCTTGTCGCCGTAAAAAGCGAGCAGCGTGGTGGCCCCGGGAAAGCTCGGCCCACCGTTGGTGAGCAACGCCACCGGGTCGTAGCTCTGGGCCTCGGCCAGGAAGCGAAGCACGATGACGAAGGCGAGCATGGGCCGTATGGTCGGGAGCACTACTCGCCACCAGAAAGACAAACCCCTTGCCCCGTCGATCCTGGCCGCCTCGAGGACGTCCGCCGGGCAGGCGCTGAGCGCGCCCATCAACAACAGGTAGCACCAGGGGGCGCCTTTCCAGATGCTGAACACCACGATGATGCCGAAGGCCAGCCGAGGGTGAAAGAGCCAGAGGAAGGAATAACCGCCCCCGAACAGGACCTGGCTCAGCCGGTCGGCGACACCGTGGATGTTGAAGAGGCCGTAAAACAGCCCGGACGCCACCGTCCAGGGAACGACCAGCGGGACGAGGAAGACCGCCGCCAGCACCGCCTTACCCCGTCCGACCCGCAGGGTCATCCACGCCGCGGCCAGGCCCAGGACGATCTCGGTGGGCACGGTGAACAGCAGGAAGAAAAAGCTGTGCAGCGCCGACACCGGCACGAGGATGTCGTCGAACATGGCGACGTAATTGCGCACGCCGTCGAAACCGTGAGGCTTCAGCTGGTACCAGGCGAAAAAGCTCCCCCCGACCTGCTGCCAGAGCGGGTAGGCAACGAACACGACCAGGAACAAGAATGGGAAGCCCGTTACGGCGATGAAGGCAACCCGTCGCCAGCGCGCCTTATTAGTCAAGCGACTGTCATCCCACCGCGTAGCGGTCTATCTCGTCCAGTTCCTCCGCACTGAAGTCGGGCCCGTCGAGGCTGGCCAGGTCCTCCTCCAACTGGGCAATATTGCGGACGCCTACCAGAGCGGAGGTGACCCGCTTGTCCCGCAGCACCCAGGCCAGGGCCATCTGGGTCAGGGACTGACCACGCCGGGCGGCGATGGCATAGAGCGAGCGGACCTGAGCGAGCCGCTCCTCAGTGATCGAGCCCCGCTTCAGGAACCGGTCTTCGCTCGCTCGCGAGCCGCCCGGGATGCCACCGAGGTACTTTGTCGACAGCAAGCCCTGAGCCAGCGGGGAAAAAGCGATGCAGCCCGCGCCTTCGGCCCCGAGCACGTCGAGCAGCCCACCCTCCACCCACCGGTTGAACATGGAGTAGGAAGGCTGGTGAACGAGCAGGGGCACCCCGGCGCCGGCGAGGACGGCGGCGGCTTCGGCGGTGCGCTCGGGCGGGTAGTTGGAAATGCCGGCGTAAACGGCCTTCCCCTGGTGCACGGCGGTGACCAGGGCGCCCATAGTCTCCTCCAGCGGTGTGGCCGGGTCGGGGCGATGGGAGTAGAAGATGTCCACGTAGTCCAGCCCCATCCGGCGCAGGCTCTGGTCCAGGCTGGCCAGCAGGTACTTGCGCGACCCCCCGTCGCCGTAAGGGCCCGGCCACATGTCGTACCCGGCCTTAGTCGAAATGACGATCTCGTCACGGTAGGGGGCGAGGTCGGCGGCCAAGATGCGGCCGAAGGTCTCTTCTGCTGCACCGTAGGGAGGCCCGTAGTTGTTGGCCAGGTCGAAGTGGGTGACACCGAGGTCGAAGGCGCGACGGACTATGGCCCGGCCGTCCTCGAATGGACGCGTGCCACCGAAGTTGTGCCAGAGGCCGAGCGAGATGGCGGGCAACAATAGGCCCCGGCGACCACACCGCCGGTAGCTCATGCTGTCGTAACGTTTGTCGTCGGCTCCGTACACGTTGCTCCTTTGTCCCCGGTCCGGCCGTAGCCGCACAGCCTACGCGAAGCCGCCCCCAGCCCGGTACTCGGGACTGGGGGCGGTTCGTTGACTACTTATCTAGTTGATTTCGGTTATCTGGTTGATTTCGGCGTGTCAATGGTCGAACGCCAGCTCCGTACTAGGCACCCGCCACTTGCAGGTCATGGTTGGCGTCAGAAAAGGCCTTTGTCAGCAAGGAGGTCGTGCTGGCCAGGTTACCTGCACCCAGCCAGATGGGGCCCATGTCGCTGGCCATGTCAGTGAGGCCCTGGTTCATGCCCGGGGTGTTGGGCCAGTCGACCACGTTGCCGGCGGCTTCGCTCAGGAACGGCTGCATGGGGATGCCCTCCTTGGCCCAGGCCTTGACGAAGAGCGGGTCCAGGGACTTGATGGCCGGCCAGATGTAGCCGCCCTCGCCCATAATCGTCTGGGACGCAGTCCCGCCGAGCCAGTTCTCGAGCTCGAGGGCGGCGGACAGGTTGGGGGAATGGGGGTTGACACCGTCGATCAGGCCGTTGAAGACGCTCCAGCGGCCGTCAGGGCCGGCGGGCAGTTCCATTACCCCGACCTTGAACTTCTTGCCTACGAGCGTGGCAACGTTCGCGGTGTTCCAGTCACCCTCTTGCACCATGGCGATCTTTCCCTGGGCGAACAACGCCAGGTCTTGACCGGTGGGACTGGTCCCGTTGGTCCCGAGGAGGGTACCGGGGGCCATGACGTGGTACTTGTACATCATGTCCCGGATGAACTGGGTCACCTGGTCGCACGCAGGCGTGTTGAACGCCACCGACGAGGCCCAGGCGGCGTTGATGATGTGGCAACCGTTCATCTGCCACCAGTTCTCGAAACCGGTTTGGGCCGAGTTGTTCATGTCCGCGCCATAGGTGGCAATGGAGTTGGCGTTGAACTTGGGCGACAGGGCATTATTGCCGCTCGTGTCGGTGGTTATCTCCTGGAGGAAATGCAGGAACGTGCCACCGGTGGTGGGGTTCCAACTCAAGTTGGCGGGCACCATGATGTGGTGCTGCGCCATGTAGTTCTCGTTGACGTAGTAGGCGATGGTGTCCCAGTCCTTGGGCAGGCCGTAGAGAGCACCCTTGTACTCGTGCAAGGCGACGAGCGACGGGTAGTAGATGGAAAGGTTGACGCCCCACGACTTCAGGTACGGCATTATGTTGACCATGTAGCCGTCCTTGATCCAGGTCGACAGCCACGGCGTGTTGATCCAGAACAGGTCAGGCCCCGCACCCGAGCTGAACTCCTCTTGGAGCTTGGTCTGATAGGAGGCATAAGGGATCTGGGTGATCGTCACCTGGATGTTGGGGTGCGCCTTCTCGAACACGGCTATGGACTGCTTGTAACCGATCTCTTCGTGCGGGTCCCACAGCGTGTAGCTGAGGTGCACGACCCCCGCAGCGGCTGTCGGCGGGGCGGCGGCTACAAAACCGCCACCCATGCCGGCCAGCACGGCCGCCGAAGCAACTATTGCCTGAAGCCTTCTATGCTTCATGTTTTCTTGTCCTCCCTCTTAGTGTTTCATTGGTTTTGTTTCGAATTGCGATGTAACTAGCGGCCCTGTGACAGCTGGATCGAGCGGATGATGTACCGGTTGAAGATTATGAAAACCACCAGCATGGGCAGGAGCGTTATCATTGCGCCGGCTAGCAATATGTTGAGGTATTGCCCGGTGCCGGGACCGGTCGAGAAATTGGCAAGACCCGTCGTCAGCAGGTAATGGTTCTGGCTGTCCTCGATGACGAGCGGCCACAGGAAGTTGTTCCAGCTGAACACGAAGGCGATCAATCCCGCCGTAATCAGGATCGGTCGCGACAGCGGGATGATGATCCGCCGGAGGACCCCCAGATCCCCGCAACCGTCGATCTTGGCTGCGTCCACCACCTCCTGGGGGATGCCCCGGAAGAACTGCCGCATGAGGAAGATCGTGTAGGGAGTGCCGAGGGCGTAAGGCAGGAAGACGGCCCAGTACGTGTTCACCCCGTGCAACTTGTCCATGATGGTGTACAAGGGGATGATGGTCACGATGTTGGGCACCATCAGGGTGAGAAGGTAAAGCCAAAAGATGGTGTCCCTGCCGGGGAACCGGAGCCGGGCAAACGCGTACGCGGCCAGCATACTGAAAAACACCTGTCCCACGGTGAGGCATACTGTCACGAAGAGAGTGTTGTAGAAGTACGTCGAGAAATGGGTCTCGACCACCGACCAGTTGCCCCAGGTGTCGGGGTAGTTGGCCCACAGCGGGTGGGCGGGGAAGTCCCATGGGGTCGTCCCGTAAATCCCGCTATCGGGCTTCAGCGAGCCAATGAAGGCGAACAGGTAGGGCACCATGAAAACGGCTCCGACAGCGCCCAGCACGCCGTAGAACGCGGTCAGCTTGACAATCTTGAAAGGGCGTGAGCTGAAGAAGGTGGCTCGGGACTTGGCCCTTTGGGGCAGGTCCCTTTGGGGTAGGGCGATGGTGCTCATGATGAATAATCGTAGGTAGTGCGGCTCCTGAAGAACAGGAACTGGCCGATACTGAATATGAGGATGACCCCGAACAGCAGGACGGACAGCGCGGCGGCCTCCCCGTACCTGGTGCCCTGGAAGCCCACGTTATAAATGTTGAGGGCCATCACCTTGGTGGAGTCGCCCGGGCCGCCCGAGCCACCGGTCAGGACATAGAGAGTGTCGAACACCTGGAAGGACCCGATAACGTCGGTCACCAGCACGAACAGCATTGTGGGGTTCAGCAGGGGCAGGCTGATGCGCCAGAACTGGCGCCATTTACTGGCCCCGTCGATGTCCGCCGCTTCGTAAATGGACCGCGGTATGCTCTGCAGCCCGGCGTAGAAGAAGAGCATGTTGAAGCCGAGGTACTGCCAGATATTGACGGCGGCGACAACGGGCATGGCCCAACTGGACGAGTTCAACCAGTTGGGCCCGTTGATCCCGAACACGGCGTGGAGGATCTGGTCGATTACCCCTGACTGGGGTTGGAACACCCAGAACCAGATCAGTCCCATGGCCACGGGTGTGGACAGGTAGGGGGCGACGTAGAGGACGCGGAAAAAAGCCATCCCGCGGCGTTTGCGGTTGAGCATGACGGCCAGGCCGAGAGCCAGGACGGTCTGGGCCGGGATGTTCAGCAGGACGTAGTAACCGGTTACACCGAGCGAGTGCCCGGCGCCGTCGTACTTGAAGATGCTGATCCAGTTCTGGACCCCGGCCCAGCTGAAAGGCCCGGCACCGCTCCAGTTGAGGAAGCTCAGGACCAGCACGAAGGCGACGGGCAGGGCCAGGAACATGATGACGCCGACCATGCTGGGGGCAATGAACGGGAACGCCCGCAGGAACGCCCGCAGGCCCGAGCGCTTGTGGACTTCAGTCCTCGGCGGCGCGTCCAGGCCGCCCGAGCGTGCTTCCGTCGGTGCAGTCACTGCTGCCACAGCAACCCCCTCTCACTCCTAGAACAGGAACACCTTCTACTGCTCCCCCTCGCGGGGCCCTCCCCCTCGTCCCGCTCTCTGCCCTCGAGGCTCGTCCAGACACCTTCAACGCAAGCTACCGAAAGCTATCACAGAGGGCAAGGCGCTTCACGTCAGCTTGGGCCGGCGACCTCGCCCAGGGCCTTGGCAATTCTTACTCCTCCGGTGGTCGCCGAGCCTGCCTCGGCCACCGGACGACACCTACCATTTTCTCTCAGGCCCGGCCCTGGCCACCGCCCCTCGGACCTATGATGTCCTGCGAGCGAGCGGCCTGAGCACCGTCACTGCCGCCGCCGGCACGGGAGGTTGTTGACCTTGAGGATCACCCGCCGATGAGGCGCTGCTCATGAGCCCGGAGCGGTCGTCCATCACCTATGACGACAAGACGGGGACATGGGCCCTGCAGATGGCCTCGTCTGTTTACAGCCTGAGCGTCGCCCCGGGCGGGACCGGTCTGCGCCACCTGCACTGGGGTGCCCCGGTCTCGCTGGCCGAGCTGGCTAGCTACCCGCGCCCCGTCCACAAAGTGCACCACGCTGAGCTGGTGGGGTGGGGGGCCGACGAGCCGCTGGAGTACGTGCCCTTCGGCGGCTGGCGTTTCGACGAGCCCACTTTGAAAGTCGAGTACCCCGACGGCACCCGGGGTGTCGAATGGCACGTCGCTGGGCAGCGCGCCGAGCGCCACGACGCCACGATGACCCTCGAGGTCGAGCTGGCCGACGATGCGTACCCGTTGTCGGTGACGCTCTTCTATCGCATCTTCGACGGCGAGGACGTGCTCGAAAGGTGGGCGCGCATCGCTAGCACCGGCGATAGCCCGGTCGTCCTCCGCCAGGCCTTCTCGGCCAATTGGTGGTTGCGCCCGGGTGAACGATGGCGCCTGCGGTACCTGCACGGGGGCTGGGCCCGGGAGACCCAGGTCGTCGAGACGACGCTCGGCCCGGGAAAGATCGTCCTCGAGAGCCGCCGGGGCACCACCAGCCATCAGTTGAACCCCTGGTTCGCCGTAGGCGTCGACGGCGTCGTCTCCGAGGACCACGGCGAAGTCTGGAGCGGGGCGGTGGCCTGGAGCGGCTCGTGGAAAATGGTCTTTGAGACGACCCCCAGCGGGCGGGACCACGTCTGTGGAGGTTGGAACGATTTCGATTCTCCTATCGAGCTCGCGCCCGGGTCTGAGGTGGTCCTGCCTGTGTTCGCCGGTTGTTACTCGCCCTGCGGCTTCGGGGGGTCGAGCCGGGTGTGGCACCGGTACCAGCTGCGCCACGTGCTGGCGGGCGAGTCCCGGACGGGTGGCTCGCCATCGTTCCCCCGCCACCAGCACCGCCCGCAAGCGGTCCCCGCGCTGCGGCCCGTGCTCTACAACTCGTGGGAGGCAACGGCGTTCTCCGTGGACGACCAGGGCCAGCTCCGCCTGGCGGAGCTGGCCGCCGGCATCGGCGCCGAGCTGTTCGTACTGGACGACGGGTGGTTCAAGGGCCGCGGCGACGACCACGCCGGTCTGGGCGACTGGTTCGTAGACGACCAGAAGTTCCCCCGCGGCCTAGGCCCGCTCATCGACGGGGTGCACGGGCTCGGGATGGGTTTCGGGTTGTGGCTCGAACCCGAAATGGTCAACCCCGACAGTGACCTCTACCGCGCCCACCCCGACTGGGTGTACCACTTCGCCCACCGGTCACGCTCCGAGGCGCGCCACCAGTTGGTCCTCAACCTGGCCCGCCCCGATGTCGCCGAATGGCTCTACCGGACATTGGACCGGGTCTTGTCCGAAAATGCCGTCGATTTCGTCAAGTGGGACATGAACCGCCATTTCTCCGAGCCGGGCTGGCCCGCTATGTCGGGGAGCAACCCGGAGCGTATCTGGAGGGACCACGTCCACAACCTCTATGACGTGCTCGATAGGGTGCGCAGCGCCCACCCTGGCGTGGCCTTCGAATCCTGTTCGGGGGGAGGGGGCCGGGTCGACCTCGGGATCCTCTCGCGCGTCGAGCAGGTGTGGACCTCGGACAACACCGATGCCTGGGACCGCCTCGTCATCCAGGAGGGTTTCAGCCAGGTCTACGCGCCGATGGCGATGATGGCCTGGGTGACGGACAGCCCCAACCCGCTGACCTCCCGGGCGCTGTCGCTGCGCTACCGCTTCCACGTGGCCATGGCGGGGTCGCTCGGCATCGGTGGCAACCTGGCCCACTGGTCCCCGGCCCAGCTCGACGAGGCCCGGGAGCTGGTGCGCACGTACAAGTCGGTCCGTCACATCGTCCAGTTGGGACGGCTGCACCGGCTGGCCAGCGCCCGCACCGGCCCCCTCGCCGCTGTCGAGTACCTGAGCGAAGATGGTGCCGAGGTGCTCGTGCTGGCGTGCTGGGGCGTTCAGCACTTCGGTCCCGTCCCCGCCCGCCTACGCCTGGCCGGCCTGGGGCCGGACGCCCGTTACCGGGACGTCGCCACCGGGGAGGTGCGGGGGGGCGCCGAGCTCATGGCCTTCGGCATCGAGCTCTCCGGGCCCCTTGACTTCGGGAGCAACCTGGTGCACCTGGTGCGGGCTTAGCCCCTATCCCCCAGCGTCCCCGTTCCCAGCCGACCAATTGAAAGAATATGTTCGATGTTGAAGTCGAGTGTTAGGTCAGGCGCAAGAGACAGGCCGAGGGCAAGCGCGGGAGCATGACCGTCAGTTCCCGGCGCCCGACGTCCCAGACGGCCCTGGCGCCACCGGGCACCGGGTACAGCACCTCGGCACCGGTGGGCGCGCCCGGTGCACCGGCCACCGTTAGGACGACCTCGGCGCCGGGCCCGGCACCCTCGTCCGGGGCCGGGTCAATGCCGGGCGTCCCCCGCCGCCAGACCAGGACGTAGGTGGCCGCCGAAGAGCGCATGCCCAAGGCCACCCAAGGGTCTGTCCACCGCGGCAGGCCCAGCGGCCAGAACGGGACGGCGGCAGAAAGGTCGGGCCGGATCTGCTTGTACGCACTGATGGCGTCCGCCACCAGTTGCTGCTGAGCGGGGGCCATCCGGTCGATGTGGCCCGAAAGGTGGACGCGGCCGAGCAGCGCGCTGCACAGAGTGAAGGCGATCTCGTCGTCGCTCCACTCGGGCTGCGGGTAGGCCCACACGGCGGCCTGTTCGGGCGTTACCGCCATGGGGACGGCGGCGGCGATGGCCGGGTAGCGGGTGAGATCCTGCTGGTCACTGGTGGACTGGAGCTGAAAGTGCGACAACAACGCATAGTCGGTACGCATCCCGCCCGATGCGCAGTTCTCCAGAGTGAGACCGGGGTGACGGTCGAGGGCGGCGTCCACCCAGTCCAAGTAGGCCCGATTATGCGCCAACAGGCCGGCACCAGGGCTGGCCCCCCGGCTGGCTGTCCCCGGCCCAACATTGATGTTGTAGTCCAGCTTGAGGTAGCCGACGCCGAGGTCACCGACCAGGAAATCGACCACCCCGTCCAGGTGGCGGCGCGCCGCGGCATGAGACAGGTCGAGGTGGTAGCGGCCGTGCTCCACCACCCGTTGCCCGTCGCGGGCGAAGAAGGCCCCCGGTGGGAGCTGGTGGGCGAGCGGGCTGCGCACGCCGACAACCTCGGGCTCGAGCCACAGGCCCGGGACCATGCCCTGCGCCCTGATCAACTCCAGTACCTCGGTAATACCGTTGGGGAACCTCGTGGTGGACGGTTGCCACATCCCGACCGCGTCCCACCATTGTTCATCGGTCTCGGCGTACCATCCGGCGTCGATGCAGAAACACTCGGCGCCGACCCGGGCCGCCGCTGTGATCAACGGCACCAACCGTTCGGTGGTCGGGTCGCCCATCAGGGTGTTCATGTAATCGTTGAAGATCACCGGGAGCCGGCGGTGGTCCTGGTGGGGGCGCCGGATGGCGCGGCGGTAGTGGGTGAGCCGCCCCACCGCGCCTTCCAGGCCCTCAGTACTCAAAGCAACCGCCACCGGCACCGTCTCGAACCACTCGCCTGGCCCGAGCGTGACCCGCCACTGGTGCTCGGCGTCGGTGGGGCCCAGAAGAGCGAGATAGGCGCTCGCCGGGCCGGGGCCGTGGTGCTCGGAGGTGGCCTCACGGCCGGTGTGCTCACCAACCTGCCAGTGCCATGCGCCGTTGTGCTCGACCTGCCACACCCAGGCGTGCCCGGTCCGTCGGTTGACGGCGGCACCCATCGGCAAGAACGTCCCTGACGACCAGCTGCCGACACTGGTGAAGCCCAACCGGCCCCGGGGGTCGGAGCCATGCGCCCCGACGTCCAGGTCGGGCAGGGCATCGCGCAACCGCCGGCGCTGCCAGCGGCTCTCGGCCAGCCAGTCGTTCTCCGCCCAGAGCAGGTCGACCTCGCTCAGGTCGCCGGCCGGGCCCTCCAGGCCCGTGCCGAGGAACGACGTCACGGACTCGATCGTCACCGGCTCGGTGCCACCGTTGGTGAGCCTGGCCTGCGACCGCAGGGCACCGCGCCCCTCCAGCACGCGGTAGACGGCGTCGGCTCGTAGCCCGCCGGCCGGATCCTCCAGCCTTACCTTGAGCTCATGCCACGAGCCGTCCCGGCGCTCCTCATGGTCCCGGTAACGCAGCCGCTGGCCGACCACGGACTCCATGTAGCGCCGCCCCGACCAAGCCCGTCCGCTACCGGCCACGATCACGTCCACCAACGGCACACCGGCACCGGCACCCCGCCGGCCGGCAAGCGTGGCCTCATTGCCGGCGTTGGCCGCGGGCTCGCCGACGGCCCCGGCGGCCAGACGGACCAGCCGGGCCATGCCGTCGTCGTCGACCTCTATTGCCAGCTCGAGCGCTTCGTCGGCCCAGCCGATCTGCAAGGGCGGCGCCTTCCCGGTCATGGCCCGACGACCGCTCAGCGGAGGGTGCCGGGGGCCGGCGGCTCGACCTCGATCACCGTCTTCAGGCCTTCGCGGCGGGCGGCACCGGCAAAAGCGGCGGCCGACGCGGACAGCGGGCACCGGTTTGAGACGAGCCAGTCGAGCTCGACGACGCCCCGGGCGACCAGGTCGATAGCTCGCGGGTAGACGTCTTTCATCCGGCGCACCATGGCGATCGTCAGGCCCTTGCGGCGAGCCAAGGCGGCGGGGAAGCTGGTGCGGTCGTCGTCCGGGATACCGGCCAGCGCCACCCGTCCGCCGGCCCGGGCCAGTTTCAGGCTCGTCAGCACGGCGTCGTCGGTACCGGCGAACTCGAAGGCGACGTCGACTTCTCCCCCGTGCTCCTTGGCCTCCTCGGGGCTCAGCACGACGTCGGCGCCGCCCTTAGCCGCGGCCGCTTGCCGGTGGGCGAGGGGCTCGACCGCCACCACCGACGCCGCGCCGGCGGCCCGGGCCACCTGGACCGCCAGCAGGCCGATGGGCCCGCACCCGACGACGGCTACCGAGCTGCCAAACCGCACATGTCCGAGGTCGAAAGCATGCAGGGCTACCCCGAGCGGTTCGAGGATGGCCATCGTGGCGGCGCTGAAACTGTCGGGCACGGGGTGAAGGAGGGCGGTCGGCCAGGCCACGTACTCGCGCAAGCCTCCATCGGTGGCACCGTGCCCGGCAAAGCGCACATAGGGGCACAGGTTGGGGTTGCCTTCCCGGCACCGCGGGCAATGGTGGCAGGGTATAGCCGGGTCCACCGCCACCCGGCGCCCGTCGAGACTGCCTCCCTCCACCGTCCCACCGAACTCGTGGCCGAGGACCAGGGGCCGGTCCAGCACGGCGTCCCCGATGCCGCCCTGGCTGAACCAGTGCAGGTCCGACCCGCACAGCCCCACCGCCGAGACCCGCACCAGGCTCTCGCCCGGCCCCGGCTCAGGGCGCGCCTCTTCGACCATCTCAAGCTCACCGAGGCCCTTCAGCCTCACTGCTCTCATCGTCATGTTCATACCCCGCCCCTTACCTTCCCCTAGTTGGAGGCCCCTAGTTGGAGGCCCCTAGTTGGAGGCCGGCCCCTGTCCGTAGTAGGCGCCTGGTCCGTGCTTGCGGGAAAAATGCCGCTCCAGAATGTGGGCGGCCAGGGGGCTAACGCCGGGTGCCAGGACCACCGTCAACCAAGCCATCTTGGCGACGGCCTCGAGCGTCACCGCCACCTCCACCGCCTCGGCCGGGGTTACCCCCCAGCAGAACGGGCCGTGGCCACTGACCAGCACCGCCGGCACCTCGTGAGGGCCTCGACCGGCCACGGCGGCCAGGACCACCACCCCCGTGGCCCGCTCATAACCGCTGGCGACCTCCTCGGGAGCCAGTTCGGCGGTCAGGGGCACCTCACCGGGGCACAGGTCGGCATGGGTAGTACCCAGCACCGGGATGGCCCGGTGGGCCTGTGCCCAGGCGGTGGCCCAGGTCGAATGGGTGTGCACCACGCCGCCGACCCCAGCCAGCCCCTCGTACAAGGCTAGGTGGGTGGGGGTGTCGGTGGACGGCCGGCGCCTTCCTTCGACAACCTTGCCCTCCTGGTCCACCACCACCATGTCCTGCGCCGTCATGACGTCGTACGGCACGCCGGACGGCTTGATCACCACCAGGCCGCTGGCCGGGTCCCTCCCCGAAACGTTGCCCCAAGTCAAGGTGACGAGGCCGGCCGCCGGCAGCTGCAAGTTGGCCGACAGGACGGCGGCCTTCAGGTCCTCGAGCATGAAGGCGCTTCAGACATCTGGCCTTGAGGCCTGCCGTTTGAGTTGTTTGAGGCCGTGCAGCCAGCCCGGTCGCTCCCGCCCCAACGTGTCGTGCAGTTCCTTGAATATGCGGTACACCCGCTCGTAGGTGGCGGTGGCTCCGGGGTCAGGGCGATAAGTGCTGGCTGTGCCCGGCCGTAAGGCCCCGGCCGCTTCGGCGACGTTGGCGAAACCGCTGGCCTCGGGGCCGGCGGCCACGGCGCCGAAGAGGGCAGAACCCCGGGCCGGGACCTGCGAAGAGGACGGCACGCTGACCGTGCGGCCCGAGACGTCGGCGATCAGCTGCATGAGCAGGGGGCTCTTCTCGGCGATGCCCCCACAGGCGACGATCTCCTCAAGCGCCAGGCCCCCCGAAGCAAAGTTGTCCATGATCGCCTTGTTGCCAAAGGCGACCGACTCGAGCAGGGCCCGGTAGATGTCGGCGGCGCTGGTTTGCAGCGTGAGGCCAACGACCACTCCCGACAGGTCGGCGTCGGCCAGGACGCTGCGGTTGCCGTTCCACCAGTCCAGGGCGACCAACCCGCTCTGGGCGGGGGCCATGGCGGCGGCCGCCTGCTCCAGTTGGCGGAGCCTGCTACCGGCGGAGCCCGGGCCACCGGCGGGGGCCAGGTTTTCGGCGAACCAACCGAACATGTCACCGACGGCCGGCTGGCCCGCCTCGTAGCCATAGAGCCCCGGGATGATGCCGTCCTTGGCGACCCCGGTAATGCCTTCCAGGTCTACCTCTTCAGGGTTCACGACCAGGTCACAAATGGAGGTGCCGATAACCATCACGTAAGTGCTACTGCCCTCGGCCCCCGCGCCCGGGAACGACACGAACGAGTCGACATTGCCCACGGCCACGGCAACGCTCTCGGCCAGGCCCCACTTGTGGGCCAGGTCGGCCCGCAGGTGCCCGGCGCGGCTGCCGAGCGGGTAGAAGGTGTGGCCCAGCTTGTCGGCGGGACGTGAAAAACCCGGGTAGGCAGCGTCGAAAAAGGCGGCGCCGGGCAGTCCCTCCGACTCCGACCACATGGCTTTGTAAGCAGCTGGGCACGCCGAGCGTCGTTGGTGACCGCAGAGGTGCCAAACCACCCAATCGGTGGCCTCTACGAAGGCACCGGTGGCGTCGTAGATGTCACGGTCCTCGAGCCAGATCTCGATCAATTTGGGGAAGTACCACTCGGAGGAGATACGGCCCCCATAGCGGGCCAGGAACGGCTCCTTGCGCTCGGCGGCCACCTCGTTCAACCGGTCGGCGACGTGCTGAGCGGCATGGTGCTTCCACAGCTTGGGCCAGGAGTGCGGGCGGCGACGCCAGTCCGGCAGGTCACATAGGGGTACGCCCTGATCGGTGACCGGCAGCACGGTGCAAGACGTGAAGTCCAGACCGAGGCCGACCACGCGCCCGGCGGCCCCGGGCACTTTTTGGAGGACGTCTACGATCCCGGCGTCCAGGACGGCCGTGTAATCACTGGGGTTCTGCAAGGCCCAGTCCGCCGGGAGGCGTTCGCCCGTACCCGGCAAGGCGGTGTCGATCACGCCGTCGGCATATGCCAGTTCGGAGACAGCCAGTTCCTCCCCCGACGACAGGTCCAGCAACAGGGTACGGGCCGAAGCCGTACCGAAATCAAGGCCTATGGCGTACGCGGGCCGGTCCATGGGCCCAAGTTAGCGCTCTCATTAGGAGCTCGTCGACTTGCCGGAGGCCGAAAAGGCTCTCCGCCACCGGGGACCGCTCAGGAGCCAGGGCCCTCCCGCGTGCTCCGGCGGACGACCAGTTCGGACGGGACCATCACTCTGTCCACGCTGCGGGCGCCCGACTCGATCTGGTCCAGCAACAACCTCAAGCTGGCCCGGCCCACCTGGTCGAAATCCTGGCGCACGGTGGTCAGCGGAGGTGTGAAGTAGGCGGACTCGGGGATGTCGTCGAAGCCGATCACGCTCACGTCCTCGGGCACACGGCGGTGGCACTCGTGCAGGGCCAGGAGCACCCCCAGCGCCATCTGGTCGTTGGCCACAAAGATGGCGGTGGCCTCGGGCACCCCGGCCAGGGACCGCCCGGCGCGGTAACCCGAGCGGGCGGTCCAGTCCCCCGATAGCGCCGAGGTCACCTCGGCGCCCGACCCCTCCAGCGCCGAAAGCCACCCGGCTACACGGCCCTGCGCCTCCTGCCACTCGGACGGCCCGGCCACGTGGAACACGGTGCGGTGCCCGCAGGACAGTAGGAAGGTGGTGGCGGCTCGGGCCCCGGCGACCTGGTCGACGGTAACTGCGGCCAGGTCGACCCGAGGGTCGCCCTCGACCACGACCACCGGCATATTGGTAGGCAGGCCGTCGAGAGCCTCGGTCGCCGAGACGAGGGGGGCGATCACGACGATGCCCTCGACATGCTGGTCGGCCAGGCGGCCGGCGGCGTCGCGCACGGAGTCGCGGTCGATGGACTGCGGGCTCACCACGCTCAGGAAGTAGCCGGCGGCGCGCGCCGCCTGTTCGATGCCGTAGAGGGTGGACACCGGGCCGAAAAGGGTCGTGTTCAAGGTGACCACGCCCAAGGTCTTGGAACGGCCGGTGGCCAATGCCCGGGCGGCGGCATTGGGGCGGTACCCGAGCTGCTCTATGGCGGCGAGCACCCGGGCACGGGTCAAAGGGGTGACATTGGGGTGGGCGTTCAGGACCCGGGAGACGGTCTGATGCGAAACGTGGGCGAGCTTGGCCACGTCGGTTATGGCCGGGGACCGGCGCGCCGCCCTGGCCCCCCGGGGGGTCACCTCGTCGACTCCCGCACGATGAGCTGGCACGGCACCAGCCGCGTGCCGTGGGCGGCGCGACCGTCGATGGCGTCAAGAAGGAGCTCCGCCGCCGTCCGCCCCACCCGCGTCAAGTTCATGTCGATGGTGGTCAGCGTCGGTCGGGCCGCCTCGGCCATGACCGTCCAGTTGTCGAAGCCCACCAGCGCGACGTCGTCGGGCACCTTGCGGCCCAGTTCCCGGAGGGACTCGGCCACGCCCCGGGCGATCTGGTCGCTCCCGCAGAACACGGCGTCGGTGTCGGGCGCCACCCGCAACAAGATGCTCGCCGCCTGTCGCCCCCACTCCTCGCTCCACACGCCGTGGATGGGCCCATGACCGGACATCTCGAGCCCCGCTTCGGCTAGCGCCGCCGCGGCGCCGGCGGCGCGGAGGCGAGCGGCCCGAAAATCGGGGGGCCCGGTCACGTGGCCGATCCGGGCGCGGCCCGTAGCCAGAAGGTACTCGACCGCCAGCCGCCCTCCTCCCTGGTCGTCGGGCAGGACCGACGCGTCTTGCCCATCGGCCGACTCGCTCATCGCGTAGACGATGGGGATGGGGAAATCGCTGCTGAGCGGGGGCCGGGGGTCGGTGCGCCGCCCCGTGACGATAATCCCGTCGACCCTGCGAGCAAGCAAGGTGCGCATGTAATGCTGCTCACGGATGGGGTCGTCGCGACCGTCGCACAGCAACACGGCGATCTGGCCCGTCTGGAGCGCGTCTTCTGCGCCGAGCATGACGGGGATGCTGAACCGGCCGAAGCTGTCGTTGGTGAGCAACCCGACCGTGAAGCTCCTGCCGCTGAGCAGGCTCCGGGCCAGCGCGTTGGAGTGGAACCCGAGCTGTTCGGCCGCCTCGTGCACTCGGGCGCGCGTACGGGTGCTGATGCCTTGACGCCCGTTCAACGCCTTCGAGACGGTGCCGATGGAAACGCTGGCCAAGGCGGCGACGTCACCGATGGTGGGCACGGCGCGGCGCTTTAGCCCCCCGCCGGCACCGTCGCTCTCTTGGGGCCCGCCGTCGTTCTCGGGGTTAGACCGCGACATTGTCCTGTATTGTGCCTCATCGTTGCCGGGTCGGCCCATTTGGGGGCTCAGCCTTTGACGGCACCGGACACGAGGCCCCGCACGTAGAAACGTTGGAGGGCGACGTAGACGATTATGCAGGGGACCATGGCGATCACCGCCCCGGCCACGAGGACCCCGTAGTCGATCTGGCCGTAAGTGTCGGTCGACTCCACGTTGACCAGCGCCACCGGCAGCGTATAGATCGAATCGTTGGTCGTGAAGGTCAGCGCGCCGAGGAACTCGGTCCAGGAGAACAAGAAGGCGTAAAGGACAGTGGTGGCGATCCCGGGGATGATCAGAGGCCGCAGCACTCGCGTCAACGTTGTGACGACCGAGGCACCATCGACCTTGGCCGCGTCGCTCAGCTCCCTCGGCGTCTGGATGAAGGTGTTGCGCATCAAGAAGGTACCGAAGGGGAGGTTGAACGCGGTATAGAACAAGGCCAGGCCGGGGAGGCTGTTCAACAGGTGGAAGTCGTGCAGCTCGAGGAAGAGGGGGACGATGACCGCCTGGAACGGCACCATGAACCCGAGCAGGACAAGGCTGAAAGCGATGCCGGAACCACGGAACTTGAACCTCCCGAAGCCGTAGCCGGCCAGCGTCGCCACCAGGGCCGTTATGGCCGCCGTGGCGACCGCCACGATGAGGCTGTTGACGACGTTGCGGAGGATGTCGTCACCCTGGAGGAGCTTGGTGTAGTTGGCGACGCCGAGGTTCGAGAAACTTTTCAGCGACGGCGGTGAGACGATCGCCCCGGGCGCCTGGAACGAGCGGAGGATCTCCCACAGGAGCGGGACGACGAAGATGGCGGCGATCATGCACCCGGCCAGGAGGTAGATAAACGTGCCCGGTCCCGTCCTCGAGCGCCTCGGGACCGCCGTGGTGGCTGTGGCCCGCTCAGACATCGTCGCTGCGTAAGAAGCGGAACTGCAGGAAGGTAATGAAGCCCACCACAGCCACCAGGACGACCGACATGGCGCCGGCGGACCCGACGTTGAAGGAAGTGTTGAAGGTCTCGTAGATCTGCATGACGACGCTCTGGGTGCTCGAACCGGGGCCACCGTCGGTGATGATGAAGAACTGGTTGAACGCCAGGAGGGAGCCGATGACGGAGATCACCAGGCTGAGCACGATGGACCGCCGGAGCAACGGGATGGTGATCAAGCGCTCGCACTCCCACCATGAGGCGCCGTCGACCGCCGCCGACTCATAGAGGTGCTCGGGAATGCTCTGCATACCCGCCATCAACAGCATCATGGTGAACCCGGAGGCGAACCACACGACCAGGACGCAGATGGCGGTCAGGGCCAGGCCTGTCTTGGCTGTCCAGGGCGTGTTGATCCCGACGATGTGGAGCTTGGACAGGATGACGTTGATAGTGCCGAAGCCGGGCTGGAGCTCGACCTCGATGAGGAAGCTCAAGGTGCTGATCCCGACGATGAAGGGAAGGAAGAAGCAGGTCCGGAAGAACGTCGAGCCGAAACGGTTGGAGCGGGTGAAAACCGCCAACAGGTAGCCGATCACGAGTATCGGTACCGTCACGATGGCGGTGTACTCCAGCGTGAACACGATGGAGTGGATGAAGACCGGGTCGTGCAGCAGGGCGCGATAATTAGCCCCTCCCACAAAGTGGTAGGGCCCGACAAGGGGGTAGTTGGTGAACGAAACGAACGCCCCGAAGGCCAGCGGGTACAGGATAAAAACGCCCACAAAGGCCACGGCGGGGGCGACGAGGGCATAGCCGACCCGAGCCTCGCGGCGGTACCGAGCGTTCGTGTGGCGCCGAGCCACCGCCGGGGCCAGGGCCGAGCCACCCCGGGACGGGCGGGCCCGTGCCGTCGAACCAGGCGTTCCCACCCTGTCACCTCCGATCCGAGCCGTGGGTCTGACGTGCCGTCGACGCCGTGGACCAGGTCACCGATTAAGGACCGATTAAAGCACCGGCCCGCGAACGACGCTGCGGGCCCGTAAAGCGGGCCCGCAGCGTCGACCGGCCTTGGGACTGGTCCCTTAACTGTCGGCCTGATTGAGGGTCGCCTGGATGCCGCTTTGCCCGATCTGGAGGGCCTTGGCGACGTTGTCGCTGTAGACGGCTTCATCGAACATGGCCAGCCACGGGGCACCCGGGTTATTGAAAACGGCGTTGTAAGCCAAGGTGTACTCGACAGAGCCGTACTGGAGCGTGTTGAGCGCTACGGCGTCATAGGGGTACTTGGTAGCGAACGACGACGTCACGATGTCACTGCGTACCGGCGACTCGCCGTCGGCCGGGTACTGCTCCTGCTGAGCCTTGGCCAGGAACCATTTCACGACCTCCCATGCGCCCGAAGGGTTCTTGGCCCCCTCGGGGATGACGAAGTCGTCGCCTCCGTCAAAGGTGCTGCCATGACCACCGTTCTCGCTCGGTAGCGGCACATCGGCGAAGGCACTGGTGGGCAGGCCCTCCTTCTCGAAGGTATTGAAGAAACCGTAGTCACCCGGCAACATACCGATATTGCCCTTACCGAAATCCTGGCCCCATGTGGTGCCGTCCTGGGTCTGGTCGGCCGGGGGGGCTTCCTTTTGGGCCCAAATCTGCGCGTACACGCTGAGGAGCGACTTGAGCGGCGCGTTGTTGACGATGTTGGCTGTCTGGGTGCCAAGAGGCCCCGTGATGAGGTGCTGGCCGCTCGCCCAGATATCAGGCAGCATCACGAAGCCGAGGCAGCCTTGACAGTCGCCGGCGAACGACAGGCCGTACACCGGGTTCGACGGTGTGCTGAGCGCCGTGACCGCCTTGGCGTCGGAGGCGATCTCGGCGAACGTCGTGGGCGGGCCGGCAATGCCGGCCTTCTTGAACAGGTCCTTGTTGTACCACAGGACCGACAGGTCGGAGAGGTAGGGGACGCCGTAATACTGGTTCCCGATCGCCGCCAGGGCCAGGTGGCCGGGGCTGAGCACCGACTTGTACGGCAGAGCGTTCACGTAGGACGTGATGTTCATGAGAGCGCCCTCGTGCGAGAACTCGGGGACGTCGATGTCGTTGAGGCCGTCGAGGTCAGGCGGGTCGCCGGCTCTGATCGCCGCCGCCAGTTGGCTCGTGTCGTCGTTGGGCGACGTTACGTGGTAAACGATCTTCAGATTTGGGTGCGTGGCGTTGAACTCGGGTATCAACTTCAACGCTGCGGACTCTGTGGCGTCCCTTATCCAGAACGTCACCGTTCCCGTGGCGTTGACGCCGAAGGTCGAGTCGGCCTTCAACCTTGCGGTGGTCCCGGCCGACGCGGCCGGGACCCCGGTCATGGACACCACCATCGCCACCGCTACCACCGGGACGACAAACTTTGCATGCGTTCGATTCACGGCTATAACACCCCTCCCCTTTGCGCGTTGTAATGACAGTCCCGGTTCCCCACGATCAAATGGAAAACCTTTTCGCTAGTCCTTCCGGACGCTAGCGATGGGGAGCTCTGTTGTCAAGACCGGCCTGACCCGCGCCACCCCGTCCCCGTGGCTCAACGGCCCGAGGCGGGCAGCCACACGCGCATGTCGGCCTCCCCCCGGTTCGCCCAGGCGAAATAGGGGATGGCCACGACCTCGGCGCTCTGTGCGACGACCGCCTCCGGTGGCACGGGCACGTCGGAGTACGGCCACGCCGCGGGGACCAGGGCACGCCTGGTGGCCTGGCACCGCAACGCCACCACAGCGTGCCCGGCGATATCCAGGCGCTGCTCCTTGTAGGCGCCGGCCCTCGTCGGGAGTTCCAACCCGTCCAGGGCCCCCCGGTCGGGACCAGTGCTCTCGACGCAGTAGACAAGCGGGCCTCGTTCAAGCGCCACGCACGAACGGACGGCGTCTATGCGGGGGTCGGGCTGCACCACGCGGGCGGGGGCGGCGAAGCTCACGACCAGGTCGTCACCCCTTCGCCACTTCCGCCGCACGTTGATGTACCCCGAACCGTCATGTCCCGAGGGGCACGTCGCGTCGTTCAAGACCACGGAGGCGCCCTTGGCCCAGGCCGGCACCCGCACGGCCAGGGCCACCTCTGCCTCTGGGGCCTCGGTGACGGCGATGGAGGCGACCGTCTCGAAGGGGTAACCGGTGCTCACTTCAAAGGCGAACACTCCATCGGCCACAGGCTGGCGCACGCTCACCTCGGCCAGATGGTGGAGCTGGACCCCCTGGTCGGTGTGACTGGCCAGGTAGTACTCGAGACTGGCGACGAGGCGCATGATGTTCGGAGGGCAGCACGCGCACCAGAACCAGGGCTTGCGCCGGCCGCCGCTGGCCTTGAGCGGGTTCACATAGAAGAAGCTCTTTCCGTCCAGGCCCCAACCGGAGAGGAACCCGTTGTAAAGCGTCCGCTCGGCCAGGTCGGCGTAACGCGGGTCCCCCGTGGCCAGGGTGAGCCGCCAGCTCAGCATGATGCTGGCGATGGAAGCGCACGTCTCGCAGTACGCACGGTCCGGCGGCAGCTCGAAGGGCTCACCGAAAGCTTCGTCCTGGTGCCGGCTGCCCACGCCCCCGGTGATGTAGGTCTTGGTCGAGACGGCGTCCTGCCACTGGTCGAGACAGGCCGCCAGGAGGTCCTCCTGACCGGTCTCCATGAACGCGTCAGCCGCGCCGCTCAACAGGTAGAGCGCCCTGACGGCGTGCCCGCGCACACGGCCGGCTTCGGTCAGGGGAACGTCGTCCTGGAAGTACTCGGGCCCGAACGACCTCCAGCGCAGGCGCTTGTGGCCCCGCCGCCGCAGCAAGCTCAAGGCCAGGTCGAGACGGCTGGCCGTCCCGGTCTGGCGGTACAGCTCGACCAGGGCGGTCTCGATCTCGGGGTGACCGGGGACGAACGTAGGCCTCTCCCGGGTCAGCACCACCTGCAGGTAGTCGGCGAAACGCTCGGTCACCGGCCCCAGCTGCGCAGGGCCCCGTCCACTACGCGCCTCGGCCACCGTGGCCTGGAACAGGTGCCCGGCGCAGTAGAGCTCATGGTTCATGGCGGGGTCCCCGAACCGGTTGGCGGGCTCGCACACCTGAACGTGGGAGTTGAGATAGCCATCAGGCGCTTGGGCGGCGGCGACCAACTGCGCCGCGGAGGCGAAGAAGCGGTCCTGGTCGGCGTCCGCCCCGTGCTGACGCTCCCAGGCGATGGCCTCAAGGACCTTGTAGACGTCGGAATCGCGAAAAAGGGGGTCGTGGTGCTCCCCCTTTATGAGGTCGGCGGCCAGACGCAGGTTGTCCAGGTTGCCCGTCTCCTCCAGCATGTCCATCCCGTGGGGGATGGTCACCTCGCGGTTGAGCAGCTGGCGCCGTGCCCAAAAGCCCCCGCGCAGCCTGATAGCCCCGCCGGCCATCGGGCGCATCCGGACGTGCTTGTCCGTTCCTGGTACCAGCGGTCCCATCGTCTCGTTGTGCTCGGGCACGCCGTCCTCCTCCTCAGAGCTCCGCCCAGCCACTATAAAGGCAGTGGAAAACCTTTGCTTAAAACGGCCCTTACTCCTGCTACTCTTATGGGCGGGCGTTGGCCGACGGGAGACGTGACAGGGGGCCGCACCATGGACGTCCGCACCATGGACAGGGGGGGCCGGGGCTGGCCCGGACGGTTACGGGCGGCCGCCGTGGCCGCCCTGGCAGCACTGCTAACGGCGCTGGGCGGACCGAGCGTGGCCGCCGCCAGTGTTCCCGTCCCCTCGTACATGTTCGTCCACGACCCCAGCATGATCCGCGAGGGCAACACCTGGTACCTGTTCTCCACGGGCGACCCCAATGGTGGCGTGAACGACGGCGATATTCAGATCCGGGTCTCTACGGACCTGCGGACCTGGCGTCTGGCCGGCACCGTTTTCGACAACATCCCGGCCTGGATAACCAACAGGATCCCTGGGGTACAGAACCTGTGGGCACCTGACATTTCCTATTTCGACGGTCTGTACCACCTGTACTACGCAGCTTCCAGCTTTGGCTCCAACGACTCGGTCATCGCGTTGGCGACCACCCCTACTCTGGACCAGTCGGCGCCCGCTTACGGCTGGAAGGACGACGGTTTGGTCTTTTCCTCCACCTCGGCCGACAGTTACAACGCTATTGACCCGGCATTGGTGGCGGGCCCGACCGGCACCAAATGGCTGGTCTTTGGGTCGTTTTGGAGCGGGGTCAAGATCCTGGCCTTGAGCCCGTCCACCGGCCTACCCGCCTCGGCCCACCCACCCATATACGCGCTTGCGTCGGCACCTGCGCCCGACCCTGAAGAGGGCGCTTACATGGTCCATCACGCCGGCTATTACTACCTCTTCGTATCGTACGGTTACTGCTGCCGGGCCATCGGGAGCACGTACGAGATCCTGGTGGGGCGCTCTGCGTTCATTACGGGGCCTTTCCTCGACCCCAATGGGACCGCCATGACCAACGGCGGTGGTATGGAGCTCCAGGGGAGCACCGACGGGATGATCGGTCCGGGTGGACCGTCGGTCACCATGGACGCGGGCGCGTACCTGATCGTCTACCACTACTACGACGCCTGGGCCGCGGGCCAGCCCTGGGCCCAGGTACGAAGGCTCTACTGGTCGTCAGACGGCTGGCCCATAACCGGTGCCGCCCTGGTGCCGGTGCCAGGGGCGCCCCCTGGCAGCTGAGCCAGCTCCCCCCGGCCCTGGCGGGACGCCGGTCCTCCGCCCAGAGCCAGGGTCAAGGCTTGACGGAGAGTGGACGCCGGCCACTCCCGGCGCCGGTCCCGGGCCGTCCCGGCGTCGGGCCGGGGGGGCCGCTCGGCCGACGCCGGGACGAGCGCGTCAGCGAAACCCAAGCGCCGCGCCTCGGCCAACCTCTTGGGCATCCCGTTGACCCGCCGCAGCTCGCCTCCCAAGCCCACCTCTCCCAGGGCGACCATGTCGGCGGGCAGGGGCTGACCGGACAGCGACGAGGCCAGCGCCAGGCACACAGCCAGGTCGGCCGCCGGCTCGCAGGCCCGCGCCCCACCGGCCACAGACACGTACACGTCACAGTCACCGACAGGCACCCCGGCGCGCTTTTCCAGGACGGCGACCAAGAAACCGACGCGGCCCGGGTCGAGGCCGGTGACGGAACGGCGGGGCACCGGAGAGGAGCGGCCCACCAGGGCCTGCACCTCCACGACCAGAGGCCGGTAACCCTCCAGGGGCACGGTGAGGGCGGAACCGGTCGCCCCGACCAGGCGGTCACCCAGGAAGAAACTGCTGGGGTCAGGCACACCGGTAAGGCCCTTCTCCCCCATCTCGAACAACCCCGTCTCGCCCGTAGCGCCGAAACGGTGCTTCACGGCGCGCAACACCCTTAGCGACGAGTAACGGTCGCCTTCAAAACTGAGGACCGTGTCCACCAGGTGCTCCAGCGCCCGGGGGCCGGCGAGGGCACCCTCCTTGGTCACATGGCCCACCAAGACCAGCGCCGCGCCGGACGCCCGGGCCAGGCTGACCAGCCCGTGCGAGCACGCTCGCACCTGGGCCAGCGATCCTGGCGGTGACGCCACCTCGATGTCGCTTACCGCCTGCACCGAGTCCACGACGACCATGTCTGGTGCCAGGCTGGCCACCGCCGCCTCGACCTGGGGCAAGCGCGTCGCCTCCACGACGAAGACCCCGGGGACGTCAGTGCCCAGGCGCCCTGCCCGGCGCCGGACCTGTTGGGCTGACTCTTCGGCTGCGACCAGGAGGCAGCGCCTGCCGCTCGTCGCCATGGCCGCCAAAGCCTGGAGCAAGAGGGTCGACTTGCCGGTACCGGGCTCCCCACCCAAAAGGGTGGCAGAGCCCGGTAACAGGCCGCCGGCCAGCACCCGGTCCAGCTCGCCGATCCCGGTCGGCATGGGGGAGTGGGCACTGAGGTCCACCTCGCCCAAGGCCACCGGCGCGCACTCTGCACCTATGCCCGCAGCGCGGTGCCCCGAGCCTGGCGGACCGAGCGAGCCCGGCGGACCGTCGACCACCAGCTCCTCTTGAAGCGAGTTCCACTCCCCGCATACCGCGCAACGTCCCGCCCAGCGCCCGTGGCCGGCCCCGCAGCTCTGGCACCGGTGGACCGTACGCGGCTTGCTCATCGAAGACGGAGGCTACCGGCCGCCGGTGACGGGAAAGCCTGGGCGCCGGCGGGCGCGGCGAGCAGGGCGCCGGCGGGCGCGGCGAGCAGGGCGCCGGCGACGGCGCCGCACCAACCACACCGCGGTGAACAGCACGACCAGGGCGCCGGCGCTGAGGGCGCCGGCCAGCAGGCGCAGGAAGCCGGCGTTGACGCTCTCGGTGCTAGCGGCGAGGGTCGTGGCCTCACCGAGCACGGGCGCCAAGGCCAGGACCGCTGACCCGCCCGCGTCCTGCATGCCCAACGATGTCCGCCGCCCGGGGAGCGACAGCCGGAAGCGGAAGGTGACCGCCGCGGCCGGGTCCTTCCCGAACAGCTGGCGGACCTCGGCCGGCGCCAGCCCTAAGGGGTATCCGACCCGGGCCGCCAGGCCCGGGTCGTCGAAACACGAGAGGCTGCACCGCAGGTCCACTGTGCCCGTGGCGAGGAAAGTGTCCTCGAGGGCGCCTTTGTGCTCGGTTACCGACAGGCGGAAGGGCCGTCCCGTGGCCGCACCGCTGCCGGCGATGTCAGCCATGAGGGTGGGTAGCTGGGAAAGGGCCGAGAAGTAGTGGCTGGCGCGGACCACGGTCGTACCGGAAACGCCGGCGCGGGGACCGACCACAGCCCAACCGGCCCGGCGAAGATCGGCCACGGGCAGGCCCGCCCGCAGGTCCTCTATGGCGCCCGCGGTGCCCGGCGGCAGTCGTACTTCCACGGTGACCGAGCCACTGCCGGCTTTGGCCACGTTCACGCTCACGTCTACCCGGGCCCCGCAAGCGCTCAACGTGGCGGCCACGACCACCGCCAGCACAGCTGCGGCAAAGGACGTTACCGACCTTTGCCGCACGCGGTTGCTCAGTTACCTGGCCCGAGGGGCCTAGTCGCTGCCGACGGCGCCGGCCAGCTCGACCGGCGGCGGTTCGAAGTGCTCCATAGCCCGGAAGGTGATCTCGCCGTTCTCGGCGTCCACGATGATCGTGTCGCCGGCGCGGTACTCCTTGGAGAGGATCCTCTCCGAGAGCGGGTCCTCGACCATGCGCTGCAAGGCACGCCGCAGCGGGCGGGCGCCCATCGTCGGGTCGTAGCCCTTTTCCACTACCAGGTACTTGGCCGCCCGGGTCAGCTCGACGCTGAGGCCTTGTGACTCGAGCTGCTCGCGCACCCTGCGCAGGTAGAGGTCGACGATCTCGGTGATCTCGTCCTTGGTGAGCTCGTGGAACACGATGACGTCGTCGATACGGTTGAGGAACTCCGGCCGGAAGTGCTGCTTCAACGCCTCGTTGACCTTGAGCCGCATCTTTTCGTGGGTGACCGCCTCGTCCGCTTTGGCGAAACCGACCGAGGTCTTGCGCAGGTCGGCGGTGCCCAGGTTGGAGGTCATGATGATGACCGTGTTCTTGAAGTCGACGGTACGTCCCTGAGCATCTGTCAGCCGCCCGTCCTCCAGGATCTGGAGCAGGGCGTTGAACACGTCTGGATGTGCCTTTTCGATCTCGTCGAAGAGCACGACCGAGAAGGGCTTGCGCCGGACGGCCTCAGTCAGTTGACCGCCCTCTTCGTAGCCCACGTAGCCCGGGGGTGAACCGACCAACCGGCTCACGGTGTGCTTCTCCATGTACTCGGACATGTCCAGTTGCACCAGCGCCGACTCGTCGCCGAAGAGGAACTCGGCCAGCGCCTTGGCCGTCTCGGTCTTGCCCACGCCCGACGGGCCCAGGAAGATGAACGAGCCGCTCGGGCGCTTGGGGTCCTTCAAACCGGCGCGCGTACGCCGTATGGCCTGAGAGACCGCCCTGAGGGCGTCGTTCTGGCCGATGATGCGCTTGTGGAGCTCTTCCTCCATGCGCAGGAGCTTGGCCGTCTCCTCCTCGGTCAGCTTGTAGACCGGGATGCCCGTCCAGTTGGCCAGCACCTCGGCGATGACTTCCTCGTCGACGACGTCGAAGAGGTCGACACCCTCGGCTCGCCACTCCTGCTCCTTGGTCGCCTTGCGCTGGAGGAGCTCCTCTTCCTTTTCGCGCAACTTCTTGGCCTGCTCGAAGTTTTGCTTCTCGATGGCCAGCTCCTTGTCCTTGCGAGCCTTGGCGATCTCTTCCTCGATGGCCTTGTAGTCCGGCGGGGTGGACATGCGCCGGATACGCAGACGGCTGCCCGCCTCGTCGATCAGGTCGATGGCCTTGTCCGGCAAGTACCGGTCGGCTATGTAGCGGTCAGCCAGGTTGGCGGCGGTCACGACGGCCTGGTCGGTGATCGTGACCCCGTGGTGCGCCTCGTAGCGGTCCCGCAGCCCCTTCAGTATCTCGATGGTGTGGGCGAGCGACGGCTCCTCCACCTTGATGGGCTGGAAGCGCCGCTCCAGGGCAGCGTCCTTCTCCAGGTGCTTGCGGTACTCGTCGAGCGTCGTGGCCCCGATGGTCTGGAGCTCGCCACGGGCCAGCATCGGCTTCAGGATGGAGGCGGCATCGATGGCCCCCTCTGCCGCTCCCGCGCCCACCAGGGTGTGCAGCTCATCGATGAACAGGACAATGTCGCCCCGGGTCCGGATCTCCTTGAGCACCTTCTTCAGGCGCTCTTCGAAATCGCCCCGGTAGCGCGACCCAGCCACCAGGGCGCCGAGGTCGAGCGTGTAGAGCTGCTTGCCCCGCAGGGTCTCGGGGACGTCGCCGGCGACGATGCGCTGGGACAGGCCCTCGACGATGGCCGTCTTGCCGACGCCCGGTTCCCCGATGAGCACGGGGTTGTTCTTAGTGCGGCGCGACAACACCTGCATGACCCGTTCGATCTCGCGTTCGCGCCCGATCACGGGGTCGAGCTTGTGCTCCCGGGCCAGCTGGGTGAGGTTGCGCCCGAACTGGTCCAACACGGGGCTGCCGGCAGGGACATCGGCCGAGCTCGGAGCGGCCCCGGCTACGGTCTTCTCCGGCCCCGCGGCCTGGTAACCCGAGAGCAGCTGGATCACCTGCTGGCGCACCCGGGAGAGGTCGGCCCCCAGGCTGACAAGGACCTGAGCAGCTACGCCTTCGCCTTCGCGAACAAGCCCGAGGAGCATGTGCTCGGTGCCTATGTAGTTGTGCCCCAGCTGGAGCGCCTCCCTGAGGGAAAGCTCGAGCACCTTCTTGGCCCGGGGCGTGAACGGCGGTGAGCCGGTGGTGGACGTCCCGGCCGGCCCGATCGTCTCCTCGACTTTCTCGCGCACCGCTTCCAGGCTTATGCCGAGGGACTCCAGCGCCTTGGCGGCAACGCCTTCACCTTCGTGGATCAGGCCGAGCAGGATGTGCTCGGTGCCGATGAAGTTGTGGTTGAGCAGGCGCGCCTCTTCTTGGGCCAGCACCAACACTCGTCGGGCTCGATCGGTAAAGCGCTCAAACAATGCTGACACCCTCCTCAACACTCAAGCGGTCCAACACCAGGAGCAAGCTGGTGCCACTCCGCTCGGTGATTGCGCAGCTCCTCGGGCAAGTCATCCGTACCCTTTCTTTTCGGGCTCTTGCGCCCTCCAGTGTACCTATAGCCTGTGTCATCGGCGCGAGCGCCACCTTCGCCGGGCCGAGGGGGGACGGCCCCAGTTCGTACTTGCCCTTGACGTTGGCATATCGTCTTGTAATGAACGTCTGGGAGCTGCTCTACCTTCCCGGGCTCGACGAAAGCCTGGCCCGGGTCGAAGCAGAGCTGCGCCGGGCGGTCCTCTCCCCCGAGCCCCTCCTATCCGAAGTGGCCTCCCACCTCGTCGATGCCGGCGGGAAGCGTCTCCGGCCGGCGTTGCTGGTGGCCGCGGCGGCGGCCACGGGCGCCGGCCCGGCCGAGCCCGTCGTACAGGGCGCCGTGGCTGTCGAACTTGTCCACATGGGTTCGCTCTACCACGACGATGTGATCGACGAGGCCAGCTCGCGCCGGGGGGTGCAGTCCGCCAACGCCCGCTGGGGCAACCTGGTGGCGATCCTCGCCGGTGACTTCCTCCTGGCCCGGGCCTCGGAGATGGCGGCCGGGCTCGGCACCGAGGTCGTTAGCGTGCTGGCCAAGACCATCGGACGGCTGTGCCAGGGCGAGCTCACCCAGCTCCAGTACGCCTTCTCGACGTCCCGGCCGGAGACGGCGTACCTCGACGCCATCTCCAGGAAGACGGCTTCGTTGCTGGCCGCCTCCACCCGTATCGGGGCCCTGGTCGCCGGGGCCAGCCCGGGCGAGGTCGAAGCCCTGGACGACTTCGGCCATGCCTTCGGGATGGCGTTCCAAATCTGGGACGATATCCGCGACCTCGTCTGCACCGAGGAGGAGCTCGGCAAGCCCGCCGGCCATGACATGCTGGAAGGGACGTACACGCTCCCCGTCATCCGGGCGCTGGCCGACCCCGAGAGCGGGCCCGAGCTCTCCGGCCTGCTCGGCCGGCCCCTCGACGGCCCCGAACTGGAGAAGGCCCGGGCCATCATCCTCGCCACCGACGCGGTGCGAGGCTCGATCGTCGAAGGACGGCGTTGGGCCGACCGGGCGGCGGCGGCGCTGGCGGCCATGCCCGCCCCGCCGGCACCGACCGGTGCGGCAGCCAACAACGGGGCCGGCAAGGCCGTCCCCGCCGTCAGGGCCACGCTGGCCGGGCTGGCGCACCGCCTCCTCGACGACCTCGCCGTCCGCTCCAGCTGAAGCCAGTCAGTCGGCTTCCGGGCGCAAGGTCGGGAAGGCGATCACGTCCCGGATGGCCTCGGCCCCGCTCAGTAACATCACCAGCCGGTCCACCCCGATCCCCAGCCCTCCGGTCGGGGGCAGGCCGTACTCGAGGGCCCGTATGTAGTCTTCGTCTATGGGCATGGCCTCGTCGTCGCCGGCGGCTCGCGCCCGGGCCTGCGCTTCGAAGTTCTCGCGTTGCCCGACGGGGTCAGTGAGCTCCGAAAAGGCGTTGCCGAGCTCTCGGCCGGCCACCACCGGCTCGAACCGTTCCACCCTCCCGGGGCTGCTGCGATGCTCACGGGCCAGGGGCGAGACTTCTTTGGGGTAGTCCATGACGAAGACCGGGCCCCAGAGATTGGGTTCCGTCGTCTTCTCGTAGACCTCGAGGACGATCTTCCCTTTGCCCCACTCGGGCGCCACTGCCACCCCGAGGCGGCCGGCGTGTGCCCGGAGCTCGCCCACAGGCATCTCCAGCCCTACTTCCACACCCGTTTGCTCCGCCACCAGGGCCAGCATGGTGGCCCTCCTCCAGGGTGGGGCCAGGTCAAGCGGGCGGCCCCCGTAAATAAGCTTTGTGCTTCCGGTGACCTCCTCGGCCACGTGCGCCACGAGCGCCTCCGTCAGGTCCATCATGTCGTAGTAGTCGGCGTAGGCCTGGTACAGCTCGAGCATCGTGAACTCGGGGTTATGGCGGGGGGAGAGGCCCTCGTTGCGGAACACGCGCCCGATCTCGAACACCCGCTCCATACCCCCGACCACCAGGCGCTTGAGGTGCAGCTCCAGCGCGATCCGCAGGTACAAGTCCATGTCGAGGGCGTTGTGGTGAGTCACGAAAGGCCGGGCCGTGGCGCCCCCCGGGACCGGGTGGAAAACCGGCGTCTCTACCTCTACAAAGCCCCTGGCTTCGAGGAACCGGCGCAGGGACGACACCGTCCGGCTGCGCAGGAGCAGGACGTCACGGGCCCCGGGGTTGGCCCACATGTCGGCGTAGCGCTGGCGGTACCGGGTCTCGACGTCGGTTATGCCCCGCCATTTGTCGCCGAAGGAGCGGCGAGCCTCGGCCAGCAACACCCATTCCCCGACGCGCACCGACAGCTCGCCCGTGCGCGTCCGGACCACCTCGCCCGTGGCGCCAACCCAATCGCCGAGAGAGAGCTTGTTGAGCTCCCCAAAGCGCGTAGTCCACTGGGCACCGGCGAACAGCTGCACGTTCCCGGTCCAATCGCTGAGGGTGGCGAAGGTCAATTTGCCCATCTCCCGTCGCAGGGTTACCCGGCCCGCCACGGTCTCGACCCGTCCCGAGCCTTCGCCCGGGGGCAGGTCGGCGAAACGTTCTTGCAGCTCAGCCGTCCGGGCCGTCGGCTCGAACCGGTAAGGAAAACTGTCAGCCATCGCCGCGGTTGCGCTGGTAAATGGTGCGCAGGCCATAGAGGGTCAGCCAGGGCTCGTGGTGGTCCACCACCTTGCTGACGGACAGGACGAGAGGAGCCAGACCCCCCGTGGCCACCACGGTGGCGGGGCCGACCTCGTCTATCAGCTGGGCGCACAAGCCGTCCACCAGAGCACCGAAACCGAAGATGAGGCCCGCCTGCAACGACTCGACCGTGTTCTTGCCCAGGATGCTCCGGGGCAGGACCATGTCGACGCGCGGGAGCAAGGCGGCCTTGGCCGTCAGGGCGTTGAGGGACAGCTCCATCCCGGGGAAAAGGACCCCCCCGAGGTACTCGCCCTTGGCCGAGATAACTTCGAAGTTGGTCGCCGTCCCGAAGTCGACCACGATCGTCGGGCCACCAGAGCGTTCGAAGGCGGCCACGGCGTCGGCTATCCGGTCGGCACCGACCTCTTTGGGGTTGTCCACCAGCACCGGCATCCCGGTGCGGACGCCGGGCTCGACAATGACCGTCGGCACTCCCAGGCGCCGGGCGGTCATCTGCCTCAAGGCGGCCTGGACCGGCGGCACCACGCAGGCAACCACCGTGCCGGTCACACTGGAGAACTCCAGGCCGTCCAGGGCCAACAATTGGCCCAGCTGAAGGGCGAACTCGTCCGCCGTGTACTGGGGGTGAGTGGCCACCCGCCAGTGATGGACCAGGTCACCGGTACCCACTCTGTCACTGTCGGCGAACAGGCCGACGACGATCTGGGTGTTCCCGACATCGATGGCCAGCAGCACCCGCTCAGCCCTCTGCCCCGTTGGCAGCCAAGTTGTCGATGAGCCGGGCTTTGCCGGTGCGGCCGGCGATGAGGAGCCGGACCTCCGAGCGCACGTCCGGCGGCACCGAAAGTGTGGCCGGGTCGACTACTTCGGCGTAATCGAGATCGAAGAGCTCGGCTCGTCGGGCCGCCGCCGTCATAGCGGCGCGGACCTCGGCCACGTCCCTCGCCCGTTGCTCCTCTACGGCGCGCTTGCCGGCCAGCAAGGACCAGTAGAGCACCGTCGCCGACGCCCGCTCGGGCGCGCTCAGATATGCGTTGCGACTGGAAAGGGCCAGCCCGTCAGGCTCGCGCACGATCGGGCAAGCCACAACGACGGCGGGTAGGGACAGGTCGGCCACCAGGTGGCGCACCACCACCAGCTGCTGGTAGTCCTTTTCACCGAAATAGGCGTGACAGGGCCCGGCCAAGGCCAGGAGCTTCGTGACCACCGTGGCCACGCCGTCGAAATGTCCCGGCCGGTGCGCACCTTCCAGCACGTCGGCCAGCCGGTTGACACGCACGGTGACGCCCGGCTCGTCGGGGAACATGGCCGCCGTGGAGGGTGCGAACACGATGTCAGCGCCCGCTTCTTGTGCCTGGGCGCAATCCCGCTCCAGATCCCTCGGGTAGGCGTCGAAATCCTCCCCCGGGCCAAATTGCAAAGGGTTGACGAAGATACTGACGGCGACCACGTCGCACTCTGCCGCCGCCTTAGAGATGTTGGCGCGGTGGCCACCGTGCAGGGAGCCCATCGTGGGGTGGAGCCCCACCGACTTGCCGGCACGGCGCGCCTCATCGAGCAAGGCGCGCAGCTCTTCGGGGCTCTCAGTGAGTATCACTCCGCTGCGATGGTACCGGCCCGGGCGGCAGCCGCCCTCATCTCGTCGGTCAGCCGACCGGCCACCAGCAAGGGGGCGAGGTCGGCCAAGGGCACCAGCACGAAACCTCGCTCCCACATCCTCGGGTGAGGCACTTGCAGGTCCGTTTCGTCGACGACGAGGTCGCCCACGAGCAAGATATCGACGTCGAGGGTACGCGGGCCCCACCGCTCGTGCCTGGTCCTGCCCGCCGCCGCTTCCGCCTGCGCCGCCGCGGCGAGGAGCTCTCGGGGCGTGGCCGCCGTGCTCAGCTCGGCCACCAGGTTCAAGTACGGGCCCTGTCCGGGAGGGCCGCCGACCGGGGCCGTCTCGTAGACCGGAGAAACGCCCACCACGTCCGGCAGCCGCGCCAGGCCGCCACGCAGGTAAGCCCACCGGTCACCGAGGTTGGAGCCCAGGGCGACGAAAGCGCGCCGTTCGATGCCGGTCACGGGCGGTAGACGCGCACACCGGCCGCCGCCAGCTCGACCGGCACGGGAGGTCGGAGCTTGCGCACGGTGACCACGACACCCTCGGCCCGGTCCCCGGCGACGGCCAAAGCCCGCTCGGCCACCAGTTGGGCGAGGCGCTCCACCAAGAGGACGCTGGGCCCCTCGACGACAGCCCGCGCCGCCTCGCACAGCCCGGCGTAGTCGACGGTGGCGGCGATATCGTCGCTCCGGCCCGCGGGGCGCAGGTCCAAAAGGAGCTCCAGGTCCACCTCGAACGGCTGGGGCCGCTCAGCCTCCTCGGGCAGAGCACCGTGCGTCCCCAAGAACCTCAGGCCCTCCAGGAGGATCCGGTCCGGTCGCCGGGCACCGCGCTCCCCGCTCCCACTGCGGCCGCCCTCCTGCTCAAGCACCAGCGGTGCGGGCCACCGGCCCGGGCTTGGGCAGCTCCGGCACCAAGGCCACGAGCTCCCGGCCTTCGGGGCCCATTTGGCGCCCGAAAAGCCTCTCAACTATCGCCACCGCTTGAGCGCCTTGCTGGATGAGACCGCTCCAGTGCACGTAGCCGGCCACCACGCCCATGAGCCTGTCGC
Organism: Acidimicrobiales bacterium; assembly: GCA_052325485.1. GTDB lineage: Bacteria > Actinomycetota > Acidimicrobiia > Acidimicrobiales > Palsa-688 > Fen-671. The sequence continues at coordinate 6,529 of JBKQUU010000216.1, read as the reverse complement.
TGACCTCTTCTTGGTGAAGGACGACGCGTTCGCCGTCCCGGAGCCATGAGCGCAGCTGCTCGTAGAGGTCCGGTAGCACCAGAACAGGGTCGTCATTGCCCGCAAAAGGGATATGAGACCAGGTCAGGCTCTCCTCGTCGTAAGCATGAAGGTTGTGAGGTGAAGCCAGCAGCGAAATGACACGGGTGAAACCCTGGCATTTCAGCCACAGGATTTCTTCACGCCGACGCACCTTTCGGTGGTTACGGGCGTAGCCCCCCGGGCGCTCGCAAATAGCCAGCTTGTCCTTTATCACCCAGGTAAAAAACCGCGGCTTGATCCCGGCCGCCCATTTTCCTCTCATCGGCCCCGCCCCGTCATCGGGCGCCGACAAGCTTGGCCGCATCGGCGGTCGCCTTGACGTCGTGGACGCGCACCATTGCCGCGCCGCACTGCATCGCCCAGACGGCACCGGCCAGGGAGGCTTCCAGGCGGTCGGCCTCCGGCGCGGGCTCGGCCTCGCTCCCACCGGCGACGACGCCCGTGAACCGCTTGCGGGAAAGGCCGACCGCCACGGGCCAGCCGGTGGACACGAGCTCATCCAGGTGAGCCAGGATCGTCACGTTCTGGGCCGCCGTCTTGGCAAAACCGATGCCGGGATCCACCCAGATCTCGGTCACTCCGGCCTGCGCCGCCCGTTCGGCCCGGTCGACCAGGAACACCTTCACCTCGGCCACGACGTCCTCATAACCCGTGAGGGACATCATGTCCGAAGGCCAGCCCCGCCGGTGCATGGCCACCCATCCGGCGCCGGCCTGCGCCGCCGTGGGCCACAGCGAGGCCGAAACGTCGTTGAGGATCGTTGCCCCTGCCTCGAGGGCGGCCTCCGCCACCGCCCGCTTGGTGGTATCGACCGAAATGCGGGCGCCGGCGCCGAGCCGGTGGGCGAGTTCCCGGACCACGGGCAAGACGCGTCGCATTTCCTCCTTCTCGTCGACCGGGGAAGCCCCCGGCCTGGTCGACTCTCCTCCAACGTCGATCACGTCCGCCCCGGCCTGGGCCATGGCGCACCCTCTTTGGACCGCGGCGGCTGCGTCTTGCCAGCGTCCCCCGTCATAAAACGAGTCAGGCGTCACGTTGAGCACGCCCATCACAAGCCTCATGGCAGTTGGCCAGCTTATAGGTCCCCGGGGAGGCGAGCGCCGGCACCGCCCCACTTGCTCAAGACTCTGCCCCAGGTTGACGACCTCATTATCGTGCCCGCAGCCGACGGACCGCCTGCGGCCGGCGCGCCGGCCGGGCTTTCTAGGTCACCAGACCTGAGCGCCGAGAGCTGGTGGGCGGCGGAGCGGAGGCGAGCCGGGACCGCCGGGCAACCCGGAGCCGTCGGTGCCGCGGGTGGCGCCGCGCTCTCGGGGGGCGCGCGACAGGAGGGCGCGGGACAGGAGGGCGCAGGGCCGCACATCGCCTCGACCGAGGTCCCGGCCTGGCGGCGGCGCCAACGTTGGCTTCCCGTGACCCGGCTCTGGGCCGTGCTCAAGATGGCGAGCCTCGCTTACACCACTTGGTGGGGCCTCGGCTATATCCACGCCCGCTTGGCGGCCGAGGTGTGCGGCTGGGGTGGTGTTTGCCTGTTCGCCGGGATAGGGGGGCACTGGCGCCGACGGTTCTTCGGCCCCGGTCAGTTGATGGAACCGGAGTTGTACGAGGAGATCGGCCGCTGGCTCTACCGCATCGGGACCGTCCTGGTCCTGGCCGGGGGAGCCCTGCTAGTGGCTCAGGCCGCCACCCATTAGCGCCCGCCGGCGCGCAGGGGCACCCATGAGAGGTCGTCGGGCCTAGGCCAGAGGCGCCGGCGACCGGCACCAACGGCTCGACGGCACCTCTGGTGCCATATATACGTACCGGCGGGGCAAATTGGACCAACCGGCACCAGGGCCGATGTGAGCTGGGCCTACCGGGGTCAGCGAGAGCCCGGCCCCCTCTGGATGAAACCCAGGACCTCCGCTCTCGCTGCCGCGCTCGTGAGGAAGTGCCCCCGGACCGCTGAAGTCACCGTCGTGGTCCCCGGCCTCTGGACACCCCGCATGGACATGCAAAGGTGTTCGGCCTCGACGACGACGAGCGCGCCCTGGGGTTCCAGCACCCGGACTAGCGTGTCGGCCACCTGCGAGGTCAGCCTCTCCTGTACCTGTGGCCGTTTGGCGTAACCGTCCACCAGGCGGACCACTTTGGACAGGCCCGTGACCCGCCCGTCCTGGCCCGGTATGTAAGCCACATGGGCCCGCCCGAACCAGGGCAGTAAATGGTGTTCGCACACGCTGTAGAGAGCGATGTCGCGCACCAGCACCAGTTCGTCGTGGTCGGCCTCGAACGTAGCTGTCAAGTACCGGCCCGGATCTTCGTGGAGGCCCGAGAAAATTTCCGCGTACAAACGTGCCACCCGGCCCGGCGTAGCCTGCAGCCCGTCCCGGTCGGGCTGCTCGCCCAGCGCCAGGAGTATCTCGCGGACTGCGGCTTCGATCCTGTTCAGGTCCACCGGCACGTCCTCACCCTAGGCGGGACGGCCACGGAGCGGCTCCCGCGGGCCCGGTCCCGAACGTCGGCCCGGCTCAGGCCGGCGACAGGGGGCCGTCGTAGCGCCGCACACAGCTCAGGTTGCGGTAGCGCTCGGCCATATCAAGGCCGTAACCCACCACGAAATCCCTCGGGATACGGAACCCCACGTAGGCCAGCTCGGCCACGGAGGGCTCGAGCTCCTTTACCAAGAGGGCGCACACGGCGAGGCTGGCCGGGTGGCGAGCGGCGAGGTTGCGCAAAAGGAACGCCAGAGTCAAGCCCGAGTCCACGATGTCCTCCACCACCAGCACGTGGCGCCCCGAGAGGTCGGTGTCAAGGTCCTTGACTATGCGCACCACGCCACTGGTGCGGGTGCTACTGCCATAAGACGCCACAGCCATGAAGTCGAACTCGACGGGTAGGTCGATGACCCGGGCCAGGTCGCTCATGAAGACGAACGCGCCCTTGAGGACCCCGACAAGGAGTGGTGGCCGGCCCTCGTAGTCGGCGGTTATGCGGGCCCCTAGTTCCCTGGTCCGGTCCCGGATTTCCTGTTCCGAAACGACAACCGGGCCCAGATTGGGGTCGTCTGTCGTCGATGCCATGGCCCTGCCAAAGCTATACCTCCACGGCAGGGCGTTTGGAGGCGACGCGGAGCCGGCCCCCGGACCGGCTCACCCGCCGCCCGCCGCTCAGCTCGCAGGCGATCATTTCCCCCGTCACGACTGTCCAGGTGCGGTCGAGATCTGCGGCCGACGGAGGGTGGCGTTCGGGCCCCTGCTCCTGGCGTAACCAGGCTCGCAGCGCCCGCTTCGCTAGCGGCTTGGGGGCGGCCCGCAAAGCCGCCGTGTCCGTGGCGTCAAGGCCCGAGGCCAAGGCCTCCAGCAGTTCGGCGTCCTCGCTCAAGGTCCGCGCCGTTCGCGCCAGCAAAGGGACGGGGTCGCGTTGAGCCACCTCGGCCAGCAACGGCAAGACCTCGTGGCGTACCCGGTTACGCCGAAAACGCAGCTCGGAGTTGGAGGGGTCGGTGACGGCGACCAGGCCCAAGGCGTCAACGAAGGCAGCCGTTTCCGCCCGCCTCAGGTCGAGGATGGGCCGGCACACGGCCCGGCGGCCGGCGCCACCGGCCCGCATGCCACTAAGGCCGTCCAGCCCGGCCCCCCGCAAAAGGTTCAGCAGCAGCGTCTCGGCCTGGTCGTCGGCCGTGTGGCCCACCAACACGCCCTCGGGGAGCGCTCCGTAGCGAGCCGCCCGGGCCCGCGCTTCCAGGTCCGGCCCAGGGGGCACCGTCACCGCTACGGTCTCGGAACTAGCGCCCAACGCGAGCGCCGCCGCCCGCACCACCTCGGCCTCAGCGCCACTTGTGGGGCGCAACCCATGGTCGACGTGCACGGCGTGGGCCCGGCAGCCGGCGGCCACGGCCAAGGCCAGCATGGCCAGGGAGTCTGCGCCTCCGGACACCGCACAGACCACGAACTGGCCAGGCGAGGGGAACGAACATCGACGGAGCAGGGCAGCGGCCTCAGAGGGCCAGGTCAGGTGGGCCACGAGTTAGTCACTCTACGGCCGCGGCCGCCACCGCTCAGGCGGCGTCAAAAGTCAGGCGGTGCGCTCCAGGCCCTCGGCCCTGGATATCCACGCCGCCGGCTGGCGGACCTCAGCCAGGGTCGGCAACCACTCCGGGCCCTGCCAGATCCGCTGGAAGAGCTCCGGCCCGCCGGCCCGTTCCACCGCCTCGATGAAACGCTCGCCCTGCTCGTACTGCTTGAGCTTGGCGTCTAAGCCGACCAAGGAGCCCACCACCTTGGCTGCGCCCCGGCGTTGCCGGCGTTGTTGCAGCACGCTGGCAAAGCGAGGCGCTTGAGGAGCGTGCCCCTCGGCCGCCCGGTTCATCACCATGTCACCGTGGCCTTCCAGCAAGCTCATAAGGCCCCCGATTTGGTCGAGGGCTTGACGTTGCTCGGGCGAGGCCAGGAGGGCTACAAGACCTCCCTCGTCAAGGGGGTTGCGCCCCTCTCGCGCCTGCACCGCCGCCCTTTTCAAGGCCTCGAGGAACCGCTTCGGGTCGGGGTCGACGCCTTCCACCAAGGAATTGACCAACGTGAGAAAATGGGGCCGCAACCAGGGCACCCCCGTGAACTGGGCCCTATGGGTGACCTCGTGCAGAGCTATCCAGAGGCGGAACTGGCGGGGCTGGAAGCCGTAGCGGTCTTCCAGCTCGATGATGTTGTGGCCCACGTAGTAGACGATGTCCTGGTCTTCTGGCTGATCGTCTTCGATGAGGAGCTGGTCGTACTGGCCAAGGACGCGCGTGGACATCCAGCCCAGCAACAGACCCAGCTGCAGCCCGCTTATGTTGCGGCTGACCTGAGCGGGGACCCGCATGGCCAAGGGGCCCAACATCGGGGCCGGCTTGGACAGGGCTGCCTCCAACTTCTGCGCCAAGGGGCGCAGCAGCCGCTGGAAGGAGGCCACGTTCGCGACCACCCAGCCCGGACGGTCTGTCACCCGGGCACGAGCGGCCCCGCCGAGCGAACTGAGGCCGGTCGCTTGCTCGACCAGGACTTCGGCCTGCGCCGTGAGCTCGGCGAAATCCTCCTCGAGGACAGTCAACCGTCCCAGCGGCAGGTACTCCTGGCGATCGGCGATCCGGGTGGCGATCTTCAGGGCCAAGTCCCAGGAGATCGGTTCGGCCGGCCCTGAGCTCCCGCCGGCCTCGCTGTCCCCGTCCCGGCCGTCGCCTTTCACTTCCAGACGGGTCACTTCCGGCCGGGCCCCCAGGCCGCCGTAGGCGGACCGGGCAGGCCGGCGAGCGCTGCCCGACGATCTTGTCGGGTCAGGCGATCTTCTTGCCCCGGGTACGCGGGACGGCCATGGGCTCGTGCTGGAAACAGTATTTGCCGTTGTTGTACATCGAGAGCTTGGTGCTGCAGCCGGCCTGGCGGCAGACCCGGTCCTGACCGAATGCCTTGGACGGCCTTTCGCCGCCGCTCAGCATGTGACCTCCCAGTGATCGTTCGCTCATCGCTCCTACTAACGTTTGCTAAGTACGGTTCCTTCCCGGACGCAAAGCCATCTACCCGAAAGACCGAGGTCATACTCAAGATGGGACGTCCTCGGCCCGCAGCGCTTCGGCGACCCGGCGGCGCAAAGGGTCGGGGACTTCGTCACGGCACTTGCGTGCGATCAGCGCCTTCAGCTCGGCTTCGAAGCCGAACGCTTCGAAGCACGGAGCACACTCGTCGAGGTGATGTCGGATCGTGTCGCGCCGTTCAGGCGTGAGCTCACCGTCCAAAAAGGTGTACAGCGTGGCCAGTGCCTCCTGGCAGGGCTCATAAACCGGACGGCTGTAGGGCAAGTCCTCCCAGTCAGCGCTCTGCGGTTGGTCGCGTTCCATAACCCTCTCGCTGGTTGTGCCTCGTGCACCTAGGTAGGGACATCGGCCGGGGCGGTCAGGCGCCTTTCCTCGGCAAATGAAGCTAACGCTTTTTCGAGCGCTCTTCTTCCCCGGTGCAGACGGCTCATTACAGTGCCGATCGGCACGTCGAGGATTTCCGCGATTTCCTTGTACGAAAAGCCTTCGACATCGGCCAGCAGGACGGCCAGGCGGAACGCCTCCGGGAGAGACTCGACGGCCGTTTTGACATCCGACTCTGTGAACCGGTCAAGCACTAGGTCCTCGGCGCTGCGCCCCAGCGACGTCGCCTGGTTGCCGCCCAGGCGACGGTAGAGGTAGAGGTCCTCCACGTCATCGAGCTCTGTCTCGGCCGGTCGCCGCCGTTTCGCCCGGTAGCTGTTGATGAACGTATTGGTCAAAATCTTGTAGAGCCACGATTTGAGGTTGGTGCCCTCCTGGAACGTACCGAAGGCCCGGTACGCCTTCAGGTAAGTCTCCTGGACCAGGTCCTCAGCGTCGGAGGGGTTGCGGGTCATCCGCAGGGCGGCGCTGTACAACGAGCCCATGTACTGCATCGCCTGCTCGGCGAAGCGC
>JBKQUU010000215.1:0-22263 GCA_052325485.1 Acidimicrobiales bacterium | reverse complement strand
GGTGAAGGCTGGGGACGTAATGGAGGCTGAGGTGAAGGCCGCCGGGTGCCAGCCGGGCGTCGTCACCCACGCCGAGCACCTGTCCCGGCGCCAGGGCGGCCACATAGGACTGGGTGAAGCGGAGGTTGCTTACGGCTCGGCCGACCTCGCCTTTTTCGATCAGGAACACGCCGTTGCGGGTAAGGCCGGTGGCGACGAGGGTCTTGGGGTCGAGGACCCTGGTGTACCAGAAGTCGGACACGAGCAGACCGCGTCCCACCTCAGATATGAGCGAGGCGACGGGGCGAGGCCCTCTCGCTGAGGCCGGTCCGAGGACCGTGGCGGTGGCGACGGCGCCGGACGCCTCCCCACCGGCGACGGCGTGGCCGGTCGTAGTGGCTCCCCCGCCGGCCTGGGCCGCGCTGCGGCGGTCGTGGGTCACCGCAGTTATAACCCCGGCCTCGACCAGCGGGACCCGGCGTTTGGGCGTGCCCTCGGCATCGAAGACGGGCCCGAGCTGGCGCGGGTCGGTGGCGTCGTCACTAAGGCTCAATGCCGGGTCGAGCTGACGCTCGCCCAATGCCACGAACGAACGGCCCTCGGTCACAGCGCGCCCGTTGAAACCGTAGAAGGTGAAGAAATCCATCAGATAGGCGACACATCGTGGCTCCAGGACCACTTCGTAGCGCCCAGGCGGCAGTTCGACCGGGCCCGTCCCGATCCGGACGCGGGCGGCGGCGTGACGGCCCAGCGCCCCGCCGTCCAGATCGGCGAACCGGTAGGAATAGGTGGAGGCGACGCCGTCGGAGCCCGGCCGGCCATCGGCGCCCGGTACGCGGAAGATGGCGTCCAAGGCCGCGCTCGTATCGTGGCTGTCGAGGCCCTGGTCGGCGGAGTTGGCGAAATATCGTTCACTCAGGGTGGTTTCGCAGAACCCCGACCCCTCCAGGCCGTCTCCCGCCGCCACGAAGGCGGCCACCGCCTCGGCCCGCTCGGCCGGGCCGGCCACCGCCGTGGCCGGGTCGTAGTGCACGTGACGGGGGCTCACGAGGGCAGCCGGCGGAGCGAGGCCCGCCCAGGCGGGGTCGACGGGACTGAGCGCCGCCGCCGCCAGGGCCTTGTCCACCATGCCCTCCAGAGCTTGGGCATCGTTGCGGTAGGTGGTAGCCGTGGCCGTGCGACCGCCCAGGAAGAGCTGGATGTAGACCTCGGTGTGCTCGTCCACCACGTTCTGATGGATTACGGAGTTGGCAAAACGGGTGAGGCCTTGACGGGTGTGCGTGACGCTCACCGCTGCTTCGACCCGCCGGCCCACCATTTCGACCACTCTCGCCGCCAGGGCCGAAGGACCGGGGGCGCTCATCCCCGTACCCCGACACGCACGTCGCGGAACCGGCACGGTACCGAGGGATGGCCGGTGTGCCCGATCTGCATAGGCTGGCCTTTGCCGCAGTTCGGCGTGCCCCAGAACTTCCATTCGGCCTCGCCCCCGACCCGGTCCAGCGACCCCCAGAACTGAGGGCTGATACCGGTGTAGGTGGGGTTGCGGAGCATGCGCCCGAGCCGGCCGCCCTTGACTTCGTAGCCGACCTCGCAGCCGAACTGGAAGTTGAGGCGGCGGTCGTCGATCGACCAGGACCGGTTGGTGTCCATGTAAATGCCGTCGTCCGTCTCGGCGATCATCTCCTCGAGCGAACTGGCACCGGGCAGGATGCCGATGTTGGTCATCCGCACCATCGGGATCCGGTTGTGCCCGTCAGCGCGGACCATGCCGCCGGCGGGCAGCCCGGCGAGCGCCGCCGAGTCCCGCCCGGACAGGGCCCCGACCCAGGTGCCTTCACGCACGATGTCGACGCTGTGGGCCGGGGTACCCTCGTCGTCGTAGCCGAAGGACCCGAGGGCGCCGGGCAGGGTGGCGTCGGCGGTGATGTTCATCAGCGGGGAGCCGAAGCGCAGGGAGCCGAGCTTGGCCAGCTCGAGCCACGAAGTACCGGCGAAGGCCGCCTCCCAGCCCAGGATACGGTCGAGCTCGGTGGCATGGCCCACCGACTCGTGGATCTGCAGCGCCATCTGCTCGGTGCCCAGGATCAGGTGGCAACGCCGCTCGGGGCAGGCCGGCGCCGACAACAGGGCCACCGCTTCCTCGCCCACCCGCTCGGCGTTGCCGACCAGGTCGAGCTGGCGGACGAGCTCCCATCCCCTGGTCCCGTACTGGCCCCGGATGCCCGGGTAACTGCGACGCTGGGTCTCGCCGTCGCCGATGGCGGTAGCCGACAGGGCGGCACCGCACTCGCGGATGCGCTGGGACACCCGGCTCCCCTCGCTGGTGGCCAGCCACTTGGTCGTGTCCCAGATCTCATAGCTGGCCTGGGCTATCTGGGCCCCGGCGACCCGAGCGGCCGAGGTGACCGAGACCAGCAGCCCGGCTTTCTCGGACAGCGGCACCGAAAGCGGGTCCTCGGCGCAGGCGCTTTCCCAGTGGTCGTGGACGGCCGGGACCGGGGCCATTTCGAGCGGCGCCCCGGCCAGGCGGGCAGACGCCCGAGCCGTCTCGGCCGCCTGTTCGCCGGCCCGGCGTGCCCCCCGGCTCGACAGCTCGGCGGTGGAGGCAAAACCCCAGGACGAGCCGATCAGCGCCCGGACGCCGACACCGGCGCGCTCGCCCTGGCGCAGCCCCTCGACCTCACCGTTCTGGGCTGACATCGACTCGGTCGCCATAACCATGGCCCGGGCGTCGGCATAGCGGGCGCCGGCGTCGAGGGCACCGGCCAGAGCAGCTTCCGCGAGATCCATCACGGCGCGGAGAGGTTAGCCAAGATGCTCCGGAAGTATGCTGCAGCGCCACCAGAGCCGCTCGGGGCCACCTGAGCGACCATCAAGCCTGAACGACTGTCAAGGAGGCCCACGATGAACCACGAAGTGCAGGGCGTCGTCGCCCTCGGCCGGGGCCGGCCCGTGTCCCTCGAGACCGTGCTCGTCCCCGACCCCGGGCCGGGGGAGGCTCTGGTCCGCGTCCAGGCCTGCGGGGTGTGCCATACCGACCTTCATTACCGCGAGGGCAACATTTCCGACGGCTTCCCGTTCCTGCTGGGCCACGAGGCGGCCGGCGAAGTGGTCAGCGTAGGGCCGGACGTGCGGGGGCTCAGCCCGGGGGCTTTTGTCGTCCTCAACTGGCGGGCCGTGTGCGGGACGTGCCGGGCGTGCCGGAAAGGCAAGCCGCAGTACTGCTTCGCCACCTTCAACGCCACCCAGCCGATGACCCTAAAGGACGGCACACCGTTGTCGCCGGCGTTGGGGATCGGTGCCTTCGCCGAGCTCACCCTGGTGGCGGCGGGCCAGTGCACCGAGGTGCCCAGGACGCGACCGGAGGCTGCCGGTCTGCTGGGCTGCGGCGTCATGGCCGGGATCGGGGCCGCCCTCCACACCGGCCAGGTCGGGCCGGGCGACAGTGTGGCGGTGTTCGGCTGCGGCGGGGTCGGGGCCGCCGCCATCGCCGGCGCCCGGCTGGCCGGCGCCACCACCATCGTCGCCGTCGACATCGACGACGGCAAGCTCGAGTGGGCCCGGGCGGTGGGAGCCACCCACACCGTGAACAGCAGCCGGGAGGACCCTGTCGAAGCGGTCCGGGCGGCCACCGGGAGCTTCGGGGCCGACGTGGCTATCGAGGCGGTCGGCCGGCCCGAGGTCCTCCTACAGGCCTTCTATGCCCGGGACCTGGCCGGCACGGTGGTCCAGGTCGGTGTGCCCAGTCCCCAGATGATGTTCCCGGCCCTGCCCATGATCGATTTCTTCGGACGGGGCGGGGCGCTCAAACCGTCCTGGTACGGCGACTGCCTGCCCGCTCGTGACTTCCCGGTGCTGATCGACCTGTACCGCCAGGGGCGCCTTGACCTTGACCATTTCGTCAGCGAGACCATCGGGACCGGGGACGTGGAAGAGGCCTTCGCCCGCATGGGCCGGGGAGAGGTGCTGCGCAGCGTGGTCGTGTTCCCGTGAACCAGGCGGCGCCGCCGGCCGGTGTGAGCGAGGTTACCTCGGTGGGGTAAGCCGTCGGTGGGCACTTCTCATCTGCCGCCGCTTCGCCGTGATCGTACATCTGGTGGTCCTCTGCGCACTAACGGCGCGGAAAGTGGCGGGCTTTGTAACACGGGTGGTCGTCTGGTGCCCCGCCATGGTTGCATGGCTCCTCATGGCTCTCTCAGCAGAGATCGTCCCCGGCGGGACGGAAAGCGACTACGGCTGGTGCGGCCTGTGCCACTCCTTCACCGTGTTCCCCCACGAGTGCCCGGATGAGCAAAGGCCGGCGCCGGAAGAAGCGCTCTGACCTTTGTCCCGGTCGCTCAGCTCGTCCCCGTGCCCGGGGCTACACCCAGGGGTCACGAAGGCGCCCGGCGGCGCAGGATGACGTAACCCGACGTCGTCAGCGTCCGGAAATGGGAGCCGAGGTACTGGCGCAGGGCGGGAGCGTCCCAGGGGATGCGCCTCTCCTGGAAACCCAGGGCCAAGACGACATAGTTGCTGTGCTCGAGGGCGTCCAACCACGTCGCCACGGTCTTTTCCGCGTGCCCCTGAGGCGTGCTCGCCGGGTACCCACCATCTGAGCTGATCGTCGTGCCGAAAGCGTCGGTGACGGCGGTGCAGCCCGGCGTGGCGGAAATGAAGCGGTCGGCCAGGACCAGGGTGGGGGCGTCGTCGCCCAGGACGCAGGCGCCGGGAGGGACGAGATGGTCTATGAGGGCCACGTCGGGTAGCCCCCCGGGACTGGCCCGTACGGTCTGCACGGCGTGGACCGCACCGACGATAAGGACGGCCAGCGTGCCGATGGTCAGCAGGCGAGGAGCCCGTTGGCCCAGGCGCCCGCCGGCCAGCCCAAGCATGAGGGCCAGGAAAGGCCCGAAAAATGCCGCGTAGTGGTAGTAGTACGCCGCCGGCTCGGCCAGCGCCGTGCCCGTGACAACGGCGATGAGCACGGCGACCAGGTCCAGGGGCGTCCACCATCCCAGCCCACCCCTCGCCTGGCTGTCCCTCCTGTGGCGCCCTCGGGCCCCGCGGGGCCGGGTGCGCCCGCTCGTGTAGCTGCCTACGACGAGGGCGCCGATGATGACAGCGATAAGCACAGCCAGGGCCCGGTCCCGGTGGTCGGAAAGCCCGGTGGGTACCGTGGACGGCGGCGAACCGACGAGCGAGGCGAGCCGGTCGTACACGGACGGCTCGGAGACGCCCGTGCGGCCGAGCTGCGTGACCACCACGTCGTGGACGAAGGCGCCCGGCGCCAGGACGAGGAACGGGCCGCACACCACGGCAAAGCTCACGGCGGTGCCGGCCATGAAGGGCACGAGGCGTCGCCGGGCGGGAGGGACCAGCAAGGCGGCCACGACCACGACGAAGGGGAGCAGGGCAAAGGCCTTGCACGCGCCGGCCAGGCCGAAGCAGGCGCCGGCCGTGGCCAGGCGCGCCGTGCGCCCGCTCAGGCGGTCTTGTTCGAACACCGTCGCCAAGCCGAGCAGGCAGAACGTGGCGCAGAACGGCTCGAGCATCACGGTGCGCTGGTCGATCAGGCACAGGGGGTACACGGCCATCGCCCCGCAGGCGATCGCCGTGGTGAGGGTGCCGCGGTGGCGCACGGTCCATCCCAGGGCGACGACCCCGAGCGCCTCGACCAGGGGGACGGCCAGGCGGGCCACGGCAAAGGCGGCGCGCGTGCCCACCGAGCGTGAGAATAAGGCGAAGGGCAACATGAGCACAGGGACACCCGGGGGCTGGTCGTCGACAAAGCTCCGGTAAGGGAGGATCCCGTGGGCCAAGCGGAGGGCGGTGCCGAACCAGACCCCGTCGTCGTACTCGAGGTACTGGTGCCATTCCCCCATGCCCAGCAGCTGGTACCAACCGACGCCGAGACTGAAGCCAACCGACACAACGATGACCAACACCACGGGCCATGCCCGGGACGTCCTGGGCCGGCGCCGAGAAGTGAGCACTGGCCGACTATATGACCTTCGCCTCTAATGCCACGCTCCGCGCGAAACGACAAAGGTCCGGTGAGCCCCATAGCCAACCCGGGGGGACCAGGCCTTCCCCCGTCCGGCACCCGCCGCCCCGGCTCGACGGCGACGACGCCGTAACGGGGTGCAAGGGACGACGGCGCCGGGCAGGCCCCCCCCCGCCCGGCGCCGTCACCAAGCTGGGCCCGGGCCCCCTCGACGCTTTCGCCCGTCGCTACGGTATCGACCGGCTAAATGCCGCCGTGGTGGCGTTTGGCAACGAGTTATGGCCGGGGCGGGCGGCCACGGCGCCCCCGGCGAGAATGGCAAGCGCCGCTGAATGAGCTTGCTGTAGCACTGTGGGTTGTTTTATGCCGGGCCGGTGCCAAGCCCAAGGCCGGTGCCGGAGGGGGCGGAAAGAAGAACTACCTAAGAGAAATGTAACCCCGAAATAAACAACGCCCGCGTTGGCACCGGGCCTCGCCCCGCCGGCAGGTCGAGGACGGGGGGCCAGGGCCCAACTTCGTCCCCCCACTTCGCTGAACTGAGCTCCCGCCCGGACCGGGCCGGCGGGGCCGAGGAGCCCCTCATGGCCTGGATCGGCCTAGCGGGCGCCAAAAATCCCATTTGCGGTCCGCCCGCTCCTTTTGCCTCCCTACCGCCGGAGGGCCCACCGAGCCTCGGCGTCGTGAGCGCCGGCCTCCCCTCGCCGCCGGGCGCCTTCACACATTCATCACAGGTCATCACAGGTCCATCCCAATTTGCGGGGGTGGGCGCTTCAGGTGACGGTCCTGGTCACAAGGAGGGCGCGACATCCCCGATGATATTCTGAGCGCCATGTCCTGCCCCCAGGGCTAACTGCCCAAGGGACATTTTCGATGATAGGGAGAACGAGATGTCACTGAGGAGCCGGGTCAGTGCAGGTGATGGAGAGGCCGCTATTATCCGGAAGTCGGCCCGCTTGGTGCTTTATACCGGGCTGGCGACCGGTTTAGCCGGGGCTCTGGCCCTGGGGAGCTCGGCGGTCGCTGGTGCTGCCCCTTTGGGGCCGGGTGGCCCTCCCGGCAACGGTGGCCCGGGTTTTCCCGGTTTTCCCGGGGGCCCGTGGTGGGGAGGCTCCCATTTCCATCACGGTTACGGCACCACGGGCGTCGTGGCCACGGGACCGGGGGACTCGGCGCCAACGACGTTCGCCATCACCACCGGCGACCCGAGCACAACCGTGACCGTCGATGTGTCTGCCACCACCACCTTCGGGGAGCCGGGGCAGAGCTCGCCCGGGCTGGGCGGGATCATGGTCGGCGACCAGGTCGTGGTCTTCGGTGCCGATGACGGGACCGACACCACCATTGATGCCACCTCCGTGGAGGTCCCACCAGCTCGCGACACCGGCACCGTCCTTACCACGTCGCCCTCCTTCACCATCACCACCGGCGACCCGAGCACGACCGTCACGGTGGACCGAGCGGCCAATATCACCTACCGTGAACCGGGCTTCAGCTCGCCCGGCCTCGCCAACATAATGGTCGGCGACCACGTCCTGGTGTCCGGCACGCAGGACGGGGCGGGCACGGTCACCGCCACCTCCGTTTACCTCCCCCCGGGCATGGACGCCGGTACCGTCCTTACCACGTCGCCCTCCTTCACCATCACCACCGGCGACCCGAGCACGACCGTCACCGTGACCCCGGCGGCCAATATCACCTACCGTGAACCGGGCTTCAGCTCGCCCGGCGTTGACAACATAGATATAGGCGACCGGGTCATTGTCTTCGGGACCCAGGAAGGGGCGGACGCGGTCACTGCGACCTCGATTGACCTCCCCCGGGCCACCGAGTTCGGGACTGTGGCCGCCTCACCCGCCCCGACCAGTACGACCTTCACCATCACCACCGCCGGCCAGACGAGCGCCACCATCGCCGTCACCGTCTCGGGCACGACGGCCTACCGTGACCCGGGGGTCAGCTCTCCCACCGTCGCCGATGTCGTGGCCAGCGCCCACGTCCTGGTCGTCGGCACCCAAAATGGGGGCAGTTCCGTCAACGCCACTTCGGTCTTCATCCTCCCGGCCGGCCTCGGCCAGGGTTTCTTCGGGGGCCACGGGGGCGGGTTCACCTTCTAATAGCAGGAGGGCACGCCGGCCCCGAGGCCATGGGGCCGAACGACGATAGGGCCAAGTAACAAAAAGGCGAGGCGCCCCAAAACCAACCGGGCGCCTCGCTTTTTCCAATTTATGGTCCAGCTCTAGTCGATTTAGTCGACAGGGCCTTGGGCCAAGTGTGCCCGGACCGTCTGGGTGCCGTTGTCCGTGCTCACGGTCAACGACACGGCGTCGCCGGGCTTCAGGGCTTCGATCACCTTGCTCAGCGCCGTAGTGGTCGGCGTGGCGTGCCCGTTGATGGCGGTGATCACGTCGCCACTAACGATCCCGGCATTGTCCGCCGGGCTGTTGGGGTCGACGGCGGCCACCACCACCCCGGGCGTGCCGTTGGGCGTGGTAGCAACGGGGCCCAGGCCGAACGGGCTCCCGAAGGGTTCGCTCCCGTTGTTGACCTGGGAGCTGTCGACTACCTCGACACCCAGGAAGGGAGTGCGGCCGAACAGGAGCCCAGGCAGGTCCCGGTGCGTTCCGATCTCCTCGGCGATCCTTTCGACGGCATTGGCCGGGATGGCAAAGCCCAGGCTTGACCCCGTCGTCCCGGCCGAAGCGGCCGCCGTGTCCATCCCGATGACACCTCCGGCCGCGTCCACCAGGGGGCCTCCGGAGTTGCCCGGGGAGATCGGAGCGTCGGTCTGCAGGAGCCCGTGGAGGGTCTCTTCATTGGAACCAGTCTCGTCCGCGGCCGTAATGGTCCTACCGGTGGCCGAAATTATGCCCTCGGTCACGGTGGGGCTCCCGCCCAGGCCGAGCGCGTTGCCGATGGCCACCACGGGGTCCCCGACCGTGACCGTCGACGAGTTGCCGAACGTGACCGTGGCCAGGTTGCTCAGACCGCCGACGCGAAGTACGGCGATGTCGGCGGTGGGGTCGGTGCCTACCACGGTCGCCGGACGAGTGCCGCGGCCGGCGATGGTGACAGTCACGGAGTCGGCCCCCTGCACGACATGGTTATTGGTGACGATCTCCCCGCTGGCGGTGACCAACATGCCGGTCCCGGCCGCTTGGCCGCCACCTTCGAGCGCGTCGACGGTGGTGTTGACGTCGACGACGGCGGGGTCGACATCGTCGGCGATCTGCGAGACGTCTATACCGCCGAGCACCGGCGCGCCGCTGGTGGCAACCTGCACAGCGTAGGGCGTGCCCGTGAGCGCCGGGGACGGGCTAACCGCGGCGGCGGGCGTCGCCAGGCCCGCCACCGGCAGCAGACATGTGCCGCCCACAACGCAGGCTCCCGTGGCCAGGCTCCTGAGCTTCGAACGCCGGGCCCGACGCCCGGCTTGGTCGGGCGGGGCCGAGTTCTCTGTAGTACCGAGGTTGGTGAGTCGCATTGTCGTCTCCTTTCGCCTTGGACGATCGGGCCGTAATGCCCTTCTCCTCTCCTCTGGTCGGACCAGGCCGGCACTCACCAGGCCGCACGCTGGGCCTAGGTTGATCATGGCCCCAAAACCTTGAAAATTTCTAAGATCTAGCGTGAAAGTCCCTATAGACGACGGCGCCTGCCCAGGTAGCAGGCCACCGGTACCAGGCCTGGCGGCACCGGCCCGTCCCTGTAGCAATACCCGGGGCGGCCTTGCCTACACATCGGGCCTACACATCGGATTGTCGGGGCCACATGGGATTGTCGGGGCGGCACCTCGGGCAAGACGAAAAGGTGGCAGGAAAGCGCGCTCGGGGGTGAAGCTCAGCTACGGGCTGGCGGTGCTGGCCTCGTTCTCCAACGCCGGCTCCAACGTCCTGCAAAGGAAGGCGAACAGTAAGGAGCCCTCGGAGAAGAACTTCTCGTTGGCATTGGTAAGGGACCTCTTCCACCAAAGAACGTGGTGGCTGGGAGCCGTCTTGGTGACGGGGTCCTTCTTGCTCCAGGCCGGCGCCCTCTCCACCGGGGAACTGGCCTCAGTCCAGCCGATCATCACCCTAGAGCTCCCGTTGACGCTCCTCGGCGCTCGGATCGCCCTCGGCGCCGAGCTCCACAGGCAGGAGTGGACCGCCATCTTCCTGCTCACGGCCGGTCTCGCCGGCCTCGTTGGTTTCTTGCAGCCTCACGGCGGCTCCTCTCAGGCCAGCGCCACCGCCTGGACGACGGGGGGCTTCATCTCGGCCGCTCTCATATCCGCCCTGGTCGTAGGGGGCCGGTTGCATCGTGACCAAGTGAGGGCGGGCCTGTTCGGCGCCGCCGCCGGGACCAGCTTCGGTGTCACGGCCGCGTTCATGAAGTCCATGACGGGCACGCTCTCCCGGGGCCTCCTCCCCGTACTTACGTCGTGGCAGGTCTATGCCATGGCCGGGGCCGGGCTGTTCGGGATGTTCCTGGTCCAGAACGCCCTTCAGGCAGGCAAACTCGTTGCCGCGCAACCAGGGATATCGCTTCTCGACCCGTTCACGTCGATCGCCTGGGGCGTCCTCGTCTTCCACGAACGCACCCAGGTTGGGGTGTACCTGGTGCTGGCCGGGCTGGCCGCCGCGGCTATGGCTGTAGGAGCGGTCCTGCTCAGCCGGTCCCCAGTGCTGCAGAGGTCGCAGGCGGAGAAGAACGGGGCGCAGGGCGAAAGGGGGGCGCAGGCAGGCGAAAGGACGCTCAGCTAACGCCGGCGCGCCCGTAAGAGAGGGCCACGATCTGGGGGAGGATCTCCTCGGCCGGACCTATGAGGGTCTCCGCCACTTTGGGGTGAGGGTGGTCCCAGGGTTCCTTGTTGATCAGGACACAATGCACCCCATAGGCGTCGGCGGTGTCGATAGTGGTAGTGGCCGAGCTGACCGCTCCCGAAGTGCCGACCACCAGCAGCATGTCGGCCCGGTGCAAAGCCGACCCGGCCTCCGCCAGTACCGGCCCAGGCAGGTGCTCACCGAACAGCACCACGTCGGGCCGCAGCGGCTGCCGATGACAACGTGGGCAGGTCGGGACCTCCCCCGGGCCTGGGACCTGGGTGTCCTCGAAAGGGGCGAGAGAACATCTCGGGTCTGAGCAACGGCTGCGCATCATCGAGCCGTGCATCTCCAGCACGCGGGTGCTCCCCGCCCGTTGGTGCAAACCGTCAATGTTCTGGGTGACCACGGTCAGTTCCCCCCCACCGGCCACCAGTCGGGCCTCGAGCTTGACCAGCGCCAGGTGCGCCGGGTTAGGCCTGGTCGCCATGGCTCGCGCCCGCATCGGGCCTTTGACGGACCAGATAATGGGCAGGCTGTCGGGAAGAGACTCGACCTGGTGGGCTTCCAACAGTTCCGGGTCTTCCCACATCCCGCCCGCTCCCCGATAGGTCCCGATCCCGGAGGCAACCGAGATCCCGGCGCCACTGAGCACCACCACCCGGCGCGCTTGGGCCAACCGAGCGGCCACCTCGGCTTGGCGTCTTCCGGCGGCCAGTTGCGTTTGACGCAGGTGGGCGGTCAGCTTGTCCAGGGCTTCATAATCGGCCATATCTCTCCTGAAGGTGTGTCGGTGACAAGAGCGCGCCCCTATAGCGCCCTTTGGTGGCGACGCCGGCGACGCAGCGGTCAATTGACCGGGGCTGGACCTGAGCATGAGGTCGCAAACCCGCCAGGAAGGGCGGCCGGCCCGGGCGAGACTGACGGTACGGAGGAACGGAGGCACTAATGCGCAACCAAGCACGCACCGGGGAGAGGGCGCTAGCCCGACGCCAAGTGCCTGTCCGGGCGGACGGCAAGGCGCTGGTGGCGGCAGGCGTGACAGTGGTGCTGTGGGCTTCGGCGTTCGTGGCCATCCGCAGTGCCGGGGGTACTTTCTCCCCCGGCGCCCTGGCCCTGGGCCGGCTGACAT
Organism: Acidimicrobiales bacterium; assembly: GCA_052325485.1. Classification (GTDB taxonomy): domain Bacteria; phylum Actinomycetota; class Acidimicrobiia; order Acidimicrobiales; family Palsa-688; genus Fen-671. The sequence continues at coordinate 10,367 of JBKQUU010000215.1, read as the reverse complement.
GCGGCTCTGTGGTGCTCGGCCTGGTGTGCTTGGCCCGGGGGGAGGGATGGCCGCGGCTCGCCGCCTGGCCGGGCATCGTGACGTCCGGCGTGCTCTGGTCCGGCGTCTACATGGTCGCCCTGAACTGGGGCGAGCAGAAGGTTGATGCCGGCACGGCGGCCATGGTCGTCAGCCTGGGCCCGGTCATAATCGCCCTCCTGAGCGCCTGGGTGCTTAAAGAGGGGCTCTCCGGCGGCCTATTGGCCGGCGTCGCCCTGTCATTTGCCGGGGTCATCGTCGTGGGGACGGCCACCTCCGAGACCGGGCATGCGTCGCTTAGCGGCGTACTGCTCTGCTTGCTGGCGGCGTCGTCGTTCGCGGTGGCGGTGGTCGCCCAGAAGCCCGCCCTGAAGCACGCCTCGGCCCTCCAGGTCAGCGCTTTCGGTGCCGCAATAGGCGCACTGGCCTGTCTCCCGTTCACGGGCCAGCTGGTAACCGAAGTCGCCTCCGCACCTCTTTCCGCCACCCTGAAGGTCTGCTACCTGGGTGTGTTCCCCACGGCCATAGGTTTCACCACGTGGGCCTACGCGCTGGCCCGCACCCCAGCGGGCAAGATGGGCGCCACCACTTACCTGGTCCCCGCCATCACGGTGCTCATGTCGTGGGCGCTCCTTGGCCAGGTCCCTACCTGGTTAGCCATCGCCGGCGGGGCACTGTGCCTCGCCGGCGTATCTCTCTCCCGGCGCCACCCCCGGGCTCTAGAACGTGCCCGGGCGCTAGGTAACGGGCCGGCCCGCGGCGGCCTTTCTGACCAGGTGGTAGAGCACGAAACTTGAGGCCCGTCCCATAACCCCGATGGCTGTCCCCTCGTCCAGGTCGAAGTCAACGCCCAAGTGGTGGCGTAGGTCGGCGGCGTTGGTCCCCCGCGTGCCCAACAGGCGCCACGTGACGGGGGCGTCGGATATGCCGGCCAAGTAGAAGTCAGCCCCGTGCCGGGCAACGGCGGCAACCTCGGTGGCATAAGCACATCGAAGGGCGTCCGGGACGGAGTGGTAACAACCGACGTCCACGATGAGGTCGAAGGGGCCATCGACCCCCAGCCGCCGCAGGTGCGTGACGTCGCCCACGACGAACCTGGGCGTCTCGCCCGCTTCGAGCGCCCGCCCCCTGGCCGCTTCGATAGCTCGAGGGACGAAATCGACGCCCACCACTTCCCAGCCGTGCTTGGCCAGGTAGACGGCGTTGGTCCCCGTCCCACAGCCCAGGTCCAGGGCACGCCCCGGCCGGCCCCCGGCGACCAGCTCCTGGAGCTCGGAGCGGGGCTGGCCAGTGTCCCAGCGCGGACGGCCAAACCGGTACGCCAGCCGGTAGAAGGAAGACGCCAGCACCTCGGCCGGGCGCCACCGGGCCGGACCAACGCCAACGCCAACGCCAACGCCAACGCCGGCCTCCCCCTGTTGCCCTGCCCGCTCGTTCATGACAATCTCCTTAGTACCTAAATCGCTTAGTAACTAAGTAGTTTACCGAGCTGGTATAGTGATGTCAAATGACGACCCCCCAGCCCGAGGTGTTAGCGGCCCGGCTCCAACGCTTCGGCCTGGCCCGGGACCGCTTACGGGCCCAGCTCGCCCGACGGGCGGGCATCAGCGAGACCGACCTCGACGCCCTCGAGCACCTTGAGGCGGAGGGCCCCCTGACCCAGAAGGACCTCGGCAACCGGTTATCGATCACCTCGGGAGCGGTGACTATGCTCGTCGACCGCCTCGAAGCCACCGGCTGGGTGCGGCGCGGCCCGCACCCTACCGACCGTCGTTACATCGTGCTCGAGTTGACCTCACGCGCCGAGCAGGACCAGCCCGCCGGCCTGGTGAGGTTCCACGACCGCATCCGCGCCATTGCCCGCAGCGTCCCCGCCGAGCACCGGGAGGTGGTCGCTGCCTTCCTCGACGCGGCCGCCGAAGCCGCCGCCTCGGCGGCCGCCGACCTCGGCCAGCAGAGCCTGAAATAGCTCAAGCCGCCCGGCCACGAGCCGACCGACAAGAAAGGGCCTGCTCGTGCCCACGCCTGACGGCCGTCCCAACCCATGCCCACGAACGGAGGTCGACCCATGCTTGGTCTTTTTCACCGGAGCGCCAAGCGGGCCCCCTCGGCCAGGCACTACTCACCCGACGACCTTCTCGCCGGACGCGTGGTCGTCAACGGGGTACGCATCGATGCCGAGCTGACCTCGCCGTACGTCCGCTCCGTGTCCCTGCACAACGAGTGCCACCATCTGGCCGGCCTTGGGCGCTGGGGAGAGGCGCTCGACAAGGTCACCGGGGCCGTTGCCCTCCGTCGTCAACTGGCGGAGGCCCGTGCCGACGTCTTCGGGCCCGAACTGGCGAACTCGCTCATCAGCCAGTCCAGCTGTCGGGCCCAACTCGGCCGGCATGAGGAGGCCCTGGGAGCGAGCAAAGAGGCCGTCTCCATTTACCGCCAGCTGAGCGACGCCCGGCCTGAGGAGTTCCAGGCCAAGCTCGCTCTGTCGCTCAACAACCAGTCCATCTGCCTCGGCAACCTTGGGCGGCACGCGGAGGCCCGCAAGGCCAGCGAGGAAGCTGTCGCCATCTACCGCGGGTTGGCCGAGACCGCCCCGTCCTCGGCAAGGGCCGAGCGCTCCAAATCGTTGGCTAACCTCGCCACCGCGTTGGACGCCCTCGGCCTGCGCCCCGAGGCGGCCGCGGCTCGGGCGGAGGCCGGGGCGGCCGGGGCGGCCGGGGCGGCCGGGGCGGAGGCAGGGATGGGCACGGGGGCGCCCTGACCGTCTGGGGCGGCAAAGAGCGAGACCGCGCTTAGGACGGCACGGCTGGTCGGGCTGGTAAGCACATGCCTTGACGTGCTATAGGGGGCCCGATATCGTGCGTCCGAACTAACTACCTGGAACGGAGCGTCATGGAAAGACTCGCGGTGGTCCTCGTCAAGGTCCTTGGCCCGAAAATGCCGGCTCCCTCGGGCCGCCAGGTAGGGTCGCGGCCCGTTGCCCAGCATCGCCGCCTGCGCGCCCTGGTCACGGCGTTGCTCGTCGTCCTCCCGGCCATGACTGCGGTGGCTCCCGCGTCCGCGGCCGCCAGCTCCCCCGGACAGCTCTACGCCTTCGGTGAGAACGACGATGGGCAACTCGGCAACCCGGCCAACAACGGCAATGCCACTGCGCCCAACCCGACCCCGGCTCTGCTAAGCATCGCCGCCGCCAACGGGCCGGTGGTGCAAGTCGCCACCGCCAAAGACCACACCCTGGTGGTCACTTCCACCGGCCAGGTGTTCAGCTTCGGCGATAACTACTACGGACAGCTCGGGAGCACGACAAACGCCAATAACTCGGCGGTCACGGCCAACCCGAGCCCGATGCCCGTAACGCTGCCCGGCCCGGCGGTACAGGTCGCCGCCGGTGACCAGTTCAGTTTGGCGCTTACCTCCAGTGGCCAAATGTACGCCTTCGGTACCAACGAAGAAGGACAGCTGGGCAACGCCAACAACGACGCTTCCATCGCCAACCCCACCCCGACGTTGGTGACCCTGCCCGGAGAGAGCGGCACAGTGACCCAAATTGCCGCCGGGAACGATTTCAGTTTGGCCCTGACCTCCGGTGGCCAAGTTTATGCCTTCGGTGATAACCAGTACGGGCAACTTGGCAACGCCACCAACAACTCGACTACGGCGGCCAACGCCACGCCGACGCAGGTCGGGCTCCCCGCCGGCAGGGTGGTCCAAATTGCCGCCGGTTATGATTTCAGCCTTGCCCTTAGCTCTACCGGTCAGATATTCGCTTTTGGGGACAACGACTACGGCCAGCTCGGCAACCCCAGCAATGTCGGGACGACCACGGCCAACCCGAGCGCGACGCAGGTGTCGCTGCCCGGCGAAACCGGTACCGTAGTCCAGATCGCCGCCGGCGGCTACCACAGCCTGGCGCTCACTTCTACTGGCCAGGTCTTCGCTTTCGGCGACAACGATTTCGGAGAACTTGCCAACCCCGCCAATAACGGGAGCACTTCGGGCAACCCGACGCCGGCCCTGGTAAAGCTGCCCGGAGCTCCCGGCCCCGCCGCCCACGTCGCCGCCGGCTTTGACGACAGCCTGGTGCTCACTGCCTCCGGCCAGCTCTTCGGTTTTGGCAACAACGAGTACGGCCAGCTCGGGAACTCGGCCAACAGTGGCACGTCCGGCCCCAACCCCGCGCCTCTCCTCGTCAGCCTGCCCAGCGGGACCACTGCCGACACCGTTTTCGGCGGTTCGTCTTCGTACTCGACGTTCGCGGTCGTCGCCGACCTCGCCATTATGCTGGGCCCGGTCAGCGTGGGGCGGGTACATTCGGCGTACGCGGCCCAAGTGCGGGCCACCGGCGGAGCGACGCCTTACGACTGGACGGCTGTCGGGCTGCCCCCGGGCCTGTCGATCGGCGCGGCGAACGGGAAAATCTCGGGCAAGCCCAAGGCCAAGGGGACCTTCGTTGCCACCGTGACCGTCACCGACCGTTTCGGTATCAAGATGTCCGTACACCTCAAGCTGACCATCAAGGCCGCGGCCGCTCACAAACGCTAGGCCCCCTTTTGATAAACGCGTCCGCCACCGCTCGTCAAATGTTGAGCCGTGGCGATCATGGGCGGGGACGGCCACCTTCCCGATCACGGCTTACTACGTAGCCTGACCGTCCCTTCTTGAGGCGGCGGACGGCACCGGGGCGGGCGCGCCCAGGCCGGCGACAACGTCTGAGCGGGCCGCTGGGGCCTAGTGTGCTCTAGGTGCACCCGCCTCGTGGTCACCGGCCACGACGGGCAGCCGTCAACGCGGAGGGCGGCCCGGGGCATCGGGGTTCCCGGGGCCCACTGAGCGGAGCCGGCCCAGGCAGCCGCCCCAGCCTCGCGCCGCCTAAGGGGCGGACGAGCCAATCTTTGATCGTTAGCTGTCGGGCGTGTACGGTGATCCTATCCGTACACGTATCAGTACATCCGAGCCGTCGCCGGGCGATCGGCCGCACGAAAGCCTGACCGAGCACCTGGAGGTCATAAGACGGAGGCTGGACCTGTTGGCCGCCGCCCGACTGGACAAACCGCTCGACATGGAGGCGGAGGAGATGTACCAGACGCTGTGTCGCCAAGAGCGAGAGCTTTTGCAGGCGATGTCGACGGCGGCTGAGCAAGGGACGGGAAAGGAGACATGAGGGACCATGTCTCGGAGCTTTGAAGAAGCAGCAGAGCGCCGGCACCGTGCCAACCCGCTCATCCCCAGCGGTCCGTTCCCACAGGGCCGTTGGAAGAACCGGGTGCTCATAGCGATCTCCAGTGGGATGCCGATCAGGGAGGCGATCGACGAGGCGACCCAGGCCGAACAGGCCGAGAACCCCACCTTTAGGCCTCGGTACGACCACACCTTGCTCGACTTGACCTAGAGGTCCCGGCGGGGGCCCTGGACCACGGGGCCGGTGCGGGGCACGACGGCTGGTCGCCGCGTTTGGTGCTAGCACGAGGCCCGGTCCACGGGCTGGCTACCTTGGTCGAGGTCGACAAGAAGGCCAAGCTTTGTCGAAGACCGGTCGAAGGCTCGGCGGTCTGGACTGGGAGGTCAATATGCGAACAGCCAAAACAGCCGTCGGCCTCGCCGTGCTTGGGAGCCTGGCGCTCGGCGCTGGGCCCGCCCTCGCCGCCACGACGCCAAGCACCCCGGCCGGTGGCCCGGTCAAGGTCTTTGCTACGCCCAACCCGACAGGTGCCGGGGGGACGATCGTCATCGTAGGCGCGATCGGTGATTACGGTAGGACGCTCACCATCAACAAGAACGGCACGACCAACGCCAACGGGAACTACGTCAGGATCACGCTGCAAAAGGGCACTTTCGAAGTCAACTCGACCGCCCTCAATGCCAAGGCGGACAAGGCGCAGCCGACCGGCGACCTCACGACCTGCTCAGGGTCACTTTCTGTCACCGGTCCGGTTACGTTGTCCGACGGCACGGGGCTCTACCGGGGAATCAGCGGGACAGTGTCCATCACCGAGACCTTCGCCTACGTCGCCGCCCGGTTCACGACCGGCAAGCACAAAGGCCTGTGCAACGAGAGTGCGCAGCCCATTGGCCAGTACGGGTCGATCACGGGGACCGGCACCGTCTCGTTCAGCTAGGGCCCAGCACAACCACTGCTCAATCAGCCGGGGACCGACGCAATCCGATCGCGTCCTTTGTTCGTAGCTACATGGTGAGCAGTACCTTCCACATGCCGCACGGACAAGCGGCGACCGTAAGTCGTTCTTGTCCGTGCCGATCAAGGTCCCGAACTTCGGGGTAAGGAGCTGAGATGAGAAGGAGCCGGACCCACAAGCTGCTCCAGTTCTGGGCAGCCATTGTCATCGCTATCGGCTTCGGCACGGTGGCCGCTTCCGGTGCATCGGCGTCCACCGCAACCGCGGCGACGGCGGCCGGCCTCAAGTCGATAGGGCCGGCGACGGCGACCGGGAAGACGATCAGCCTGGCCAAGGGCAAAGCGGGGATCTTCCTCATTGGCCCGAACGGCCACGCGCTTTACATCTTCACCAAGGACCAAGGGACCAAAACGGCCTGCCTCGGCCAGTGTGCCACTTTTTGGCCGGCGCTGACCGACACCGGGGCCATCACCACGGGGCCGGATATCAACAAGGCTGAGGTCGCTAAAGTCGACGCTCAGAAGCCCGACCAGCTGACCTACTACGGCCACCTGCTCTATTACTTCAAGGGCGACTCGGCGCCGGGCCAGACCAACGGCACCAAGATCAAGGACTGGGACCTGCTGGGGCCCTTCGGCAACGTGATGCTCCCGAAGGCATAACCACAGGCCCCTCGACCGGCGCAAGGTCCGCGGCTCTGTCCGCGGACGTTGCCGCTGGTCCGGCCACGCCCGCCCCCGTCTCGTCCGCCGTCCGGCGCCCCCATGGGCAACCCGCCCGTCCGTGCTAGGACGAGGTGTGCCCTACTCTCGGGAGATCGGTCTTTCGGTACCGCGAGCAGGAAGACGAGCGACGGTGACAGGAGGCGAGGCAATGAGCACCAGACCACTCAGGGTCCTCTACCTGGGCGGCACGGGCACGATCAGCGCGTCCTGTGCCCGCAGCGCGGTGGCGCAGGGAATGGACGTAGCTGTCCTCAATCGGGGCCGCTCGTTGCTGCGCCCGCTGCCGCCGGAGGTGACGAGGCTCACCGGCAACGTTAGGGACCCGGTCTCCCTTCGCGCCGCGATCGAGGGGCGCAACTTCGACGTCGTGGTCAATTTCCTTGCCTACACGGCCAATGACGCCCGGGAGGCGGTCGAGGCCTTCCGGGCTAGGACAGCCCACTACCTCCATATCAGTACGGCGCAGCTTTACCAGAAGCCTCCACGGCGCATGCCTTACAGCGAGTCAACACCACGTCGGAACCCCTTCTCGACCTACGCGCGAGACAAGATAGCCGCTGAGGACGTCCTCACTGAGGCCTACCTCTCGGAGTCGTTCCCGGTCACGATCGTTCGGCCATCTCACACCTACGACGAGGTGAGCCCGCCGCTGCCGGGGGGCTGGACCGCCGTCGACCGACTGGCCCGTGGGGCCGAAGTGGTCGTCCCGGGCGACGGCACCTCGCTGTGGACCTTGACCCATGCGTCGGACTTTGCGCAGGGGTTGCTCGGGCTGTTCGCCAACCCGGCCACCTTCGGCGAGGCGTTCCATATCACCTCGGACGACGTGTACTCCTGGAACGAGATTTACGAGCTGATGGCCGCCGCGCTTGGTGCCGAGGCGAGGCTCGTCCACGTGCCGTCCGAGTTCCTGCCGCTCGCCGCCCCCGACTGGAACGGGTCAGAACAAGTCCTGGCCGACCTTCGTTATAGCGTGCTCTTGGACAACTCGAAAATCCGTCGCTACGTCCCGGGCTTCGCGCCCGGGAGGAGTTTCCACCGTGCTGTCGTCGAACTGGTCAGCTGGCGCCAAGAGCACCCGACAGAGACGGCGCCCGACCCGGCCGTAGATGCAGTCATGGACCGCCTGGTCGCCTGCTATCACGCCGCCGAGGCGGTTTTCGTGGCCGCGGCGCCACGGCCAAGACCACGGTGACCAGGCCGCGGACGGGTTTAGAGCGCGGCCTGGCACAACCCTTCCAACCCGGTCACACGAAACACAATGCGAGCCGACCTGTTGGGGGAACACAGGACCATGGTGCAGCCCGTGGAAAATAATGCCTCCCGGGCCCGGTCCAAAACGGCCGCCCCCGAACAGTCGATGAAGTGCAATTGGGCGAGGTCGACAACCACCCGGTCAGGGCGTCGAGCGACGACCTCGACCAGGCACTCGTCGAGTTCCGGTGCGGTGCAAAGATCCACTTCGCCGGAGATGGCCACCGTAGCCGTCTTCCTAACCCAGGCCACGTCGACTGAGAACGGGAACTCCTCGAAGGCCACGACCCTGTCACCACCTCTCGTTGCGTAGGCGCAACACTCAATTGCACCGGCCCCGGTCGGCGTGGAGCCGGGCAAGGGCCGCACCCCTCGGCTAGCTGCTGAGCCGGGCCTGACAGCCCCCGGGGCCGGGGCACTCCGCCGTGCCCCGGCCCCGGAGGCTTGACCTATCAACTCAATCAGCTGTTGAACAGATTGAGCTCGTCGATGGACCACCAGTAGTTCGAGGGGTTGCCCGAGGTCAGTACGACTTCGACGTACTGCGCGGTTTGGGGCGGGAAGCTCACGATCTCGGGTGAGCCGGTGCCCGTGCACGTGGCGACGGTGGTCCAAGTCGTGCCGTTGCTGGACACCTCGACGTTGTAACCCCTGGCGTAGTCGGTCGTCGAGTTGGGGACGTCCATCTCGAGCTTATCGAAGGCCTGCGCCGAACCCAGGTCCACCTCAAAGTACAGGCCAGCAGCCTCGGGCTCGTCGGTGCTGAACCGTGTGGCCAGGTTGCCGTCCAGAGCGTTGGCGGGCAGGTCTGCGCCCGAAGAGAGAGCGTTGGTGCTCGCCACCCATCCGGCGCGGCTCAGGGGCGAACCGCTCTCGGCGGCGGTGCAGTTCGCGGCGGCCAATGTGGTACTGGTCGTCGACGTAGTGGTCGAAGAGGTTGTCGTCGATGAGGTGGTGGTCACCGCGTAGTTATGACGGCCCTGGCCATTTCCTGCGCCCCTGGCGTGGCTCCTGACAACGCACCGGGCACGGGCCCACACCCAGCCGCCACCACGCCTACGGTGCTGGCGGACAAAGCAGGAACGGGTCCCGCCCGGTCCGCCCACGCCCCGAAGGCCCGGCGTACCCGAAGTTGCCGTCGACCATGTCGTAGTGGTCGGTTCGGTTGTCGTCGTGGTCGAAGTTGTCGTGCTGGTCGGCGTCGTCGTCGTGGTGCGGTGGTGCCAGTACCAGCCGCCGGCCGACGCCGGTGCGACGGTAACAGCTAGTGAACCCGCTATGACCGCTAGCGTCGCCACCAAGGCGGTTAGGCCTCCCGGGTACCAGTGCCTCCGCCGTTGCCTTTGGTAGGTCATCTGTCCTCCTCGGTCGATCCTCGTTGTCCTACTGCCGAACTTTCCCCCGTCTTTATGAGCGGACGGCGCCCTACTTGTGATGGTTCTGTGAACGCCAAAGTTAGGCCCACCGAAATAAGACCCTTGAGCTGCTATTTCGCCCACTCGAAGCTCCAACGGCGCCGGCAGGCGCAGGCGAGGCGCTCAGGCGCGGTGCCCTTGAGCTGTCCCAGCTGGCGCACACGTCCGTCGTACCGCCGTCGACCGGCCCGGAGAAGACGCCTGGGCCCGCCACTAATGTGGCGCTTCTCCCACGACTTCAGGAGTGACCATGACCGGCTCTTCCACCCAGGGGACCAAGACCGTCCTGCATCCTGTGCCCGATCTGGCGAAGACCGAGGCGGTGTACACCGCCCTGCTCGTCCTGGGCCTGCTCCAGGACCGATGAGCACCAACCCCTCGCTGCCGTAGCAGCGCCCTGACCGGATACATGACGAGCATGGCCACGAGGACGGGCACGCCGTCGGCGACGCGCCACGTCGCCGACATCCACGACCTGATCCGGGTCCACGGCGCCCGGGTGAACAACCTCAAGGACATCAGCGTGGCCATCCCGAAGCGCCGGCTGACGGTGTTCACCGGCGTCTCCGGCTCGGGCAAGAGCTCGTTGGTGTTCGGCACCATCGCCGCGGAGTCGCAGCGCCTGATCAACGAGACGTACAGCGCCTTCGTGCAGGGCTTCATGCCGACGCTGGCGCGGCCCGAGGTCGACGTGCTCGAAGGGCTGACGACCGCGATCATCGTCGACCAGCAGCGGATGGGTACCGACGCCCGCTCCACGGTCGGCACCGCCACCGACGCCAACGCGATGCTGCGCATCCTCTTCAGCCGACTCGGGCAGC
>JBKQUU010000214.1:0-10196 GCA_052325485.1 Acidimicrobiales bacterium | reverse complement strand
GGTGGGAAAGCCGCAGATCTGTTGGGCTTCGGCCACCGAGCGGGCGGCCCTGGTGAACGAGCTGTTCGCCGATGCCCAAAAAGTGGTGGCGTCCTGCCAACGCCAAGGAGATGTCTCCCTGGCCGGCGAGGTCGAGCTATTGAAGGTGGTCTCGGCCCAAGACGTCGAAGACGACGGGCAAGGCGGCGTGCGCACCGCCAAGGGCGTGGCCCCCGAACGGGTCATCTCGGTGGTCGGCCCCGAGGCCCGCCACGGCCACCGGTCCCGAGCAGACCGCTACGACGGCTACAAGCTGCACGTGAGCGTGGACGCCACCTCCGACCTGTTCATGGCCGGGGCGGCCACCAAGGCCACCACGGGCGACGCCGGGGTGCTACCGGCGCTACTGGCAGCCGACCCCATGGCGGTGGCCGAGGTCATCGCCGGTACCCACTACGGCGGCGCCGAGACCCGCCAGGCCCTGGCCACCCAGGGCATCGACCTCGTGGCCCCCGCCCCGCCGGCGTCGGCCGCCAACGGTTATTTCACCAAGGACGCCTTCGCCATTGACCTCGGTGCCGGTACGGTCACCTGCCCGGCGGGCCAGGTCGCCCCCATCGCCGGCCAGGCCCGTCGGCGCGAAGCCCGCTTTGACGCCTCGACCTGCCAAGTTTGCCCGCTCAAGTCCTGCTGCACGAAGCGCTCGGGGGGACGGGTGGTGACCATCAACCCCAACGAGGCGCTCCTGGACCAAGCCCGCAACGCCCGATGGGGCACTGGCTTCCGCCAGCCCACTCCTCTACCGCCCGCCCGGTCGGCGGTCGTCCCACGTACCCTCCAGTGTCGGTCCCCCGAAATGTGAGCCTGATCACAACCGTGTCGCCGGCCACGACCAGCTCTTCGACGTCCATGTGCAGGTCCGGGAAGGCGGCGTGGTAGCGGCGGATGGGCTCGGCTCTGGCCGAAGGGCCCGTCCCGAAGGGGTTGAGGTACTTATCACCGTAGAGGTCGGCGGCCGCTGCGTAGTTCCGGCCGTTCCAGACTTCCTTGACGAAGTTCCGCACCTGCACGTCGCGTTCGGCCGCGTCCACCATGTACCCCCGTCCACCCCCCGATAGAGGAGCCCGCACAATACTAGGGCCGGACGAACTGGCCCCCGGGCCGGGCGTCGTCCCTAAAGCCGGGCTCGGCCGCCCGCTGGTCCGCCGGCCCAAGTCCGCTTACGAAGCGCTCGGACTGCTGTAGGGCAGGCCCGCGGACCAGCTTCTTACAAGTCGCCAACGCGCTTTTTTACTGACGTTTTCCGCCAGGATGGGGCCATGCCCGTTTCTGGCCGCCCTGTGCCGGTTATTGACAACGCCGCCGAGCACCGCTTCGAGGCTGGCGACAATGGGGAACGGGGCCTGTTGGTCTACCGGCGCCACGGTCAACGACTTGTGCTGGTCCACACCGAGGTGCCCGAAGCTCTGCGAGGCCAAGGGCAGGGCGGGCGCCTCGTTGAAAGCGCGGTTGAGGCCGCCTCCGCTGCCGGCCTTATCGTCGTGCCGCAATGCTCGTTCGCCTACTCCTGGCTACGCGCCCACCCGGAGGTGGTGGGACGGGCCAAGATCGACTGGCAGACCTAGGGACGGCCTTGCTCGTCTGCCCCCGCCGTGCCGCCGATCTGGCCCGTAGGGCTTCGGTTTTTTAAGTCCCGCGGGCGCGGCCGGCCCAATACACCTTGTTACCACAGCCAAAACCAGGTGACCCGGGCGGAGAAGGGGCGGAGGTGCTGACCGGCTAGCAAGATAGGCCCGCATACGTTTTTTGACGACCTGCAGCCATCTTCGCGTTTGTTTTGCCACGCAAAGAGGTGATCTCGGTCGGCGAAGACCGGGCCGCCGCCCCGGAACGGGCCGGAAGAGCACCAACGCCTTGCGTTAAAACCAACGGGTGGGCACTGTGGTAGATGGAATGACTCCGCAGAGGGCTACACCCCGGGCCAGCGACTTGGCCGAGCTGCTGGCTGAGCTCCCGGACGCCGTCATCGTCCTCGACCCCCTGGGCACGGTGGCATGGGGCAACCGGGCGGCCGAACGCCTGTTCACCAGGTCGCTGGCCGAGTCGATCGGCATATCCGGGCTCGACCTCGTACACCCCGATGACCTGGAACTAGTGCTCCGCTCGCTGGCCAGCGTCCAGGGCAAGGAGATCGGTACGCTCATCGAGGTCCGGGTCAAAACGGGCACGGGCTGGCGGTTGGTGGAGGTGCTCGGGACACCCGTCACCTGGCTGGGCGAAGAGGTCGTCCTCTTCGTCCTCCGGGACCTGACCGAACGGCGGCGGTTCGAAGTGGCCCGCAACGAAGAGGCACGGCTCAGGTCCGTCTTGGCCAACTCGGCCGCCGTGATCATCCTCGTTTCAGCCACCGGCCTGGTGCAATCGGTCTCGGGGGCGCTCGGCCGGCTCCTCGGGCACGACCCCGAGCTGATCGAGCACCGGCCCCTGGCCGAGCTCGTCCGCGACGCCGACCGCCCGCTGCTGGCGGCGGCCCTGCGGCGAGCCACCCGGGGGGCGACGGTGGCCGAGCCGGTGACGGTCGTCGTGCACCTACGCCGCCATGCCAGCAGCCAGGCGGTCCCCTTCGAGCTCACGGTGGTGAACCTGCTCGACGACCCGACGGTGGGGGGGTTCCTGGTCTCGGCGCACGACATAACGGCCCGGACGGCGGCCGAACTGGAGCTGCGCCACGCCCTTTCGCTGCTCACGGCGACGCTGAACTCGACGGCCGATGGTCTCCTCGTCGTGGGCACCGATGGCCGGATCACGAGCTTCAACGGTCGCTTCGCCGAAATGTGGCAAGTGCCCGCCTCGGTCCTGGAGAGCGGGGACGACGCCGCCGCCATGGCGTCTGTCATGGGCCAGCTGACCGAGCCCGGTGCGTTCGAGGCGAAGGTGCGCGAGCTCTACGCCAGCCCTGAGGCCGAGGGCCATGACACGCTGGAGTTCAAGGACGGCCGGGTGTTCGAACGCTATTCCAGGCCACAACGCCTGGACGGTGCCGTTGTCGGACGGGTCTGGAGCTTCCATGACGTCACCGAACGGCATCGAAGTGAACAGGAGCTGCGCGAGAGCGAGCAGCGCTTCCGCGGGGTCTTCAAGGAGGGCCCGCTGCCGATAGCGGTCGTCGACCTCGACCAGCGCATCACCAACGTGAACAAGGCGCTGTGCCGGTTCGTCGGGCGGACCAGGCAGGAGCTGGTGGGCAACACCTTCGAGTCCTTTACTCATCCCGACGACGTGGACAAGGACATCGACCTCGACTGGCAGATCTCGGCCGGGCTGGTCCCGAGCTACGAGACGGAAACCCGTTTTGTCACCAAAGGCGGACATGTGGTGTTCGGGAAGGTGACGGCGTCGGTGGTGCGCGACGACAACGACGCCGTTGTCCACGGGATGCGCATCATCGAAGACATCACTAAGCGCAAGCGGCTCGAACGCGAGCTCGTCGCCCACGCCACGACCGCGGGCAAGCTCCTGGCCAGCCTGACACCGAGGGAGATAGAAGTCCTGGCCCTGCTCGGCAGTGCCGACACGGCCCCGCAAATGGCGAAACGCCTTTCAGTTTCGGTACGGACTGTCGAATCTCACCTCGCCAACGCCTACAAGAAGCTCGGGGTCCGCAACAGGGAGGACGCGGCGGCCGAGTTCGCCCGGCTCAGGAGCGCCGTCGCCGGTCTTCAGCCCGATACCGCCGGCTCCTTGCCCGGCCTCTTTACCTAGAGAAGTTCAGTACCGTACGGCTCAAATTCCCGTACGAGGGCCACTTAAGGCTCTTTAGGCCCAGCCGAGACATAGCGGTATGGAAAATAACAATGCCCCTGCTGGCGCGGGGCGGCTGAGCACCCCCCGCCCACATCTTGCTCAGCATGCTCGTCGCTTCTACCGGGAGCACCGCCGGGCCACGATCGCCGCCGGCATCGCCGGCGCGGTGCTGGCCGGGGGCACGGCCTACGCCGCCACCAACTGGGTCGTAGGGCTGAACGCCTCGTCCAGCGGCCAGTCCCAGGCGGCGGCGGTCTCGAACCTGACGATCGCCGCCGTCGCATCGCCGGCGGCCACCAACCTGCTCTATCCCGGCGGGAACGGCGACGTCGTGCTCACGATCTCCAACCCCAACTCGTTCCCCGTCACGGTCACGGCCGTAAACCTGCCCACCAATACGACTTATGCGACGGGGTACACGACCAGTGCCCTCACGACCACCCAAACCGGCTGCCTGGCGGCCACCCCCAGTGACGTCATCTGGAACTATTCCAGCGCCACCAGCGGCTCCTCGCACACTTTAACCACGGCGCTCACCGTGGCGGCCAGCGGGCAGCCCAACAATCCCTTGACGGTGACGCTGACCAATGACGCCAGCATGACCGCGGCCGCCCCCGCGGCGTGCGAGAACACCTATTTCTCCATGCCGGCCTTGACCGGGGTCACCGCCACCGGCGGTGCCGCCACGGCCACGACAAGCCCTGCCACGGACAGTTGGACGAGCTGACCGCCAGGCAATGGCCGGAGGCAACCCGTGGTGCCGGCACGCGGCCCGAGGGCTCCTCGGGCTGTTGTCGGCGGCCGCCCTCACCATCGTCGGTATAAGCGCCCCGAGCGCGGCTTCGGCATCGAACTGGGCGCTCGTGCTGAGCGCCAGCAGCAAAGCCGAGGCCCATGCTCTGGCCGGCCCTTCGGCCCCTGCCGGGGTGTCGGCGGCCTGTGTGTCGTCCAGTTCCAAGGAGATAACCGTCACCTGGCGCGCCGTCGCCGACGCCTCGACTTACACCGTCTACGACTCGACGTCGGTGGACGGGACGTACGCCTCCAAGGCGACCGGGGAGACGGGGACCACCTGGACGGGGACCATTTCCACCGCCGGTAACTACTGGTTCGAAGTGGCGGCTTACGTGGGCACAAAGTGGCTCAGCGCCAAGTCCGCTCCCAGTGGGGAGACCACGATCGCCTCGTCAGCGCCCGATTGCACCCAGCCGTGAGAGCTACGACCCGAGCCCGCTCGGCCGTGGGTGCACTGGCCCGGGTGGTGGCCGGTGCCGTGCTGACGCTCCGAGCGGTCCCTCACGCCGCGGCCAACTACCGGGACGCCCGTACGGACTCCCTCACCGGCCTGCGCAACCGGCGCGGTTTCCTCGAGCGCGTGCAGTCGACCTATTTCTCCAAGCCCGCCGGGGGCGGCCAGGTCGGGGTGTTGCTGGTCGACCTCGACGGCTTCAAGGAGGTCAACGACGCCCTGGGCCACGCCGTGGGCGATGAGCTCCTGCGGGCGGTCGCCAGACGCCTCGAGCACCAGCTCGGGCACCGGGGGGTACTGGCCCGCCTGGGCGGCGACGAGTACGCCTTCGCCGGTCCCGTCGGCGACGAAGACGACCTGATGGCCGTGGGCCGGGAGCTGGCTGCCGCCCTTTCCGAGCCGTGCGCGTTGGGGGGCATGAGCGTACGGGTGGGGGCCAGTACCGGCGTGGCCCTGTCCCGCCCGGACGCCTCGACCGCTCAGGAGCTTTTGCGTTGCGCCGACGTGGCCATGTACCAAGCCAAGCGCGCCCAGTGCGGGGTGGCGGCCTACCGGGCCGACGTCGACCCCAACAGCGCCGACCGCTTGGCCCTGCTGGACGACCTGCGAGGGGCCATCAACGACCGGTCGCTCCTGTTGTTCTTCCAGCCCACCTTGGACATGCGCACCGGCGCGGTCTGCGGGGTGGAGGCACTGGTCCGTTGGCCACACCCCACCCTCGGGCTGCTCTGCCCCGACGATTTCCTCGCCCTGGCCGAGCGCAATGGGCTCATGCCCCAGCTCACCCGAGCCGTGCTCGACCTGGCACTGGCCCAGGCGGCCCGGCTCGACCGGGCCGGCCGGCGCCTCCAGATGAGCGTGAACATCTCGCGCTACGACCTGGTCGACGAGGACCTGCCCGGGTACATCGACTACGTACTGGCCCTCCACCAGTTCCCGCCCGAACGCCTCACGCTCGAGATCACCGAGTCTGCCTTGGGAGGCGACCCCCAAAGGGCCGAGCGGTGCGTAAGCGAGCTGCGGGCCCGGGGCGTGCGGATTTCGGTCGACGATTTCGGGGCCGGGTACTCGTCCATGGCGCAGCTGCTCGGCCTGGTCATCGACGAGCTGAAGATCGACAAGTCCTTCGTCATCGGCCTAGGTCGCCACCCCCGTGCCCCCGCCATCGTGCGTTCGGCCATCGAGCTGGCCCGGGGGCTCGGCCTCACGGTGGTGGCCGAGGGCATCGAGAACGAAGACGTCCTCCGTTCGCTCCAGCTCCGGGGGGCCGACATCGGCCAAGGCTATGGGATCGCCTACCCGCTCACGCCGTCCCAGCTGGACGGCTACCTCGCCCAACCGGTGGCGCCCGGCGCCCCGGCCCCCGAGCTCACGCCCGTCCTGCCCTCGGTTGGCGCCCGCTGTTAGCTGAGCTCGGCCGGCACTAGCGCCATGGCGAACGGGACTCCACCATTGTTGCTAACGCCCGAGGGCGAACTCAGCCCACGGTGAAGCGCTGGAAGGCTACGGCGTACTCGCACCCGACGGTCATGCCCGTGAACCCGGCCATATTGCGCAGGAACTCGTCGGGGTCGAACTCTCGCCCGAGACCATCTATGTACGCTTGATGTTGGCGTAGAGATGCCACGCCGACGTCGAGGGTTGCCGACACGTCGACAAAGTGCGTCGGCGCGGCGGCGCCGGCCACGTAGACATGGCGGGCCCCGCGCCACGGCTGGCCCTCATCAGTGAACACCCACCGGTTGGCCGCGTCCCGGCACGCGTCCAGCACGCTCAGTCCCGTGGCCCGGTGGTCGGCGTGGTTGACGGTCCCGTCGTCGCCCCAGGCGAGGTCGAAGTTCATCGTTATGACGATGTCAGGGTGCCACCGCCGCAAGGCCCGGGCAATGTCGCGTCGTAGCACCAGGCCCGTCTCGACCAGGCCGTCGGGGTGGCCGAGGAACTCGACCCGGTGCACGCCCACGACGGCGGCACTACGGCGCTCTTCTTCCTGGCGCAGGGGGCCAGCCTCCTCGGGCGCCATGCCATCGATACCAGCCTCCCCGTTGGTGACGAGCACATAGGTGACTTCCTTGCCCTGTGCCGTCCATCGGGCCACGGCGCTGGCCGCCCCGTACTCGAGGTCGTCGGGGTGAGCGACAACGGCCACGGCACGCTGCCAGTCCTCGGGTACCGGGCCCATCGCCCCGCTCAGCCGTTCTCGGTCATAGACATACTGGGCGCCGCCCGCCCGGACGGCTTGTCCCGGACGGTGGGGTCGTGCAACCAGCACCGTACGAGGTGGCCGTCTCCCAGGTCCTGCTCGGTGGGGTGCGTGGCGCACACCTCCATGGCCTGGGGGCAACGGCCCCGGAACCGGCACCCGGTGACGGCGCTCGCTTCGGCCCGTTCCCCGGCCAGGACGACGTTGGCCCCCTTTGCCCCCTGGGCGGGGGCGAAGTCGTCAAGGCGGTGCGACGTCCTCGGTCCGGGCACCGATGCCTCGAGGAGCTGGGTATAAGGGTGAGCCGGCCTGAGGATGACGTCGTCGGCCTGGCCCCGTTCGACGATCTCGCCCCGGTACATCACCATGATCTGGGTGGAGAAATAGCGGGCGGTGGCCAGGTCGTGCGTGATGTAGAGCAGGGCCAGGTCACGGTCACGCTTGAGGCCGTCCAGCAGGTTGAGGATCTCGAGGCGTATCGACACGTCCAGCATGGAGACGGGCTCGTCGGCCAGTATGACGCCCGGTTGGGTGGCCAGGGCCCGGGCGATGGCGACCCGTTGGCGCTGGCCGCCTGAGAGCTCATGGGGGTACTTCGTCACGAACGAGGCCGCCGGGACCATGTTCACCGACCTCAGGAGAGCTTCCACCTCATTTTCCAGGCCGGCGCGGGGGTGCCCGTAGATCCGCAGCGGCCGGCGCAGGTGGTGGCCCACGGTGAAGGCGGGGTTGAGCGAGGCGAAGGGGTCCTGGAAGACCATCTGGACCTCTCGCCGGTAGTCGCGGAGCTTGCCGCCTCGCTGACCGATCGGGCGGCCGTGGAGCAACAGTTCTCCGCCCGTCGGGCGCAGGAGCCGGGCCAGGGCCCGGGCGATGGTGGACTTCCCGCTGCCGCTCTCGCCCACCAACGCCAAGGTTTCCCCGGCCACCAGCTCGAACGAAACGTGGTCAACGGCACGGAACTTTGGCCCCCGCCTCTGGGCGAAGTCCACCGTCAGGTCGTGCACCTGGAGGACGCTCATGGCCGCTTCAGGCCTCCGCCTGCGGTGGGCCGGCCGGGGTGGCGCCCAGATTGGTCGGCACCAACGACCGCTCCCCCCCTCCCAGCCCGAGGGGGTCACCGCTCAGTTCTGCCGGGGGGCCGGCCGGGTTGGCCGTACGGTCATGGAGATGGCAGGCCACCCTCCAGTCGGCGAGCATGGACGTCCTCGCCGGGCCCTCGCCGGGCGGGCGGCCGAGTGCCTCGGCGGCGTCGCTGCCTCCGGGCGGGCCCAGCTCTGGCTGGGCGCCGGCGGGGGGGGCCAGAGGCGAAAGGACGGGATGGACACGGGTGCAGGGGGCGAAAGCGTACGGGCAGCGAGGAGCGAAGGCGCAGCCCGGTAGGTCCTGGCGCAAGTCCGGGGGGGAGCCGGGTATCCCCTGCAGCGCTCGGCGCTCGCCCAGAAGATCGGGGCAGGCGGCTTGCAGACCGAGCGTGTAGGGATGGGCGGGCCGGCCGCCGACCCACTCGGCCGGGGCGCGCTCCACGATCTCGCCGGCGTACATGACCGCCAGGCGGTCGCTGAGATCCACCAACATCGGGAGGTCGTGGGTGATGAAAATGACGCTGAAGCCCAGCTCGTGCCGGAGCCGTGCTATCTCCAGCAGTATCTCCCGCTGCACCACGACGTCGAGCGCCGTCGTGGGCTCGTCCATGATGACGATCTCGGGTTGCAGGGCCAGGGCCATGGCGATGCCGACCCGCTGGCGCATCCCCCCGGAGAGCTCATGAGGAAAGCCGCTGAGCCGGGAGGGGTCGATCCCGACCATCTCCAGGAGCTGGCGGCTTCTCTCGTCCCGGGCGTCGCTGTCCATATCGGGTACGTGGGCCTCGAAGATGTCCGAGAACTGGCGCCGGAGGCTGCTCACGGGATTGAGCGAGTTCATGGCGCTCTGGAAGACCATCGAGACCACTGTCCAGCGAAAACGGCGTAAAGCTTCCGGCTCGAGGGCCATGATGTCGACCGGGCCGCCGCCGTCCCGGCCGTAGAAGAGCACCTGTCCTTCGGTCATCACGGCGGGGGGGCGCAGGAGCCGGGTCAGGGCGTACGCCAGCGTCGACTTGCCGCAGCCGCTCTCGCCGGCGATCCCTAGCATTTCCCCCCGGTACAACTCGATCGAGACGTCCCTCACGGCCCGCGTGGGCACCGCCCCCCCGTACTCCACCGATACGTGGCTGGCCCGCAGCACCGTGCTCACGGCGCCCCTGCGGGCTGCGGGGCTTCCCGGGCCGGGAGCGCAGCTCGGGCCGGGAGGGCCTCTTTTCTCTGCCGTTTGACCGGGCGGACCGAGCGCAGCCGGGGGTTCAGCACCTCGTCGAGACCGAAGTTCACCAGTGACAGCCCCGTGCCGAGAAGAGCGATACAGAGCCCGGGCGGGGCGAACCACCACCACGCGCCGCTGGTCAGGGCCTGGTCGGCCTGAGCCCAGTAGAGCATGTTGCCCCAGCTGAGGAGGTTGGTGTTGCCCAGGCCAAGGAAGGCCAGGCCGGCCTGGGTGAGGATGGCGAAGATCACCGTGAAAATGAAGCCGGACACGATGAAGGCCGTCATGTTGGGCAGCAGCTCGACGATCACGATGCGCCACGCCCGCTCGCCCGAGACGCGCGCGGCCAGGATGTAGTCCCGGCTGCGCATGGACAGGGCCAGGGCCCGCAGCACCCGGGCCGTGCCCGCCCAGCCGGTAAAGGCGATGATGATGATCGTCGGTAACAGGCTCTTGGCCTGCACGTAGGCCGAGATGACGATGACGAGCGGCATCACCGGGATGACCAGGATGATGTTGGTGAACAGGTTTAACGCCTCATCGCTGATGCCCCCGATGAACGCCCCGCCGACGCCGATCAGCAACGACAGCACGGTGGCAATGCCGCCGGCCACGAAGCCGACTTCCAGGGTCGGGCCGGTGGCGGCTATTACCTGG
>JBKQUU010000213.1:0-17144 GCA_052325485.1 Acidimicrobiales bacterium | reverse complement strand
AACTTCAAGGTCATCAACGACTCGCTCGGGCACGACGCCGGTGACCGCGTGCTCGTCGAGGTCGGCCAGAGGCTGTCGCGGATCTCCCGGCGCGGCGACACTGTCGCCCGTTTCGGGGGGGACGAGTTCATCCTGTTGTGCAGCTCGCTGCAGGACGACGACGACGTGCGGCTGATCGCCAGCAGGGCGGTACGCGCCATCGGCGAGAAGTTCGTCCATGAAGGCAACAACCTCACGGTCACCGGCAGCATCGGCGTCGTCGTTACCGCCGACCCGGCGGCGTCCCCTGGCGTACTGCTGCAACAGGCCGACATTGCCATGTACGAGGCCAAGGACGCCGGCCGCGACGGCTTTCGTGTCTTTGACTCGGACCTTCGTGCTCGCGCCGCAGCCAACCACGACTTCGATTCCGCCTTGCGCCATGCCATCGACAATCGGGAACTGTTCCTTCTTTACCAGCCCTTGTTCTCCCTCGAGGACCAGTCGCTGCGGGGAGCCGAGGCGCTCGTCCGCTGGGAGCACCCCAACCGGGGCGTCATCCTCCCGGGGGACTTCATCCCCCTGGCCGAGGAACGCGGCTTGATCGGTGCCATCGACGGTTTTGTCCTCGACGAGGCATGCCGGCAGTTGGCCCAATGGACCAGCGAGGGAGAGTACCCCGAGGACTTCACCGTGGCGGTGAACTTGTCTGGGCGACAGCTTTCCGACCCCACCCTGGTCGAACGGGTGGCCAAATCCATCACCAGCTACGGCATTGTCCCGTCCCAGCTCTGCCTCGAGATCACCGAAACGGCGCTAATAGGTGAGCTCGGGGACGCCGCCACCACCCTGGGGGCGCTGTCGAAGCTCGGGGTGCTCCTGGCCCTGGACGACTTCGGGACGGGGTACTCGACCCTGGCCCACGTGCAGCGTCTCAACGTCGACATCTTGAAGATCGACCGCAGTTTCGTGGAACAGATCGGCGGTAGCGACCGCGACCGCGAAATAATCGGGGCCATCACCGCCATGGCCCACGCCCTGGGGATGCTGGTCGTCGGCGAAGGTATCGAGACGGACCGTCAGCTCGGCGAGCTCACTGCGCTCGGGTGTGACGCCGGCCAGGGGTTCCTTTTGGCCCGTCCTCTTCCCCCGGAGCGAATTGCCGCGTTCAACCGCCCGGGATGTGGATCTAGCGGGCCGTGAACAGAAGGGGGATCCACCCCAAAAGGGTGCTGTTCCCGTAGACCTCGGCGTAGTAGGTCCCGGCCACGCTGAAGTTACCGGTGGCGTCGGCGTAGAACCATACAGAGCCGCGGGGGAGGTTGTCCGCGGCCCACGTATAGGTATAGACGCTTTTGGCCTCAGGCGACAGGACCCGGAAGGTGACGCTGGCTTTCTCTGGTGCGTTCGTGAACAAGAAAATGGCAAAGCGATAATCACAGCGGGTGCCTTTGGCGCAGAGGATGTACCAATTGTTGATGCCGTTGGCCGTGAGCCCGTACCCCGACTTGTCGCCGTTTGGGCCGGAGGGCAGCGAGTTGCCCAGGGCCATGTAATCGGCCGGGATGATCGACGCCTCCCACTTGAGCGAAGAACTGGGGGAAGCCACCGACGCCTTCGTGCCGGTCTGGAGGCCGGAGGCCGGTAACGCCGAACTGAGCACGACGCTGAGAGTGGTCAACGTGGCCAGCAGCTTGAGGGCGCGTTTCATCGGGGTACCTCCGGTTATTCGGCAGAACGGTGGCCGCGCTTCTATTGTGGGCCCCGCCGCCCGCTCGAGGTCAGCTTTTGACTTGAGCCAACCGATCGGCCAGGAACGCTCGCTCCACGGCGTTCTCGCTCAGGAGCAGCGCTTCTTCGTAGGCAGTACGGGCCTCGTCGGCGCGCCCCAGCCGGCGCAGGAAGTCGGCGCGGGCGGAGGCCAGGTAGCTGTAAGTGGCGAGCAGGGGCTCGGTGGCCAGCGCGTCGAGAGCGGCCAGCCCGGCCGCCGGGCCGGAGGCCAGGCCCACGGCCACGGCCCGGTTGAGGGCGACGACGGGGGACGGCCATATGTGGACCAGGAGGTCGTAGAGGCCCACGATCTCGGCCCAGTCGGTGGCGTCCCATGACCGGGACTGGGAGTGCACGGCGGCGATGGCGGCCATGAGCGCGAACCGCCCCGGTGGGCGGCCGCGGAGCGCTTCGCGCACGAGGGCGGCGCCCTCCCGTATGGCGGCGTGGTCCCATCGGGAGCGGTCCTGGTCAGCCAGCAGCACGAGCCGGCCGTCGTCGGCCAGCCGCGTCGACCGGCGGGCGTCCGTGAGCAGGACCAGGGCGAGGAGGCTGGCCACCTCGGCGTCGCCGGGCAGGAGCGCCCGCAGCATGCGGGCCAGGTCGAGGGCCCTCTCCACCAGGTCGGGGCGGACCAGCTCGGAGCCTACGGGAGCAGTGTGGCCGGTCGTATAGATGAGATGCACGACGTCCAGCACGGCGTTGGTGCGGGCCGGGAGCTCTTCGTCGGGGGGCACCCGGTAGGGGATGCGGGCGGCGGCGATCTTCTTCTTGGCCCGGGTGATCCGAGCCGCCATGGTCGCCTCTCGCACGAGGAACGCCCGGGCCACTTCGGGCGTGGACAGCCCGCCGACGAGACGGAGCGTCAAGGCCACTTGGGCATCGGTGGCCAGAGCCGGGTGACAGCAGGTGAAGATCAGGCGGAGACGGTCGTCGGTCACCTCAGGGGTGCCCGGTTGTTCAGGCCCGGGCGAGGTCACCCGTTCGACGAGAAGGGGAAGGGCCCGCCCGTGGGTGGAGACGCGCCGGGCCACGTCTATGGCCCGGCGCCGCGCCACCGTGGTCAACCACGCCCCCGGTTTGGCTGGGATCCCGGCCGTGGGCCAGGTGGCGAGCGCTCGGGCGTACGCATCCTGCACGCACTCCTCGGCCACGTCGATGTCGCCGGTGACCCGGACCGTGGCCGCCAGCACGAAGGCCCACTCCCGGCGGTGGGCGTCGGCAACCGCGCTTTCGACGGCCGCGTTCACGTGCGGTTGCCGCGCCAAGTTGGCGGAGGGGCCATTAGTCGAAGACCCTGATCGGCCGGACCTCGAGCCCACCGAACGGGGCCGGGATCTGCTTCGCCAGGGCCAACGCTTCGTCCAGGTCGGCGGCCTCGATGAGGTAGTAGCCCCCGAGCGCCTCCTTCGTCTCGGCGAACGGGGCGTCGGTCACCACGAAATCCCCGGCCGCGTCGCGGCGCAGCGACGTGGCCGTGGTCGTTGGCTGGAGGGCATTGCCGGCTCGCACGTTGGCGGCATTGCCCTCCCAGAACAGCCGATGGCCTTTCATCATCTCGTCCACCGTCCCCGGAGGGGAGTTCTCCCACGCAGCTTCGTCCTCGTAGATGAGCACCAGGTACTCGGCCATGATCTCTCCTCCTTCTAAGAGCCCTCCGTACGGGCCTCCCGCGAATACGACGAAGCCAGGGCGCCTTGATCGACAGCCCAGGCCAGATTGTCCCACCACCCCCGACCGGAGTTGAAAACTAGGTTCTAGCGGGCAGTATCCGCTAAAGTCCCGTGCCCCATAGCCCGGAGGGAGGCATAGTGCCCGCTCGGCCCTCAACTCTTTCGATCAGCCGCAACCGCTGGCACAACTGGGTGGCTGGGACCATCGCCGGCGTCATCGCCCTGGCCGCCCTGGTGGTCGGGTCGGAGTTCGGGCAAATGCGAACAGGCCATCTCCATCCCAAGGTCGTGGCCTGGACCAGTGCGGCGGTGCTCCTGGTAGCGGGGGTCATCGCCACCGCCCGCCTTTCCGCCGCCCTCAGTCACCTGGTGGCCCGGAAGTCCATGCCGGCGGCAGGAGGAGCGATAAGGGTGCTTTCCGCCGGCGTGGGCTACCTCTTTGTGGCCTTCGCTGTGCTGGCCGTGCTGGAGGTGTCGATCGAGCACCTGTTGGTCGGAGCAGGGTTGGCCGGTGTAGTGCTCGGGATCGCCGCGCAGCAGAGCCTGGGCAACGTCTTCGCCGGGCTCGTCCTGCTCCTCGCTCGGCCCTTCGGCGTCGGGGACCACATCCGGATCCGGGCCGGGGCCCTGGGCGGGATCTTCGAGGCTTGGGTGGTCGACATGAGCCTCACCTATGTGACCTTGCGTACCGACGACGGGCCGCTCAAGGTCCCCAACTCGGCCATGCTCGCCGCCGGCGTCGGCCAGCTCCCCACCACTGCCACTGCTCCCACCACCACTGCCACTGCTCCTGGCCCCACCGCCACCGCCCCTATGACGACCACCACGGCCGCTACTACCACCGCCACGGGCTCGGTGGCCCCGGTGGCCCCGGCGGCCCCGGTGGGCCTGGTCGCCACGCCGACCACCCCTGCCTCAGGGGCTTCGCCGGCGGTGGCGCCGGCCTCCGTGGAGCAACCTGGGCCCTGAAGTTCGCGGTGCAAACCGGTGCACGGCCGGCAAGGGACGGGCTACCTTTTCCCTTCTATGGGCTCCCGTCTCTGGCGAGCGGTCACGGGGGCGGTCGTGCTCGTGGCCGTGGCCGGCCCGGTCGTCAGTGCCGTCGCCTCAGCCGCGGCGGCCCCCGAGGCCGGCGACCCCACCGTGAGCTTGTCCAGCGACGCCGGGCTCGCCACCGAGGTCAACTACAGCGTCGCTTTCACCGTTACCGCGCCGGGCGGGTTGGCGGCTGGTCACGGGAGCATCACCCTGGTGGCGCCGCCGGGCACGGTGTTCCCTACCTCCGCGGCCGATTACACCATCACCGACGCCACCACCAAGACCGCTTCCCCCATCGACGGCAGCCCGGCTGTGGCGGGCGGGGGATCGGTCGTCAGTATCACGCCCATCGCCGCTGTGGCCGCCGGCGAGCAGGTCTCGGTGGGCGTGGCCGACGTGACCAACCCGCCTGCCGGTCCTCAGGAGCTCACCGTCGCCACCTCGCCCGGTAATCTTCCCGTCTCGGCCCCGACCTACCGGCTGGTGACGGCCACCGGCGCCGGCGGCCCGACTGTGGCCCTGAGCTCGTACGCCGCCCTGGCTTCGCAGGTGACCTACACGGTCGGTTTCCGCACGAGCGCCCAAGGTGGCCTGGTCGCCAACCAGGGCACCATCACCTTGTCGGGGCCGCCCGGTACGGTCTGGCCGGACTTCGGTCCCGATTACACCATCACCGGTGCCGCCACCAACACCACCACGCCCGTCGTGGCTACACCGGTCGTGGCGGACGGGGAGCCGGTGGTCACCGTCACGCTCCCTACGGCTATTGCCCCCGGTCAACGGGTGACCCTGGCCGTCACCGGGGTGACCAACCCGCCGGCGGGCACGGGGGCGCTGACCGTGGCCACTTCGTCCGACATTGTCGGCGCCAGCACCCCCGCCTACCGGCTGGTGACGGCCACCGGCACCGGCGGCCCGACTGTGGCCCTGAGCTCGTACGCCGCCCTGGCTTCGCAGGTGACCTACACGGTCGGTTTCCGCACCAGTGCCCAGGGAGGCCTGGCCGCCAACCACGGGAGCATCACCCTGCTGGCGCCCCGGGGGACGGTGTTCCCGCCCAACGGTCCCGACTATGCCATCACCGATGTGACGGACAAGACGACTTCGGTGGTCCCGGGTGACGCCACCGTGGACGGAGGGGGTTCGGTTGTCAGCGTCACGGTGCCGTCGGCGCTCCCCGCCGGCCAGCAGGTGTCCCTGGCGGTAAGCGGTGTCACCAACCCCCCGCCAGGGCCGCAGGTGCTCACCATCGAGACCTCCTCCGACCTCGTCCCGACGGCCGCCCCCGCCTACCGACTGGTAGCGGCCAAGGCGGTCGGTGCCCCGGCCGTCAGTTTGGCCCCCAGCACGGGGTTGGCCTCCCAAGTCACGTACACAGTGGGGTTTACCACCACGGCACAGGGGGCCCTGGCCGCCAGCCTGGGCACTATCACCCTGGAGGCGCCCCAGGGAACAGTCTTCCCGGCCGCCGCCCAGGACTACTCCATCACCGACCTGTCCACCACGACGACCTCGGCCGTGCCGCGCCCCCCGTCCGTGGTGGACGGGGGATCGGTGGTCAGCGTTCCCGTCAACGCCGCCATAGCGGCGGGCCAGCACGTGTCCCTGGCCGTGGCCGGGGTCGTCAACCCTCCGCCCGGGCCCTTCGCCTTCACCTTGGAGACCTCCTCCGATAGCCTCCCGGTCAGCACGCCCACCTACCGGCTGGCGCCGGCCACCGGGGTGACGGGCGGGGCACTGAGCCTGTCGCCGTCGCGAGCTTTGGCCACCGGCGCCACCTGGAAGGTCCACTTCGACACCAACACCCGGGGAGCCCTGGCCGCCGGGCACGGCGTGATCGTCCTCGCCGCCCCGGCCGGCACGGGCCTCCCCTCCAGTGGCGGCGACTACCTGGTGAGCGCGGGGGGCGCTCCGGGGGCCGCTCCTAGCGAACTTCAGCTCCTGGCCGGCGGGTCGACCGCCGACATCACGGTCCCCGACGCCGTCGCTGACAGCAGCCCGGTCTCGGTGGTGGTGAGCGGGGTGACCAACCCCGGGGCCGGTACGGCGCCCCTGGAGGTTTCCACCTCCTCCCAGGCCGCACCGGTAGCGCTACCCGCCGTCCTGAGCGGGGCGGGCGCCGCCGCCCGCACCGGTCCGGTCACGGTGCTGTCGGCGCGCCCCTCCAGCACCGCCGCGGGCGCCGGCTTGGTCAGCTACGTCCTGCGCCTGCGGACCAGCGCCCATGGCGCCTTGGCCACCGGCCCCGCCGGGGCGGCGGCCACCGGGACGATAACCGTGACAGGACCGGCCGGCACCCGGTTCCCGGCCTGCCCGTCGGGGTGCTCCGGGCCGGCGTACCTGGTCGACGGGCAAAACGTCGCTGACCCCGAGGTCTCCGGCGACCTGTCCACCGTGAGCCTGCCGGTACCGGCGGACATCGGGCCTTCGCAAGTGGTGACGCTCACCCTCAACGGTGCCACCAACCCCGCTTCCCCCGGCCCCCAGGCGCTGTCCGTGCGGACCTCGGCGGACACCAGCCCGGTCCGGGCCACCTTCACCACCACGGCTCCGGGCCGGGTCTCGGCCCTATCGGCCCACCTGTCCAGCTCGACGGCGGGAGCGCCAGGAGTGGCCTACACGGTGCGCTTCCGTACCGGGCCCCAGGGGGCCCTGACGGGGACGAGCACAAGCTCGGTCCCGGGCACCGTCACCTTGCTCGCCCCGGAGGGCACCGTGTTCCCCAACTGCTTCGACTTCGAGCAGGCGTGCTTCCCGACCTACGTCATCGACGGTCATGCGGTAGGTGCCGGGGCGGGGGCCCTGAGCGGCAACGGCTCGATGGTGACCCTGGCCCTGCCCGAGCCCGTCGCCGCCGGCCAGGTGGTCGTGATGTCCATCGTCGAGATGACCAACGCCTCGGCCACCGGGCAGCACAGTTTGACGTTATGGACCTCTTCGGACCCGGTGCCGGTGCGGACGGTTTTCGCGCTGACGGCCCCGGCGGCGGTCTCGGCCCCGTCGGTCGTCCTGTCCAGTCGCGCCGCCGGGGCATCGTCGGTGGACTACACCGTCCGCTTCCGCACCGGGAGCCACGGCGCCCTGCCAAAGGGGTTCGGGCCCCTGCAGGGGGGAGCGGGGGCGGCGCCCTTTGGGTCGGTCACCCTTCTGGCGCCGAGCGGGACGGCGTTCCCCGTCTGCTTCAGCTACGAGCAGGGGTGCTTCCCCACTTATCTCATCGACGGCCAGGAGGTGGTCCCGGGGGGCGGCAGCGTGGCCGCCAACGGTTCGATGGTGACCCTCGCCGTGCCCAAGCCGGTTGCTGCCGGCCAAGAGGTCAGCGTCTCCATTGATGAGATGGCCAACTCCGGCGCGCCCGGGCCGGGCTCGATGACGGTGTGGACGTCTTCGGACCCGGTGCCGGTGCGGGCCCGGTTCGCCCTGACCGCCCCGGCCGCCGTCGGCTCGGCGGCGCTCAGCCTGTCCAGCACCGCCGCCGGAGCTTCGGGGGTGGCCTACCACGTGGCCTTCACCACCAGCTCCTCCGGTGCCCTGCCGCCGGGGTTCGGCGCCGGCCAGGGCGGGGTCGGCGCCACCACCACCGAGACCGTCTTCGTGGAGGGCCCGGTGGGCACCAACTTCGCCAATTGCACCTTGTCGTGCCCGTACTACCCCACATATCTGGTCGACGGCCAGGACGCGCCGGGAGCCCTTTTCTCCGCCGGCGGGAGGGTACTGAGCTTGGCCTTGCCCGCCGCCGTGGCGTCGTCTTCCCGGGTCGCGCTCAGCCTCGACGGGGTTACAAGCTCGCCCACCCCCGGGCCCAAGACGCTGATGGTGTGGACTTCGAGCGACCCGCGGCCGGTGCCCTTGGCCTACTCCCTAGGTGCCCCGGCGGCGGTCTCCCACCCTTCTCTACGGATCTCCGACAGCGCGACAGGCGCCGTCGCCACCTACACGGTGACTTTGCGCACCAGCGCCTCAGGCGCCCTCGAGACCGGTCCCGACGGGGGGTCGGCGAGCGGGCCGGGAGAACCGGGGACGATCACCCTGATCGGTCCCCGGGGGACGGTGTTCGCGGGCTGCTCGGGCGGGTGCCCGTACACCGTCGACGGGCACGGGGGAGTGCCGGCGGTCGACCTTTCCGCCTCCGGCGCGGCGGTGTCCGTGGTGGTCCCGGCCGACGTCCCGGCCGGGAGCGACCTAACCCTTTCGGCGCCCGGCGTGGTCAATTCCCCCGGTGCTGGCCCCCAGGTCCTGAAGGTGTGGACCTCGTCGGACCACGTGGCGCAGTCGGTCCCCTTCGAACTGGTGGCGGCGGGCAAAGCGCCTAAGCCGCGGCCCCGTCCGGGACCGGTGGCCAAGCCCCGGCCCCAGCCCCAACCAGCAGGGGCCAAGCCGTCTGTCTTCACCGTCCTGCCCACTCCGGCATCCAGCTTCGCCTCGGTCACCCACGACCTTGAGAACGCCGGGGTGACGGTGGCGGCGCTGCTGTTCATCACGTTCCCGTCCCAGTTGTTCAACTCCACCTTCGAAGAGAACTACGAGGACATCAAGGCCTGGTGGGAAAAGAAGTTGCGTTTCCTGGGCAAGGCGCGCCGCAAGCTGGCCGAGCGCAAGCGCGAGGGCAGATCAGAGCGCAGCAACGCCTGGGCCTTCGCCGTCGTCCTCGTGGTGGGAGCCCTGCTCGGCAACCTGATCAACCCGCATTTCGGGGCCGACCTGTCCTCTCTGGCGTCCTTCCTGGCCGTGGTCGCCGCCATCGTCACCGGCATGTCCGTGGCGGCCACCGTGAACATCGTGTACCGTCGCCGCCGCCACGGTGCCGACCAGGCCCATCCCCACCTCAAAGCCCTTCCGGCCGGTCTGGCCATCGCCGCTGCGTGCGTCCTGGTGTCGCGCCTGGCCGACTTCGCTCCCGGCTACCTCTACGGCCTCATCTGCGGGGTGGCCTTCTCCCGCCAACTGGCCAAGCACGAAAAGGGCCACGTCATCGCCCTTTCTACCGTGGCCACGCTGGCCGTTGCCACCGTGGTGTGGTTCGCCTGGGTCCCGGTCCAAGGTTCGGTCAGCCATGGGCATGCCGGGTTCGGTCTGGTGCTGTTGGACGACTTCCTCGGCTCGCTGTTCGTGAGCGGGCTGGTGGGATCGGTCATCGGCATGCTCCCGCTGCGCTTTCTTCCTGGGGGAGATCTGGCGGCCTGGCACCGGGGCGCCTGGGCGGCGGTCTTCGGCGTAGCTCTTTTCGGCATGCTCCAGGCGATGCTGCGGCCGGTCTCGCACTCGCACGTGGGCCACGCCCCGATCGTGACCGTGATAATCCTGTTGGTCCTGTTCGGGGGCGGCTCACTTGTTTTTCGCCAGCACTTTGCCCGGCGCGAGCGCGAAAAGAAGGCGGCCGAGCAAGCGGCCGGGCAGGCCGGAGAGCAAGCCGGGCAGGCCGGAGAGGCCGTCGCCCACGCCGGGCAGGCGGTCGCCCAAGGGGAGGCGGTCGGCCACGCTCCCCCTCCGCCCGAGAGCCCGGCGGCGGCGCCCGCCGCCGGGGCCCACGACTAAAGGCCTGAGCCCCGGCGACCTACCGCCGGACCGCCTTGGGGAGCAGAAGCCCGCGGCGGGCGCCGTCGGGCAGCCACCAGTTCCAGCGGCCGAACACGGAGACCAGGGCGGGCACGAGCAGGCCCCGCACCACGGTGGCGTCGAGGAGGATGCCCGCCCCGAGCCCGGTGGCCAGCACCTTGATGTCGGTGTCGGGCGCCGAGGCCAACGAGGCGAAGGCCAGGAACAGGATCAGTGCCGCGCACGTCACCAGCCGGCCCGTACGTCCCAGCCCTTCTACGACGGCCCCTCTGGTGCTGCCCGTGCGGTCGTACTCCTCGCGGATGCGAGTGAGGATGAAGACCTCGTAGTCCATGGAGAGGCCGAACAGGAAGGCGAACACCATGAGCGGGACCCAGAAGGTGATCGCCCCGGTGGCGGGGATGGAGAAGATCGCCTGCGAGCCGTGCCCTTCCTGCCAGAACCAGGTGAGCAGGCCGAAGGTGGCGCCCAGAGAAAGCAAGTTGAGCACTACCGCCTTGACCGCCAGCAGCGGCGAACGGAACGCCCGGGCCAGCAGCAAGAACGTGATGGTGGCGATCAGGGCGAACATGAGAGGGAAATGGCCGAACACGGCGTGGCTGTAGTCCTGCTGCGCCGGGCCCTCCCCGGTGATGCCCACCACCCCGGGCAGGTGGTCGACGGCGGCTTGGGCCGCCCTGACCGGGTCGAGGGTCAGGTTGTTGACCGTCTCCGCCCTGGGGATGGCGATGATGTCGTCCGTGCCCGCCCGGCTGCCCGACGGCCCCGAGGGGAGCACGGCGGCGGCGATCCCCGGGACGCGGGACAGTCGCTGCGCCACGCCGGGGCCGGCCGCCGTGGACGTGAGCACCTCGAGGGGAGTGAGCACCCCGCCCGGTACCCCCCCGCCGACGAGGGTGTCGTAGGCCTGGCGGGCGGGGCCGGTCTTGGAGAAGGCGGACACGCTGGTCTCGCCGACCTTCAAGCCGAACACGGGGAGCACGGCCAGGACGAGGACGGCCAGGGCGGCACCGGTGGCGAGGAACCGGCGTTTGGTCACGCCCGTGGCCCAGGCCGTCCACGCCCGGCTGGCCTGGGCTTCTTTCCTGATGTGGGGCCAGTCGACCCGGGGCCCGATCCCGCCCAGGACGGCGGGGAGCAGGGTATTGACCACCACGATCGACACGAGCGGGATGAGCATGCCCCCTATGCCGACGCTGCGCAGCCCCGGGACAGGCAGCACCACCAGAGCGGCCAACCCGATGGTGACGGTCAGCCCGGACAGGACCACGGCCCTGCCGGCGGTCTCGACGGCGGTGACCACGGCGTCGTGGTTGGTGGCGCCGCGGGCGCGCTCTTCGCGCCATCGGGTCACCAACAGGAGCGAGTAGTCGATGGCGACCCCGAGGCCCACCAGGGCCACCAGGAACTGCACGATGAACGAGACCTCGGTTATGTAGGTGAGCCCCAGGATGATCAGCAATGTCGCCAGGATGGAGACGGCGGCCACGGCCAAGGGGACCAGGGCCAGGAACGACGCGAAGACAAAAGCCAGCACGGCGAGCGCCCCGGCCCCCCCGATGAGGGTCTCGGTGAGCACGCCCGGGCCCTTGCTGGAGGAGCCCGCCGCCAACTGGTCCAGCCCGGTCATGCCCACGTCCGCGCCGGGCAGGGCCTTTTGCAGGTACGACTGGGCGGAGGTGGCCAAGTGGTCCGGTCCGAACGACTTGGCCGGCGGCTCGAAGATCAACGCGAAGGTGGACCGCCCGTTGTCGGTGATAAAGGCGTTGTCATGGGTCACCCCGTAGTCGATCACCCGCAGGCTGGGTTCAGCGCCGCGCAACCCGGCAAAGGCGGCGTCGATGCGGGCCTGGTCGGCAAGGACGTCCTGGCCCGCAGCCACCGTCACAACGGCGACCGAAGGCGGGTTCTCCCCTCCGTTGTGATAGATCGACAGGATCTTGACCGAGGTTTCGTAGCCCGGTTGGCCAGGGAGGGAGAAATCAAGGCTGAGCCGGTTGGACACGGCGCCGGCCGCCGCCCCGCCCAGTACCAGTACCACCATCCAAAAGACAAGGACGAGCCGTCGGTGGGCCAGGACGGTGAGGGCCACTCGGCCGAGGACCGTGGGTTGGCGGGCCGCCGCCGGAGACGGTGGGTACCGACGTTGCAGTGTGGTCAGGGCCATCGCCGTCTCCTTCGGTTGCGCATCATTCGACAGCGAATGATTCTACCCCGCAGGATAGCGGTGTACAATCGGTTTTTGTGCCTGACGAGTGCCCGCCGGAGAGTGGACCTCCTCCCTGGAGCACCGTCGCCGTCGGGCCGTTCGGCCACTCGGTCGGCTTCCTGCTGTCCCAGACGGGCGCCGCTACCGCCCGCCGGTTTAAGGCCGCGCTGGAAGAGGTCGCCCTCGAACCTCGTCATTTTGCGTTGATGCGGGCGATCGAAGCGGCCGAGAACCGCTCCCAGCAGGTGTTGGCGGAGCGGTTGCAGATACCCCCCAGCAGCATGGTCGGCCTGCTCGACCAGCTGGAGGAGCGGGGGATCGTGGCCCGCCACCTCGACCGGTCCGACCGGCGGGTGAGGGTCGTGGAGCTGACCGGAGCCGGCCGGGAGGTGCTGGCCCGGGCCACGCACCTGGCCATGGCCACCGAGCAGCAGATCTGCCGGGGTTTCGACATCGACCAGCGGGAGCACCTCATATCCATGCTCGAAATCGTGGCGGCGAACCTGGGCTTGGCCAAAGGCGTCCACCCCGCCGACTGACCCCCCACAACGGGTGCGCGCTAGGCAGTGCCTCCGCGCACCCGGCGCTCGTGGTCGAGCAGCCAAGCTTTACGGTCCAACCCCCCGCCGTAGCCGGTAAGCGTGCCGTTGGCTCCTATGACCCGGTGGCAGGGCACGATGACGGCGATGGGGTTGCGCCCGTTGGCCAGGCCGACGGCCCGGCAGGCTTGGACGTTACCGACGTGCTCGGCCAGACGGCCATAGCTCCAGGTTTCCCCGAACGGTATCTGGCGCAACCCGTCCCAGACGCGCCGCTGGAACTCGGTGCCTTCCGCCCGCAAAGGGACCTCGAAATCCCTCAGCTCCCCGGCGAAATAGGCCTCCAGTTGCCCGACGACCTCCTTGAAGGCGGCCCGGTCCGGGACCCACATTTCGGTGCCCTTTGGCGGGTGGGCGGCATTGGCCATCTGGAGCCCGGTGAGATCACCTTCGACGGAGGTCAGCGTTAGGGGCCCGATCGGGCTGTCGATGGTGGTGGTCAGAGTGACGTCAATGCTTCGAGCAGTACGATTACGACTGGTCCGAGCGGTAGTGACGGTCATGCAGCACCCCTTTTGTTACTTGCCCCGCCGGCGAGCGGGAACTGGTTGATCGGATGGTCAAGTGCCGCCCACAGGTACTGGGTGGCGTACGCTCGCCAGGGCCGCCAGGCCTCGGCCCGGGCCATGAGCCTCGCCGGGCCCGATGGGAGCTGAGCCGATGCTGCCCCCCGGCGCAGGCCGAGGTCGCCGACGGGAAATGCGTCCGGGTCCCCGAGGCCCCGCATGGCCGTGATCTCGACCGTCCACGGCCCGATACCCGGTAGCCGCCCCAGCTGGGCGCGGGCCTCCTGCCAGTCGCAACCCGGGCCCAGCTCGAGCTGGCCGCCGGCCAGGGCGCTCACCAGCCCGCTCAGGGCTACCTGTCGGGACCGGGGACCGGCCAGGATCTCGGCGGGGCCCGCCGGGCCGGTGCCGCTCAGGACGCCAGCCAGGACCGTGGCGTCCGGGAAGGTCCGGCACAGGCCGCCCGTGGGGTCGTCGACCGGCGTACCATAGGCGGCGGCCAACCGGCCGGCGTGGGCGCGGGCGGCCTGGGTCGAGACTTGCTGGCCCAGTACCGCCCGTACGGCCATCTCCGCTTCGTCAACTGTCCTTGGCACCCGCCTGCCCGGGGCTTTTTCGATCATGGAGGCCAGGGCGGGCTCGGCGCTGAGCACTTCTTCGACGGCCTGGGGATCGGCGTCCAGGTCGAGGAGGCGCCGGCACCGGGCGATGGCCGTGGCGAGGTCCCGGAGGTCGACCAGCGTCACGGCGGCGCGGATGTGGTCGGCCGTCGGGACCAGCGAAACAAGCCCCGGGCCGTGAGGGAGCCGGAGCGTGCGCCGGTAAGCGCCGTCGCGGATCTCTTCCACGCCGGGCACCGCGGTGGCGGCGAGGTGCCCGAACAGGTTGTCGGGGCACAGCGGGGCCCGGAAAGGCAGGCGCAGGACCACGGTTTGGCGCGGGGAGGCGGTGAAGGGGCCCGGTGGCACGCCCCCTTCATCCCGGCGGCGCGCCCGCCGCCGCAAGTCGCTCGGGCTTTGGGCGAAAATGGCCCGCACCGAGTCGTTGAACTGGCGGATGCTGGCGAACCCGGCGGCGAAGGCCACATCGGCCATTTGCAGTTCGGTGGTCTCGATCAGGACGCGGGCAGCCTGAGCGCGCTGGGCGCGAGCCAGCGCCAGCGGCCCGGCGCCCACCCCCGACAGCAGCAGGCGCTCAACTTGGCGTGTGCTGTAGCCGAGCCGGCTGGCCAGCCCCGGGACGCCGTCGCGGTCTACCACCCCGTCCGCTATGAGACGCATGGCCCGCCCCACCACGTCGGCGCGCGTGTCCCACTCCGGCGACCCGGGGGCGGCGTCGGGCCGGCAGCGCTTGCATGCCCGCAAGCCGGCCAGTTGGGCGGCGGCCGCAGTGGCATAGAAGCGGACGTTGGTGCGCTTGGGGGTCATAGCGGGACAACTCGGGCGGCAATAGATCCCTGTGCTTGCCACGGCCGTGAAGAACCACCCGTCAAAGCGTGGGTCCTTGGACTGCACGGCCCGGTAGCACCGTTCGAAATCTTCGATCACCGGCCCAGCCTGCCCCATGGCGGGCGAGTTGGCTAGCGGTTTTCCGACAACACGGTAGCCCGCCTTGGCCTCCCGTCACGACCGGTGGCGAGCGGGCGGCGGCGTGCAGGGGCGGGGCTCAGGCGGGGAGACGCTGCTCCTCGATGCCGGGCATGATGACCGGGCGGAACTCAGTGCCGGGGTCGAACTGCAGGCCCGGGTCATCGGCTCTGACGTTTATCAGCGTGAGCGTGAACTGCTGGACGTACTCGACTTGGTTGTGCGGGCCGATACGGAAGGCCTGGTCGTGCCCGGGGTAAATGACGTCGGCGATCGTCACGAGCTTGTCGATGGTGCGGCTGGCCAGAGCGTCGTCCCAGAAGACCAGCGCATTTCGTCGCTCGACGGCGACGGTGCTGTTCTGCACCGCGTCGCCGGTGATGACAGCCGTCCCTTCGTCGGTCCGGGCGGTCACGGCGATGGTGCCGGCGGAGTGGCCTGGCGCGTCGACCACCTCCACACCGGGCAGGAGGACCACTCCTTCCTCGACTTCTCGGATCCGGTCCCGGTAGCGCTCGAACGCGGCGTCGACCCAATCGGGACAACCGGTGTCGTTGCGGTGCGGTTTGGTCATGTAGCGGCGTTCGTGGCTGTGAATGAGGATCTCGGCCCGGTCGAACAAGTCAAGGTTCTCGATGTGGTCCCAGTGGGCGTGGGTACAGACCACCATGTCGATGTCCGAGCCGCCGAGCCCCCGCTTGGCCAGCTCCGATCGGAGGGCGGTACGCCGGCCGGTGTGGCCGGTGTCGATTACGACCCGGCGCAAAGTCCCGTGGCCGTCCACGGCCTCGAGCATGTTGACGGCGCAGAACGCCACCCCTCCCTGGTTCGTATCGAGCCGGTAACCCTGCAACAGGGTGTCCAGTCTCACGTTGTTTTGGGCCATGCTCGCCACCCCCGGTCTCGCCGTTAATTGTGGCCGATCGGGCGGCCCGTCCAGACTACGGCGGGGGTGGGGCCGCGGGCCCATAAGCCACGCCGAACCCGGCGGGCGTCAGCGCCGAGGGGGTCGAGACCTGCTGGCCGCCCTGGGTCATCACCACCTCGGACAGGGCGTTGGAAGGGCCGGACGCCGAAAGGCCGCTGAAAGTCACCGCCGGGGTGTAGGGGGCCAAGAGCAGTTGCTGGTTGCTGTGGCCGTTGGTCGGCGCCTCCACGATCCATTCGGCTGACGCGCCCGGGCCCAGGTAACTCACGTTTTGGCTGAAGCTCTGGCTATTGGTGGCGTCGGTCAGGGAGACCGTCCAGCTCGTGCCGCTCACCTGCGTGATACTGACGTTCACGTCGTCGCCGGGGTCGACGGTCATGGTCGTGATGGGTTGGCTGGCGGCGGGCAGGACTTCCCACCACGCGAACACGTCGAACCCAACGGGCGTGCTGGCGTCAGGGACTTCGGTGACACCGGCCTGGACGAGCGAACTGCCACTCGTCCCGCCGATCCCCACCCACTCCGACAGGAGGTCCTGATCGGGCAGGTCGGGGCTCAAGGACGGGACGGTCAAGGTGCCCGAAGCGGCGGTATAGGGCCCCGCAGTGGCCATGTAGCCCGACCAGTTCCCGCTCGGGACCTGCGATACGGGGAGCTGGTCCAGCTCCGGCACCGTCACGGTGATGCTGAACGGGGCGGCGGCGTGGGCGGGAGGGGCGGCGCCGTCAGTGACCTGTGCGGTGAAGGTGTAGCTCCCGGTGACGGTCGGGGCGCCGCTGATCAGGCCCGCCGCGCTCAGGCTGAGCCCGGGTGGTAGCGCTCCGGCGCTGACCGACCAGGTGTAAGGCGGCGTGCCGCCCTGGGCGGCTAGTTGGGCGCTGTAGTTGACCGGCACGAAAGCGTCCGGCAGGGTCGTGGTGGTGGCCACGGCCAGCGCCTCGGGGGTGGCGCCCGCGCCCGGTGCGCCGGCGCTGAGGCCGGTGGCGGCACCGGGGGGTACGGCGGCGATGGCGACCACCTGGGCCGAGCCCGGGGGGAGGGCCACCGTCCCCGCCTGGCCATAGGCGAAAACGGCGCCATCGGCGGCGGCCAACCAGTAGCCGTTGCCGTTAGGGGCGACGGCCATGCCCACCACGGCGCTCGGGTAGGCGCCGTTGAGGGCGCCGTGCTTGCCGGCGTCGCCCAGAGGGGCGGTGCGGCCGTCCTGGGCCACGACCCAGTACCCCCGGCCGTCGGGCGTGGCCGCCATGGCCACCACCGCCGAGGCCAGTTGCGCCCCGCCGTAGCCGGGGGCGCCGCC
>JBKQUU010000212.1:0-24277 GCA_052325485.1 Acidimicrobiales bacterium | reverse complement strand
TCGTCGCGTTCGGTCGCGGGCCGGCCGGGTGTCACGAGCGTCGCGCCCGAGACCACCAGGGGCTTGCCTGACCCAGCGAGCCCGGTGACAAACGTCTCGAGGGCCTTGGCATCGGTCCGCGTCGCAGCCTCGCTCACGCTGGGCACGACGAAGGCGAGGTGTATGACGCCGTCGCTGTCGAGGGTGCCGGTGCGCAATACGTCGGTGTCGTCCAGGTCGCCCCGTACCACCTCGGCGCCCATGTCGGCGACTACCTTGGCGGAGGCGTCCGAGCGGGCTAGCCCGAGGACTTGGTGGCCGGCACTGATGAGCTCGGGGACTAAGGCCGACCCGATCCAGCCGGAAGCGCCGGTGACGAAGACACGCACGGAGGTTCTCCTGTGGGATGGGCTGCACCTTGGGCGGCATGCAGTAATGGGACTATGGTCCCGTTACCGTAGCAGAGTTACGGGACCAAGGTCGCATCACGTCCTAAGATCCCCCCATGGCCCGATGGGAACCGGACGCACGCGAACGACTGGTACGCGCTGCGCTGGACTTGTTCGCCGAGCAGGGCTACGACGACACCACCATCGTCCAGATCGCCGAGCGGGCCGGTCTGACCAAGAGCACCTTCTTCCGGCACTTCCCCGACAAGCGCGAGGTCCTAGCCGCCGGTCAGGACGCGCTCTGCCAGCTCCTCTCAGATGGCATAGCGGCTGCACCGAGGTCGGCCACACCCCTGGAGATGGTCGCCGCGGCCCTCGACGCTGCCGCGGGCGCCTTTATCCCAGAGCGCCGCGACCTCGTGCAGAAGATGCAAATAGCGATCACGGCCAGCACCGAACTGCAAGAGCGCGAGGTGCTCAAGCGCGTCGGGCTGGCCGCTGCCATGACCGACGCGCTCAAGGAACGTGGGGTGCCGGACCCAACCGCCAGCCTCGCCGCTGAACTCGGGACCCTCGCCTTGAGGATCGCCCATGTCCGCTGGTCCGACCCAGCCAACCAGCAGGAGCTTGCAGCGCTCGCCCGTCAATCACTTCACGAACTGCAAACCGCAAGCGCCACACTCAGCTGATGAGTAGGCGACCTTCGGGCCCATGGGCCCGAAGAGCCGCCTCAGGCACATCTCGAGAGTTGATGGGTTGGCCCGACAGGGCTGGCCTACCGACGGGGAGAAGGGACATCCACCGCCGTCGTGCCGATGTCCCACATGTTGTCGACCACGTTGACCGTGACCCCCGGCGGGACGATCTCGTCGATGCGGTCAAGCACGTCGTCTGACAGTTCGTCGGCGGCGTCGAGCTTGGCGGCATTTGCCGGGTGCGGTGGTAGCGGCGTCCCGTTCGCCGAAACGTGCAGGTCATAGCCACACGACCGCGCCTGCGCTTCGTAGTCGGGACGATCGTGACCGGGCGGGTGGAGCGATATGGAGGAGCCGACGCATGGGCTGAGCCTGGCGGGTCCAAACGATCGCCTGCACTCAGATCTGATGTCTGGCGTGCCTCCGGTGGCTATTTCGTGGGTCGGGCCTGTCTGGTCGCGGCCGGTCCCCGGCGCTTCCGGCGTGCTTTTGGAACCGGGAGCGGTCGCTCGGCCAAGTACTCGAGCCGGGCCCAGATCGTTGCCAGCGTAGTGATGAGCTTTTCCCGGTCCACTTCGCTGACGTCCTCGACTGCGGCCCTTATCACCGCGTGCTGGACTGGCAATGTCTCGTCCACGATCCGGCGGGCTTCGTCGGTCAGGTGGACCAGGATCTTCCGCCGATCGCTGGGATGTGGGTGCCGCTCCACCAGGCCGCGTCGTTCGAGGGTGTCGAGCAGAGAGGTCATGCTGGCACTCCTCACAATCAGCCGTTCGGCGATGACGTGAGCAGGCAGCGGCTCGTCTGCGCCCTCGAGGATGGCCAGCGTCTGGAACGCGCTTGCGGACAGGTTTGCGGCTTCGCGCGGCCAGCGTTCTATTGCGGATACCAACGCGGTGGCCGTGCGCGACAAGTTGGCGGCTAATTCGCTTGCGGAGCGGCTGGCGCCTGGGAACTCTGCCTCGAAGTCGGCCGGGACACGGACCGTGGGCTCGGAGGGCACGCCCTATGATAGCTCGACCTCTGATCACTAGAGTTCTAGCGACTTGTCGTGTACGATCTGGCCTCAGTCACCTACTACAGAAGGGAGGGCACTTCATGTCCGATGCGAACAAGGAAGTTGCTCGTAGGCTCTACCGGCAACTGAACGAAGGAGACCTCGGCGTGGTCGACGACGTCATTTCGGATGACTTCGTGGAACACGAGGTGATGCCCGGTCTCGAGCCGACCAAGGCGGGGCTGCGGCAACTGTTCGAGATGTTCCACACCGCGTTCGGAGGCGCGTCGTTCGAAGTTGACAGCATGATCGGCGAGGGCGACACGGTGGTGGCCATGCTGAGGATGACCGGTGTCCACAAAGCCGAGTTCATGGGGATCCCCCCGTCAGGCCGGGCCATCAACGTCGGGGTTGCCGACCAGTTCCGCATCGAAGACGGCAAGGTGGTCGAGCATTGGGGCGTGCTGGACTCGGGCGCACTGATGCACCAACTCTCTGGAGGTGCCCCCTAGCCCGAGGAAGTACTTCGAGCCGGGTGGCAGGACATGGTGCCGGCCCGTCCCGCACCTAGTCGGAGAGCCCGCCCGGGCTCGGGTGGCGTGGGCGAGGCTGACCCACAAATGTAGCCGGACGGGCCCTAAGCCACCGCCAGCGGTGAGGTACCGCATCATAGAAGGCTCATGAAA
The DNA here is from genome assembly GCA_052325485.1 of Acidimicrobiales bacterium. GTDB lineage: Bacteria > Actinomycetota > Acidimicrobiia > Acidimicrobiales > Palsa-688 > Fen-671. Next base: position 21,531 of record JBKQUU010000212.1, on the reverse strand, counting down.
ACTGTGGACCTCGCCGGCCCGCGGCACCACCTGGTCGGAGTACCCCCCAGGATGGGTAACAAAGGTTGACCACGGACGGCCTTAGCCGACAGGCTGCTTCGCCACCTCGATTATCTGTTATGGGTGTTCGGACTTTCGACGGGTGGGAGGGATCGTGGCGCCAGTACGAGACGGCTCGGGCGCCTGCGACGAACGTCGACTACACGACAGAACGTCGATGTCAACCGTACGGGCCAGTGCGGGGCTCTTGGGCGATCGGGGGTCGTCAGGCCCTGTGTGATGTCAACGGCCGCATGCAGGGGCCCAGATTTGGCCCCAGGCACTGCAGCGAGGTGCCCTGTGCCCCTGGTCCACCCAGGCCCTTTTGCCGTATGGGCCGTGCTAGACGCAGGGGTTACCTGCTGCGCCAGTTAGCGCCGCTCGGCTCGGAAATCGCAACAAGTTGCTCATCTCGCCCAAGACGGCCAGCGCGTACGTGGCGAACATCCTGTGCAAGGTCGGCGCCGCCATCGTCGGCGAAGAGCGCACATCCTCTGCCTTCTCGACCCCGTACAGCTAAGCTCCCGGCCGTTATGGTGGCGCCGTGGAGGGCGACGCCGCCGAGATGATGGTTGGCCGTGACCGCGAGCTGGCTCGGGTCACGTCGCTCCTGGATGATGCCCTGGCGGGCCGAGGGCGGCTGGTGCTGTGCACGGGCGAGGCGGGAGTCGGGAAAACTCGGCTGGCGGAGGAGGCTGCGGCGCTGGCCGCAGCACGGGGCGTGCCGGTGGCGTGGGCCCGGGCGGCCGACCGGGACAGTTCGCCGCCGTACGGCCTGTGGCGGCTGGTGGTGGACGAGCCCGCCGTCCGGGCCGCTGACGACAACCCGTCCCGCGCCGACCTGTGGTCGGCTGTGTTCGGTGACGCCGAACGCCCGGCACTGTCCGGCGGCGCCGGTTCTGACAGCACCCAGCGGTTCGCGCTGTTCGCCGAGGTGCGCCGACGGCTGGCCAAGGCGGCGGGACCAGGCGGGCTGTTGCTGGTACTCGATGATCTGCAGTGGGCGGACCAGGCGTCGGCGGTCCTGCTCGCCGATGTAGTGCGCCAGCTGCGGGGGACGCCCATCTTGGTCGTGGCGACCTACCGGGCCTCGGGGACGGTCGTCGACACGAGCGCGGGGCTCCTAGAGCACCTGGCGGCCGATGCCAACACCGAGCGGGTGGACCTGCGTGGCCTGCCCGCCCACGCGGTCGGCGATATGCTCCTCGCCGCCGGGCTGCCCGCGTCTGACGATCAGGCCGACCACGTGCATTCCGAGACCGGAGGCAACCCGTTCCTGGTGCGGGAACTGGCACGGGTGCTCGTCGAGCAGCGTCGCGGCGAGCCGGCGCCCGTGCCGGGACGGGTGCTCGACGCGACGGCCCACCGGCTCGGCCAGGTGTCCGGGCCCGCCCGGGCGCTGTTGCAGACCGCGGCGATAGCAGGCAACAACTTCTCGACCGGAGTGGTGGCCCGGATGCTGGATGTGCCCGTGCTGGCCCTGCTCGCTCCGATGGAAGAGTGCCGGGCGGCGGGGTTCCTGGTGGCCGGCGACCGTCCCGGCGATCACCGGTTCTATCACGCACTGGTCCGCTCGGCGGTGGCCGCCCGGCTGAGCGCTGGGGAGCAACGGCGCCTGCACGCCGCCGCGGCGGACGCTATCGAGGCTCTCTATGAGGGGCAGCTGCGCCCGCACTTGGCCGAGGTCGCTCGGCACCGGGTCGAGGCGTCGCTGCCCGGTGACCGGGCGCAGGCGGTCTCGGCGTGCGCGGCGGCCGCCGAAGTGGCCATGGAGGACCTTGCGTTCGAGGAAGCCGTGCGCCTGTACCGCCAGGCGCTGTCAGTCGGCGGTGAGGAAATCCCGGCAGAGGACCGTGACCGGCTCGAGCTCGCCCTGGCCGCGGCACTGCACCGCAGCGGCGACCTGCCCGGGTCGCAGGAGATGGCGACCCGAGTCGGGCGCAGGGCCTTGCGTCGGCGAGACCGGCTCTGGCTGGCTCGCACGGCTTTGGCCATGGAGGCCACCGGCGTCCCGGAATGGGACGGTGAGATCTGCCGAATCTGCGAGCAGGCGCTGGCCGGCGACGACCTTCCCGACGACCTGTGGGCCCGGGTGTCGTCCCAGTACGCGCAGGCGCTGGTGTACCGGGGCGAGTACGACCGCGCCGGAGAGATGAGCCAGGAGGCGCTGTCCCGCGCCGACGCGTCGGACGATCCGGTCGCCCTTGTCGACGCGCTCCGGGCCCGCCAGCTGGCCTGCTGCGCCCCCGAGGGGCACAGCGAGCGGGTCGTGCTGGCGGGACGGATGCTCGAGGCCGCCGATGCCCTCGGCAGCGCCTGGGTCGAGATGTGGGGCCGGCTGTGGCGGATCGACACCCTGTTTGAGACCGGTCAGCTCCGGAACGTCCAGCGCGAGCTCGCTGACCTCGGCCCCTGCTTGGAACGGCTGAGCGGCCCGATAGGGCAATTGCATTACCTGGAGTACGCGGCGAACCTGGCGCTGGCGACCGGTCGCTTCACCGAAGCCGGGCGGCTGGCCCGCGAGGCGTTCAAGGTGTTCAACGAAATGGGGCACCCGGCCGCGTTCGGCGCGCTGGCTGTGATCCTGGGCCAGGCCGGCCTGCACATCGGGCTCGACCGGTCCGGCTTCATCAAGTTGTTCGCCCAGATCCCCGAGCACTTGCGGCCCGAGGCTGTGGACACCACCCGCGGCACCGCGACCATCTTCCCCGCGCTCAGCTTCGCGCTGATCCGCCTGTACCAAGGCGATCGCGCCGGGGCCGAGGAGGCCTATGCGCTGGCGGGGCCGATCCGGTCCTGGGCACCGTTACCGGCCATGCGCATGGCGGCTTGGGGGCACGCGCTCGCGGTCGCCGTCGGCCTGGGCCGCACCGAGGACATCGAGTTCCTCGCCGAGCGGTTCGAGCCGTTCCGCGGCCGGTACGTCGCCAACGGCGCCGGCGCCGGGGTCTACATGGGGCCGGTGGAGCTGCAGCTAGGGCTAGCGGCTGGGGCGCTGGGCCGCCTGGACGCAGCGGTCAGGGACCTGGAAACGGCAGTCTCGATCTGCGACGCCAACGGCGCCCGTGGGTACGCTGTCCAAGCCCGCGTGGAGCTAGCCGCCGCCCTGGCCCGCCGTCAGGCTCCGGGCGACCAGGACTGGGCGCGGGCGGCACTGGACGCCGCAGCGGGTGAGGCACAACGGCTTGCCATGGTGCCGTTCACCGAGCGGATAGAGCAGCTGCGGGCCCAAGTCGGGGTGACCCCCTCGGCGCTGAGCCCTCGGGAGCTCGAGGTAGCCCGGCTGGTGGCGCGAGGACTGACCAACAAGCAGATCGGCGAGACCCTGTTCGTTTCCGAGCGGACGGCGGAAAACCATGTCCAGCACATCCTGCTCAAGCTGGGCTTCAGCAACCGCAGCCAGGTCGCCGCGTGGTGGCGCGAATGAGTACTCGGCTGAGTACTTCCCCCGATGCCTAGTTCTTGGCGTTTCCTTATCGTCATGTACACACACAAGCGCAAATGACGAAAGGAAGAGCAGCATGGCATTCGTACACATCTCCGCCACCAAGGGCAGCACCATCGAGGACTTCCGCACGGTCTCGGCCAAGCACAACCCGCCCCAGGACATCGACGGCCTGCTCGCCTGGGCGGCCGGCTCGGACGACAACAGCCTGCACGTGGTGACCGTCTGGCAGTCCCGAGCGCAGATGGAACGGTGGGCCGCTGAGCAGCTCTTCCCCGCGTTCCAGGCGCTCGGACTGGCTGACGTGCCGGCGAACAGCGAGTTCACCCAGTACGAGACCGGCGAGCTCTACATGCGCTGAGGCCTGAAGCGAGGGTCCCCGGCCCGGCCGGGGACCCTCGGGCATAATGCTGGATGGCTCAGCGGCGTGAACGACAACGGGTTTTCTTGTCGAGTACCAGACCTCGAGCCAGTCGGCATGCGCACAGAGTATTCCTTATGGCCGCTCAGGGTTTCGACTGCCGACAGCCCGGTCGCGCGCCAGAGCTCGGGATCGCTCAATACCAGGAATTCGCCAGATAACTCGGTACATAATGCGCGGAGTCTCTGGTAGTTCAACCGCGTTTGCCGAGCTTCTGGTTGGGCTCCTGGCCGGTGCCCGGATTGCGGGGCTCAGGCTGTGTCATGAGAGAACGACCAGCGAGTGTGGCGGGGGCCGATGACGTCGTTGGTGCCCCAGCCGTACACGGCCGTCAGGGTTATCTGGTAAGGCCGGTAGGGGGGAGGCCCGGCAGCGGGGGCGGCGTACGGGGCGTCAAACCCGCCCTCCACTACCGTCACGGGCCAGTTGTACTTCGAGCGGTAAGCGTCTGCGACCCGCCCAAGCATGGCGCTACCCAGCACCGGCAAGGCCGTCCCTTCGAGGACGATGTGCATGTCATCGCCCATGATGGCGACCGAGCACCTCGGGTCGGCGCTCAGGTTGCGGCCCTTTTGGGCCGTCCCTGTCGAGGTCGTGTACAGCACGTCCCCAGTCCAGACGGCCAGTACCGGGCGGGTGTGGGGACGACCGCTGGTGTGCCGCGTGGTCAAAAAGTAGAAGCGGGCGGCGTCGATACGGGCCCGGGCCTCCTCCCACGCCAATGGCGTGACGTCGTGGCCCTGGGTGTCGAGCAGCCTCGCGACCGAGTGCTGCTCGTAGGCGTTCATTGGGCCTGACCGTCCATCACCTGGCGCACCTCGATCGGTTGCTGGGTAGGGGCCCCGCCCGGCCCAGGCACGGCTGACAACCGGGCGGCGACCTCGATGGCGCGCTCGAGCGATCCGACATCGACCATCTCGTAGCCGGCCAGCACCTCCTTGGTCTCGGCGAAGGGCCCGTCTGTTACCAACATTGCGCCCCGCCCGTCGGAGCGGACCACCTTCGCCGCCTCAGGCGGTCCCAGTATGTGAGCGTCCACCAGTTCCCCAGAGGCGGTGAGCTCCTGGTTGAGGGCGTCGTAATAGGCCAAGTGGGCCTTGATATCGGCCGGGCCCCAGCTAGGCATGGGGGTCTCCGGCAAGCCTCCGTCGTAGTTGACCAACAACAAGAACCTCGGCATGGACTACCTCCTCGTGGTCCCGGTGCCGCTTGGCACCCTTACCTGCTAGAGCCCAACTTCAACCTCAGCCAGGCGCGCCTCGAGGAACCGGCGCTCGGGCTCGGTACCCACCAGTGCCAAAGCGCCGCGGTAAGCGGCGGCCGCCTCGGGGAAGCGCCCCAACCGCCTGAGCAGATCAGCTCTGGTGGCCGGTAGCAGGTAGTAACCGTCCAAGGCGCCCGCGCCTTCCAGCTCGTCCACCAGCGCCAGGCCTTCTTGCGGCCCGTCCGCCATCGCCACCGCCACTGCCCGGTTGAGCTCGACGACCGGCGACCCGGTCAAGTCGGCCAATTGCTGGTAGCGCCCGGCAATGCTCCGCCAGTCGGTCGCCTCCGCCGTTGGGGCCGAGGCGTGGCAGCTGGCGATGGCCGCCTGGAGCTGGTACGGACCAGCCTCGCCCTGCGTGCCAGCCTCGGCCAGGTGGCGCTTCCCCTCCTCGACCGCTGCCCTGTCCCACAGGGACCGGTCCTGGTCCTCCAGCCTCACCAGGTCCCCCTCGCCGTCGACCCGAGCGGCCTGCCTCGCCCGGTGGAAAAGCATGAGCGCCAGGAGGCCCTTCGCCTCGGGCAGCTCGGGCATCAGCCCGACCAGCACGGTGGCCAGCCGGACGGCCTGGTCGCAGAGGTCCCGGCGGACCAGGTTGTCGCCGGCCGAGGCCGAGTACCCTTCGTTGAAGAGCAGGTACAGCACAGCCAGTACGCCGGCCACCCTTTCCCCGAGGGCACCAGCGGGCGGTACCTGGTACGGGATGCCGGACCTCTGGATCTTGTGCTTGGCCCGTACCAACCGTTTGGCCATCGTGGCTTCGGGCACGAGGAAGGCGCGGGCTATCTCCGCCGTGCTCAGGCCGGCCAGGGCCCGCAGGGTGAGGGCCACCCGGGCTTCCATGGCCAGCGCTGGGTGGCAACAGGTGAAGATCAGCCGGAGCCGCTCGTCGGGGACTGCGCTCTCGTCGGCCGGCGCCTCCTCGCACGCGCCATCGTCGACTGTCTCAGTCATGGCCGTGGCCGCCACCGTCTTGAGCTTCGCCTGGTAGGTAGCGCTGCGCCGGAGGCGGTCGATGGCCCGGTTGCGGGCCACCGTGAACAGCCAGGCCCCGGGTCGGGCCGGTGCACCTTCGGCCGGCCAGCGCAGGAGCGCCAGGGCAAAGGCTTCCTGGGCACAGTCCTCGGCCAGGTCCCAGTCACCGAACTGGTGGATCAGCCCGGCGATGATGCGGCCCCACTCGTCCCGGAACGCACCGGCCAACGCCGCCCCGCTCAGTCCTCCAGAACTGGCCAAAAGGGCCGCACCTCCAGGATGCCGTGCCGGGCCATGGGGTGCTTCTCTGCTATCTCAATCGCCTCGTCGAGGTCGGCGCAGTCGAGGACGTCGAAGCCAGCGACCTGCTCCTTCGTTTCGGCGAAGGGGCCGTCAGTAACTAACGCATGGCCGTCGCGGACGCGTACGGTGCGGGCCCGGGCCGGCTCGCCGAGCTGGCTGCCGAAGCGACGGGCGCCGCGGCCGTCCATTTCCTCGACCCAGGGCTCGACCTCGACCGGCGTTATCGGCCCGAGCGCGTCCCGGTCGACCGCCGGGTCGGTGCAGACCAGCATCATGTAGCGGCGCTGGCCTGGTGCCAGCTCGGGGAGGCCCCGTGGCGGCTGGTCGCCGTAGAGCGGGCGGACTTCGATGGCACCGATCTGGGCGGTCGGGTGCTTTGTCGCCCACTCCACGGCCTCTCCCATGTCTGAGCACTCGAGGAGGTCATAGCCCGCCACCTGTTCCTTCGTCTCGGCGAACGGCCCGTCGGTCACGACCAGCTCCCCTCGGCGGACCTTCACCGTCGTGGCGTCGCTCGCCGGGCCGAGGCGGCTACCGTGCAGGTTGACACCCCGGCTGATGGTTTGGTCGACCCAGGTCGCAAGAGACGCCTGGGCCGCTTCGTCCCGCGGCTTCGCCGCCGCCAGCTCCTCGTCGACCGTGTGGACCAGCATGTACTGCACCGTAGGTACCTCCTCAGTGCCCGGCCAGGGCGGCTGCGGCCACACCGGCCTCTTTTCTCGTACGGTCCGCCCTGCCCAGGGCCTTCAGGACGCCGAGCCTACGGCGCAGGCTGTGCGCCACGGCACTGCGGACGTCGGCCAGAGCTTCGGCCAGCTCACCTATGCGCTGGTCGGCTGCCCTTTGCTCAGCGGCGCTCAGGCCATGCTCGAGCCGGTAGATGTAGTACTGGTTCATCTCGTACCTTCTTGTTCACGTGGCGGGCCGGCTTCGGCTCGTTACTGGGGAAGACGAACGGGACCTCGGAAATGGACAGGTCCCACAGGGATTTTTCTTGGTTCCTAGCGCAGGCGGGCGACCCGCCCAAGGCCCCTCCGGCTCTGTGGGTGCACGCTTAGGGATGCCTGCCGGCTCGGGCCCCGGGACCAGGATGCCCAAAGCGCACAGGTCGTTCACTCGCTGGGAGCGCTCCACGTCGGCCAGCTTCGACCCGTGTCACGGGGCGCCTAGACGGATCCCGTGCAGGGGCATCCCGGGCGAGCCGGTCCACCGGTCGGCGCCCGTGCACCCCACCGGGTACCAGCGCCACAACGGCCGGCCAGATTACCGAGGCAGAACGCGGATCTTCTGTACCTGGTCAGCTCGGCGGGCGCCCTTCTGCGCGGTTGAGCCCTACCGATTACGCGCACACCCTCCGTCAGGGCTAGTAGGACACGCCCTCAGAACGTCCGTCATTGAAACACTACCTACCGCGCCGGCGCTCTGCCCTTAACAGGCTCGGCGGCGGGCCGGGTACCGCCAAACTCTCTGTCAGGGCCCGCCGCCTGTCAAAAAGCGGTCCGAACTGGCCGTCTCGCACACGTCCTGCCAGGCTCGTGCGTTCTCTGAGGAGGCTTTCTTCACCCGAAAGGACGCCCCCCGGCCGCCCAACCACTTGGCGCGCGCGTTACGCCGCTCGGTCTCGGCGTACGCAGCCGACAGTTCCCCTAGCGTGCCAGTCACAACCCGCCGGCGCGACAAGGTCACGACGATGTAGCCGGTCACGTCGATCAGCTCCATCTTGTATTGCGCCGTGCTCTCAGGCGAGTGGCCCGCCGCCGGCCCAGGATATTGCGGCAGGGCAACAGGAACACCCTGAGAGGCTTCTGCGCCTACCGCCGAACTGGAGCCGTCGCTCATTTCGTCCGTCATGACCGTGTGCCCTCTCAGAGATCCACTGCCACCAGACCGTACACGCTGGGTCACCGGACCAGCCACGGCTTCTCCGACGAAGCCGCGACGCGGAAGATGTACGCGGGCCCGCTCGGTCCAATCCTGTACATAATCGCCGCTTATGCCAGTGATCCGGGCGGCCAGCACTCGACCCCCCGGCGCGCCAGTACGAGACGGAGATGTGCTCGCCAGTCCTCGTGCGGGTCTGCGCCATAACACTCAGTTGGCGGGCCGCAGGCTCTTAATGTCCCTTATCCAAGTGAACAGGTCGGGTTGCCCACCGCGGACGTCACCAACTTGGCTAACGAGGTCGTCAGCGGTGCGACCGTGCACATCAGTGTTGCTGCCCCTGGTCATCTCGACCGCTCGGAGGTCTCCGGGGCTCCCCAATATCTGGAACGTCGTGTGCGGACGCGCGCCGGGGACCGCCCCGCCGATATCGGTCCCCGGGGCCACGAGCATGAACACGTCGAACGGGCTGTGTTCGTCCCCCACGCCGGGGCGGCTCCAGGGGTAGATCTTGTACTGCAAGGTCCCACCTCCGCTCGGGTCCCTGCCGCGAACGAGGGCGTCGACGGCCTCCACCAGCGCGTCGAGCGACTGAAAGGCACCGCCCGGTTCCTCTAGTAGGGCCCTGGTGGCCTGCACGGTCCAGTCCAGCGTCTGGAAGGCCCCCGCGGGGCTGAACGCTGCGATGTCAGCCCACCCGATCGTCCAGCCAGCGTCCTTGCGCACGATCACCCCTGTCAGGAGGGGGCCTTCCGAACGCGGCGACCGGGGCCTCCTCCTCGGGATGCGAAGGGGCTGCGACATAGCACTGCACCATAACGTCCACTCCGGGGCGCGGGCCTCGCCCTTCGCTAAGTACAAAGGGTGCGTGTTGGTACGAAGCCGACGAGGAGGCGGTCGATGACAGCGTCGAGGACGGTGGCGTCTCGGTACGGCCGGGCCACCAGCATCGCCCCTTCCAGGGCGGCCACGACCGTTCGGGCAGCTTGCTCGGCTGGACCGGCGAAGTGCAGGGCCCCGGCCTCACGACCAGTCTCCAGCAGCGCAGCCAGCCAGGTTTGGTTATGTTCGAAAAACGTGACGATGGCGTCGCGCATTGGCTCGCCCAGGGTGTCGTACTCGGCTGCCAGCATCCCGCACAGGCACATCCGCTGGCCGCGAAGCGTGGCGCGATAGAGGTCGCAATAGGCCAGGAGCTTGTCCGGGGCTGGCATGCCCTTGGCATCGATCGCGCCCAAAGCAGCGATGAAGCGGTCGGTGTAGCGGGAAACCAGGCTCTGGCCCAGCTCGGCCTTGCCGGGGAAGTGGTAGTGGAGTGCCGCCTTGGTTATGCCCAGCTCAGACGACACGTCGGCATAGGAGAACCCGTTGAAGCCCCGGCTTTGGACAAACCGCTCGGCTATGTCGAGGATCTCGGAGGCCGTGCCCGAAGGGACCGTCTGCCGAGAGCCTGCCATACGTACCTCCTCAGGGCGACCTCTTGACTTCTTACCTACTAGTAGATAAAACTAACCTACTAGTAGGCAAGACTAGCCGGTGAAGGCCCGCAAGTGGGCCAGGGAGGGGCTGATATGGCTCGACAGGCGGAGCATCGCAGCTTCGGGACGGCCGACGAGGTGAGGGAGTTCCCCAACGGCCGGGCCGAGATCTTGAAAGTCAGCGGCGCCGACATCGGGCGGTTGGTCCTCCGGCCCGGCTGGCGGTGGTCGAACGACGTTAAACCCATCGCCGGGACCGACAGCTGCAACGCCCCGCATTTCCAGTACCACGTCTCGGGCCGGCTGGCCATCCGTATGGACGACGGGACCGAGTTCGAGGCCGGGCCCGGTGACGTTACTTCGCTACCGAGCGGGCACGACGCCTGGGTGGTGGGCGAGGAGCCTGTGGTCGTGGTGGACTGGTTCGGGGCCGCCAATTACGCCCGCTAGGACAACATGTCCCCCCTCGATGTCGTAGAGGCCTTCGGGCGGGCCTGGGCCGCGCACGACCTTGACGCGGCCGTGTCGTTCCTGAGCCGCGACTGCCTGTTCGACGCTACCGGTCCTGCTCCTGACGGTGCCCGCCACGTTGGCCACGATGAGATCCATGCGGCGTGGAAGGCTATATTTGACGACCTGTCGTCCCGGTTTGAGGTCGAGGAGACCTTCAGCGACGACGACCGGGTGGTCCAGCGGTGGCGCTACGACTGGGCCGGCGGCCATATCCGCGGCGTGGACTTGTTCAAGGTCCGGGACGGCATGATCAGCGAGAAGCTGTCTTACGTCAAGGGGTAACCGGGCCACGCCATAACAGACAAGAAAGGAAGTGGCGCCATGGGCCGAAAGGTCGCAGATTGCAGGGACTTCCCCAGCGAGAGCGGGTGTACCCTGACCATCTCTGGGCAGGAGGACGAAGTCATCGCCGCCGCCGTGCAACACGCCGCAACTGTCCACGGCCACCAGGACAGCGATGAGCTCCGCACATGGCTGAAGCAAAACCTCAAAGACGAGCTTTCCGTATAGGACCGGGCCAAAGCGGGCGTTCGTGGGCCCAAGCCGATAATGGTGGATCTAGTCGAGAAATCCCAAGTGGGTGCACAGGAAGTGATGACGCGTGAATCGGCGTCCCGCGTTAACCATAATTTACCGCCGTCAGCAGCCCGGGGGTGTGCACCTTATTCAGCTCACACACGAGTGCGCCAGGGTGACGCGGCTCCGGTCACATGAACATTATGCGTTCGTGATTGGACGATCGGACCGAAACTCCAGACCACGCATAACGCCAATTTAGTGCGGGTACTGGAACACAACCCGGAGGACCGCCGGTGGGCACAGAGCAGCGGGGCGGTCCATAGTCCGCCTTATCGAGTGCCTGTTATGCGCCGCGGGGCCTCGCACATCCCCGGTTATTTCTCTCTAGAATTTTAGTCGTGAAGCGTCGTTCTCGCCTTATCATGACGTCCCTCGTCGAATTACGAGAACATAATCGGTGCACATATCCATGTGCCGCTAATGAACGGCCGTTGTCCCTAATCTGGCCGACCTAGGCGGCCCCCGGGTTCACTGCACCCGGAGGAGCTGGACAGGCCTGGAGCGCGTCGCCACCAGTGCGGGTGTGACGGCTATGACGTTGGCGGTCACGACGACGCCCACTACGAAGGCTACGAGCAGCCAGATCGGCACGACCGGGTCCGGGACGGCCCCCAGGTTGTTAGCGAACGCTCTCCACACCACCCGACCTATTACCACCCCCAGCGGGGTACCAACAGCGGCCCCGATCACCGCCAACGTCGTCGCCTGCCAGGCCACAACGGAGCCGACCTGGCCGTTCACGAACCCCAGCACCTTCAAAAGAGCGATCTCGTGCCGGCGACGTGACACGCTCACCACCAGTAAGTGAGCCAGGGTGGCACCACCGAACAGGGCCAATATGGCGCCGAAAATTAGTGGGAAATTGACAGCCTCGCCGAAATTGATGAGAGAGGTCGGAGCGGTAGGAAGGGCGGCGATCGCTTGGTAACGACTGAGGTAGCGGCTGACGTCTGCCTGCCCCAGCGGACCGGGCACAACACTGACTAGCAGCCCGCCACCACCATTGCTGAGCTCTTCCGCCACTTTCCTCAGGCACAGCGCGTGCTCAGGGCCCGGTGCGCAGGCGGCGTCTTCAAAGCTGACGCGGCTGAAAAGCAGGCCGCTGCCGAGGCCCTCGCCGGCCCCGGCGAACACCGGGAACGATACCTGAGAGACCACCCGCAGCGGCACGGTCCGCTGCTCGCCCCGGCCGGCACCTATCGTGGCGTCAACTACGGAACCTACATGGGCGCCAAGCTGGCGCATCGTCGTGGCGCCCAAGCCAACTTGGCCAGCGCCGCTCGGGAGGCGCCCACTTACGGTCGCGAACAGGTCCGGCCGCGGACGCTCGTTCCCACCACCCCTCCCACAGTGACTTTGTTGATAGAGATCTCGCCGGCCACGCCTTCGGTTATCCCGGTGACGTCCCTGTCGCGCTGGAGCTGTCTAATGAATACGGGCGACCACCCGTTGTTGGAACTGAAGCTGAGTTGGAAGGGGTCGCCGTACAGCCTGGGCGTGGCTGTCAGGTGCGAAAGGCTGGCACCGAAGACCCCTGTCCCGCACAGGGCCATGACCGCCAGTACCGAACCTAGGAGGGCACTGCCGACCGGGACGGTGGCGTCCCCGGTCTTGCGCTCCACGGCGTGACGGACGCCGATCAGGGCGCTTACGGGGACGCGCATCCCCGCAAGAAAGGCAACGATCACGAACGGACGGGACGCATGCGCCTCGTCGTTCGACTGCAAGCTACGCGCCGCCCGCACCGCCGGCCATAGGCCCAGAGCGAGGACCACAACAACGGTTCCGAGCGCTCCGAGCAATAGGACAAGCGTGTCAAAGGCAAAACCGGTGGCGGGTTCGGCAGTTCGCGCCTCGCCCAGCGGTGCCAGCGGGGACAGAGCAGTGGCCAGCACCACGGCGCCGGCACCACCAGCGAGCGCCACCACCAGGGCCCGGGCCATCCCAAGCATGACCAGCTGGCGGCGGTCGGCACCGATGGCCTTCAGCGTCGGATAGTCCTCGCTCTCGACCACGCTCTGGCGAAAAAGGGCCTGGCCCAGGACGGCCAACCCGACGACGGCGGCCAGCGCCGCCAGGAGCCACCACCCGACGGCCTGAGGATGGATGGATGTTTGGATAAACGCGGCGAGCGCATCTTGGTTGCTCGCACCGATTCCAGGCACGTCCAGAGCCTTGGCTTCTTTATAAAAGTTGGGGACGTCGGCCGCCCCACCCCGAAGCTCGACGTAGTAGGTATAGCCGACAGCCGCCTGCGGGACGATGGTGCGAGCGAACGCGGGTGATGGGTACACGTCGTCCTCCGGAGTATTACCGGAAGGGAACTCTGACTCGGCCGCCTCGAGACCGACGACGCGCAAGGCGACGGTCGGCCCCTCGGGAGCCGGCCCCGCGCCAGTGGCGTTGCTGACGGCCGTGGCTTGCGACGGCGCGTAGAGGGGGACCCGTATCACCGTCCCCAGCTGCACTCCGTACTCTTGCTGCAGGGTGAAGGAGGCCAGCACCTGGTCCGGGCTGGACGGGTCAGGCCAGTGGCCAGAAAGGAGCCGGGAGACCGGCCTGGGCGCGGGCGGTACGACGTCAATGTTGAAATCATTCGGGTTGACCGGGTGAGTGCAGCTGCACGTCGGCTGACCAGTGAACAGGGTGATGAGCTCAGTTACGGCGCTGATACCGGGGACCTGGGAGAGCTTCGGCACGGGTTGGTTGGAGTACACGGCGGCGTCGAACCCGTACGTGCCGACAAAGCGGGGGAACGCCGAGGCGGTACGGCGCCCGGCGGCGGCCGCGGCCAGGACCAAGCCGCCGACAAGCGCGATCAACGCCGCCAGGGCCAGCCACGACCGCCAACGACGGCGCAGCTCGGCGCGCAGAACCAACTTCAGGGTCCCCAAGACGACCTCCCGGCGACAGTTTGGCTTTAGGCTGAACTGTGGACAAGGGGGCCAACCAGAGTTAGGTGTTCGTGCTACCACCAGGTTTGGGGCCGGCCCACGACCTCCGCGCCGACCACCCCATCTAGGCCTGGCGCCCGACGACACCGAGGTGTGCGCTTCGCCGTGATGCGGTCAGGTCCCCAGCGCCAGCACCTTGGGGCGCCCAAGGTCAACTGCTCTCCATATCACGCACTCGGGAACATGTTTGTTACCTGACGGCGCGACTTGGTCAAATGTTGCTCATATTCGGCACGAGACCAAGAAATGCCGAGTTTGCACAGGTCGCCGACGCCTGTGCCCCCCGAGCCAACGCATAGCGGCACGTCGGGCGTCACCGATCTCCGCCTCGACGAGAGCGCGGCTGGTCAGGGTGCCCGGCGGGCGATATGCAGCACGGCACCCCAATGGCGCCGGAGCGTGCTGTCGCTCCGTTCGCTCAGGCGCCGGCGTACCTCCCCGTAAAGACGGTCTCGTTGCCAGCCCGCCATGGCGATGTGGCCGGAGAAGGTGTTGAGGAGGTTGATGTAGCCCTCGGCGTCATAGCGGGTCTCCCAGTCGTACTGGACGACATCGACCATCTCGAACAGCCCGCTGGCCACCACTTCGTCACCTAGTTCGGGCAGCTCTCCTGGCCGGGGGGACGTGGTTCCTGGAGGCAAGCCCTCGCCGATCTGTTCGTTCACGGGTTGGAGCTCCCCGAAGAAGGGGTCCCCGTCGTCAGGGAAGACGTGCACGGCTTCCCAGAACGCCAGCCACCCCTGGGGGCGCAGGGCCGCTGCGGCCTTGTGATAGCGCACCTTGGGGTCGACCCAGTGCCACGCGGTGGCCGCCAGCACTAGGTCATAGGGCCGGTCAGGGGGCCATCGCTCGAAGCGCTCTTGGACGACCCGGACCTCAAAGCCAGACAGGTTGGTGCGGGCGGCGGCGGCCAGAGCGGGCCCGGGCTCGAGGCAGGTGATGACGAACCCCCTGCGGGCCAGCGGCAAGGTGGCCTTCCCCGTGGCGCACCCCACCTCGAGCAGTTGTGCTCCCGGTCCTAGCCCTGTTGCTTCGACCAACCGGTCGTACAGGACGCCTGGGTACTCCGGCCTGGCCTGCTGGTACAGGTCGCTGGCGCTGTCGAAAGTGGCGGCCAGCCGTTCGCGCTCGTCGTCCGTTCTGGCCATCGTCACCGATCCTGCCAGCTCCTCTTGGCTCGGGTGGGCTGACTGCCGGCCGGGCCACGGAGCCGCCACGTTCAGACGGGCATGCATGCCGAGCAAGTCGCTGTGACGGTTGCGGCTCGACCATGTGCTCGTTGTGTTATCCCCGGCCGGGACATCCATGCGCCACATCTGCTCATCGAGGGCACCGGCATACCGTCATGTACTGGTTTCGCCCTCAACGCTGTCGCGTACGCGCCCCGGGCCGGCCCGAGCTCCCGGGCGCAGGCGGCGCCCGGCGTGACCACGACGGGTTGAGGCTACCCGCCGCCCCGAGCATGGCCAGCACGCCGATGCCGAAGTGGGCCGGCGACCCACGGCCTTCTGCCTGGCCGAGGCCCACGCCGTCCTACAGCGGGCGCGCTGAGAAGGCGCTCTTGCGCGCCCCGGCCTTGAGGGTGGGCAGAAGGTGCCGATATCTGGAGCAGCCGCTCCGGACGACCGGGGACACCCCCGGCCGCGCGGTCAAAGCGTCCCCGTTGCCGGGGTGACGCCGAGTGACACAGTAAGCAAGACCTGTTGGGTCGAGGAGGGTCGTCCAATTGGGCATCTCCCGAACGACAACCGCCCCAAGGGCCTGGTGGCGGACGCGTTCGGCGAGGACGTCGTCGCAGGCAAGGTCCAAGTGGGCACGGCACGGTTGGGGACAGTTATCGTCGAGGCGCTGGAGCAGGAGGCGCAACGGGACCGCCGGCGGACGGACCAGGTACTCGAACTCGGGCCTTGAGCCAGGGCGCCTCTCCCAGCCGGTCAACGCCGACCAAAACGTGCATTCGTGCTCGTACGCCTGAGCAGAAATGTCGACGCACATCTGGTCCACCAGGCTGTGCCCTCCGCCAGGCCAGGCGACAGGTGGCGGACGTTCGGCCTCGCCGCCCCCCTGACCACGCAGAAGGGGAACCCCCCCGGCGATGTCAGTCCCAGATGGGCCGGCGGGCCCGTTGCCAAGGCGCCAAGGTCTACCGCTTCCTGGACGGCGGCGCCGACATCGTCGACATGTAGGTCGAGGTGGCACCGGGCGTCGGGGCGGCCCGTGCGCTGCACCCGCAGGTAAGCGTCACCCCTGGGCGGCAACAGTGTGGCGAACTCACCCGAGGGCCCTCTGGCGGGCGACAGCCTGGAAGAGGTGACCGACTGCCAGAACGCGCACCCTCGCGCAAAGGAGCCTAACGGGACGGCTGGGAAATCAAGAAAAGCCGTCAACCACCGGACGTGCACCGTCTCGATGTTACGCCCCGGCCCTTACGGAGCTCCTTACCGCTGGAGGGGGAAGGTCACGAACGCAGCCCGTCAAGGACGAGCCTTCGGCCCGACGGAGCTTGCACGACGCCGGCGGCCTACGCGTCAAGGAGCGAGAGAAGGAGCCCGCCACGCCAGTAGCGCTGGAGCACCGTGAACACGACCATCAGCGGCACAATGGTGAGGAGCCCCCCGGCCACCTCGAGGGAGCCATAACCTAACATCGGCAAGCCTTGGGTGAGGGTGCTCAGATGGGGGTTGTTGTTGACGATAAACGGCAGGAAGTAATTGTTCCAGTCGATGGCGAGGTTGAGCATAAAAACGGTTGCCAGCGCCGGGACAATCAGGGGGCAGGCGAGCCGCAGGAAGATGACCGCCTCGCTAGCGCCGTCGACCCTGGCCGCGTCGATCAGCCCTTTGGGCACGGACCCGTCGATGTAGATCCTCATGACGTAGACGCTGAACGGGCTCACCATGAACGGCATAAATATCCCCGGCATCGTGCTGTCCATGTGCACCTTGGCATAGACCAGGTACAGCGGCACCGCAAAGACCGTGACCGGTATGAGGAGGGCCACCATGACGAGGACAAAAAGGGCGTTCTTCCCCCGGAAGTCGAACCTGGCAAAGCCGTACCCCGCTAACGCAGAAAGCCCGGTCGCCCCGAGCGCGCCCAGGCCGGCATAAATGGCTGTGTTCCTCAGCCATACAAGGAAAACACCACCGTTAGCCGTGAGCACGTGGTCCAAATTGGAGAAAAGGACAAAGGGCCGGGCGAACCAGAACCCGAAAGTTGAGTTCAAGTCGGGCACCGTTTTGCTCGCGGACACGAAGAGCCACCAGAGGGGCAGGAGGGTGAAAATGGCAAACACGCCACAGGCAACAGTTACCGCGTTGAGGGTGCGGCGCTTCAGCCCGTAAAGGCGCATGGGCGAGGGCGCACCATTAGGCGCGGCCTGTGCTAGACGGGTGGCCAGGGCTCGACGAGCACCTGCCCGGGCCGACAGGGACGAGCCGCTCATCGGGTCAGCGCCGTCAATGCTGCCAGAGCCCGCGCGACGAGCCGGGTGCCCGAGGTAGCTTTCTCGTCACCAGCCATCTCTGCCACCGACCAAGAAGGCCGTAGCAACCGGGGCCCGGTAACCGGCCCGGAGCGCGGCGGCCGGGTGGCACATAATGGGCACTCAACCTGGCAGCACCCCAGCCCGGTAGCCCATCGACTGGCGGCGCGGACCAGGATCTCTTCAGCGTTCTCCTGGGTTTTTTTGGTTCTCATCGACGAAGGAGGGCTTTCGCCAGCCGGCCAGCCGCCGACGGCTCCATGTCGAACGATAGGTACGGGTCGATGAGCTCGACTTCCAGGACGAGCGGCTCGCCGACGCGCCCACCAACGAGGTCGACCCGACCGTAGACGGGCACACAGCCAACGTGCTCGCCGACGGCCTCAATTGTCAGGTACGCCACGGCGAGCTGGTCCGTGCTCGGCGTGGCCAAGCCGGCCCAGGTCATCCGTTCCCACGGCCGGTCAGAGATGTCCTCGCCGATAAGTAGGGCCACCTTCTTCTCTACGGCGTGGCTAAAACCCCCGTCGAAAAAGACCAGGTCCACTTCTCCTTCCTCGTCGATCCTGGAGAGGTACTCCTGGACCATTACCGTCTGCCCGATCTTTTGGAGCGCCCGGACGTGGCCAAGGGCAGCGGGGTCACCCGGCGCGTAGCGCGCTGTGCTCCTGCCGCCCGCCGAGACCGAGGGCTTGACCACGAACTCGGTCGCAGGCAGCGCGGTCCAGGTCTCATCGGTCGCCACCCACGTTGTCGGGACGACCGGCACTCCCGCCACAGCCAGGTCCCTTTGGTGCACTTTGTCCAGGCACCACTCGATCACGGGCGCAGGGTTCACCAAATCCGACAGCGCTGCTACCCGCCGCGCCCAGGCCAGGTACTCGGCCGGACGGTCCACGCTGTCCCAGGTGCTGCTCACCACGACGTGAGAGAACGTTCCCCACTCCGCGGCCGGGTCGTCCCATGACACCAACGTCGAGCGCGCGCCGAGCTCGCCGAGAGCTGCCCGCAGGGGGGCCGCGTCGGGGTCGGGGTAGAGATCTGTCGGGCTCGCCTCCCCGGACCGCCTACAGCACGCCACGGCGACATTGCTGCGAGGCACGCGGCACAGTCTCGTCGGACGTCGCGGTGAGCGCCAACGATATATCCGGCCTCAGGCACCACACTTGGCGGCCATGGGTAGTAACCCGCACGCCCTGGCTATTGACCCTTGGTGCGACCGGGCCCCCTCGGCTTGGTTGGCAGTTGGAGTTGAGGACCGACTGCGCTCGTTGTCCCCGAGCCGATGCGGGCACGACCGGCTTCCCATATGGCCCAGTCGAGGCGATGAGCCGGCCGACCAAGCCGGCGGGCAGCGGCGACAACCAGCTCAACGACGTCGGTTCCGCTCAGCGCTCTGCCAACGACGCCAGCGACAAAGCGGTGAAGGTGCACGTCAGGCTTCACGGTGTCGACGCCCTGGCGCATGACTAGCCCCTGGAACACCGCGGGGCCAAGGCCTCTGACCCTACCCTTGAAGTCGCCGTCGAAGGTGGCGTTGCTGGCCCACCGGCGCAGGCCAGCTTGGTCGGTGACACCGATGCTGGCGAAGTAGCCGACGAGATCCCGGAGCATCTGGGCACGCGTCCACATGTCATAGCCCCACAGACGTTGCGCTAGGGCGGTATTGCCGGCCTGATCGGCCGGGAACTGCCCATCAGCTCCACGAGGTCGTCCAGGTCGTCGAGAGCCGGGCGGGCACGGGTCGAGAAGTGCTCTAAAGCTCGTTCCACAGCGGTGGTTTGGGTCTGGAAGTCGACGACAGTGGCCACGAGGTTGGTGAGGTAGTCGTCAACGGAGTAATCGCCGACCGGCTCCGGCAGCGCCCGGCAGGCCTCGGTCATCCGAGCGATGTCTGTGTCGCTGACCATCGCCGGCCAGGGTACCCATGCGCCCGCACCGGTGGGAAGCCCCAGACCAACAGGTCTGCCGGCGTCGCCCTCACCCGGGAGCGTCGGACCGGGGATCCCGCTCGGGGCCGCGCCCGCCCACCTCTGGCGGGAGCTTGTTGACAGAGAGGACGTCCCACGTGAGCCGGCCGCCGGGCTCCGCGTAACACTGGATGGTGTTGAAACATCCCGTCTCTTGTGGTAGCTCGTCGGGCGGCCCCAGACCGGGGTCCAGTCCCACCAGGACTATCCGGTTCACGGCTTGGTGGCTCACCACTACCGCGCTGGCCCCACAGGCAGTCCCAGCGATGTCTTCCAGTGCCGCCAGCGCTCGGTCGCGCACCTGGGCCGCAGGTTCAACGCCCGGGGCGGCACCGACCGAACCCCACCGGGCGATGACTTCGGTGGCGCTGACCCCCGCCCACTCGCCGTAACCCCGGTCGGTCAAGCGTTGGTCCGTCCGGGTGACCAGACCCGTCAACTGTGCCAAAGGGCTGGCGGTCTGGACGGCGCGCTGGAGCGGGCTCGAGACGATCGCCCGCAGTTGGCATGGGGCCAGTTCGGCCCCCAAGAGGGACGCCTCATGGCACCCGACGGCATCGAGAGGAACGTCAATGTGGCCCCGTAGGGCACCCGCCACGTTCAGGGCAGTCCGACCGTGACGGACCAGGTATATACGGGCGTACCCACGGCCACTGTCCCGCCCTGGGCCCTCGGCCGGCGCCGGCGGCCTGCTCACGTGTCGCCCGTCTCGGCTGAGGACGTCCCCGGCACGTCGGCCGCCTCGTGGCCGAAGACCCTCCTGTAGACGTCCTCGCCGTAGGCGGTAGGTTCCGGTGCGCCCTCGACGAGCTTGAACGGTGGCGCTCCCGCTTGTCGCGGGGCGCGCATGAAAACAGCATTGCCCGCGCCCCTGTCGAAAAGGCTTTCGGCCAGGTCGAACAGGTGGGTCACCACGACGACCCTAACGCCGGCACCAGTGAGAGGGAGGAGGACCTGGCGGCCGATGTCGGAGCCTTCGCGTTCGTTCGTCGAGGCGAAGGGCTCATTGCACAGCAATAGGCACCCGGGCGTCACCCGAGAGACGGTAACGCTCATCCGGGCCAGCTCCTCGTCCAACTTGCCCCCCGTCATGGCCGGCCCCTCATCGCGCTTGAAGTGGGTGAAGACCCGAGGGCAGACGCCGGCGGCAAAGGAGCTGGCGGGCACGGACATGCCGGCCTGCATCATGAGCTGGGCCAGGCCCGTACTGCGCAAGAACGTGGACTTGCCTCCTCGGTTGGCCCCGGTCACCACGACCAGCGCCTTGCCGTCGGCGCTCACGTCGTTGCCGACAGCACGCCCGTCCGTACCGAGGCTGAGGCAGGGGTCGTAGAGCCCCTCGGCCCGCAGCCCGGGGTGCTCAACGGGCCACGGGACCGGGGTGCAGACCGGTCCCCCCTTGGCCACCAGGGCCGTTTGCAGGTTGAGGCACCCGATGTAAAAGGCGAGCTCGGCGCGGAGGGAAGTAAAAAAGCCAAGGTTGTGGTCAACGGACTGGGCCAGGGCGTTGGCGGCGATGTTCACACCTCGGGCGTGGAGCTCGCCCAGCGCCCGCGCACCATTGTCGTCCCGCTCGGGGATGGTGAAGCTGTAACTGGCGTGGCCCCGCCGGGACAGCCGCCCCCGCAACCCGCGTGCCGGCGCCCTGTGCAGCACATAGGCCGCACCCCTGCTGGCCGGGCTGAGCCGGGCGCTCATAACGAGGCCGCGGGCGAGCTTGAGCTCGCTCAGGTGGCTGCCGAGGGCCCTCAGGTACTCGTCACCAAGTTCGCTCAGGAGCATGGAGCACAGCCGCGTGAACGCGGGGGAAGCCAGCTCCTGGCTGTGCGCCTCAGCCAAGCGCCTCAAGCGCAGGAGGTGGCCCAAAAGTAGCTCGAGCGACTGGACTGAGTAATAGCGCAGGCTCTCGGGCGTTATGTTCAGGCTCCAGAACGTCACCTTCTTGTGGCCTTCCAGGGCGTCGGTGGCCAGGGAGTAAAGGTCTTTAGCGAACTGGGGGCGAGCGGCGCAGTCGGCCAGGGCACGTTGGCGGTACAAGATCTCTTCGGGGCCGGGTAACGGGGACAGGACGGCCGCCCTGGCTACGGCCAGGACGAACTTGTCACCGCCGGCCATGGCGGCGAACAGGGTGCCGAGGCCCAGGTCCTCTACCAGGTCCTCGGCCTCGGGCGGGAGCTGGCGGTCGACCTCAAAGTCCTGGCCTGGGTGCATGAGCAGGACCTTCA